>NZ_JBQQBQ010000002.1:0-454370 GCF_052245915.1 Nonomuraea sp. 10N515B
GGAAGCGTGCGGTGGTGGCGAAGACCGGGCGGGCGTCGCACACGGTGACGTGGTAGCCGAGGAAGCGTCCGGCCTCGCTCAGCGCGCCCGCGAAGTCGACGGCGCCGAAGATCAGCATCCGGGGAAGGCGCGCGTTGGTGTGGATCAGCAGGGACAGCCGCTCGGGGCAGGTATCGGCGTCGCCTCCGATCTCGACCCGGCCGGTGCGGCCGGCCGCGAGCAGCCCGCGTGCCCGGGCCGTGGCCACCCGGTCCGCGTCCTCACCGCCGCCCAGACTCCCGTACGGCGTCCCGCGGCCGGGGACATGGACCATGCGGCCGAGCAACGCCTCCGGACCGTCCACCACGTGGGCGATGGCCACAGGGCGGTCGCACAGCACCTCGTCGAGCGCCGCGGCCAGGTGCGGCGCTGCGGCCGGCTCGATCCGCTGCACCAGCACCTCGATCTCGCCGCCGCAGGTGAGGCCCACGGCGAAGGCGTCGTCGTCGGAGTAGCCGAAGCGGGCCCGTGCGGGTGGGCCGCCGTCGGCCAGCGCCTGCCGGCACAGCTCGTAGACGGCGCCCTCCACACAGCCGCCGGAGACGCTGCCGATCGCGTTGCCGTCGGTGTCCACGGCGAGGCCGGTGCCGGGTGGCAGGGGCGCGCTGCCGCTGACGCTCACGACAGTGGCCAGGGCGAAGAGGCGGTCGTCACGACACCAGCGGTACAGCGTGTCGGTGATGTTCAGCATGTGCGGGGTCCTTGTCCATGGGGCCGCCGTAGGCGGTGCGGAAGACGATGGCACTCCTCGCGGTCGAGGACTTCCATGTTTCCTCCCTGGTCTGTCGCTCATGAAGCTACTTAGGGGATGCCTGCGGCAGACAGGGCCCTTCGGCCCTTGAGGAACTGACTTCCGGCCCTGCGCCGGGTAGGAGAGGACACGGTGCGATGTGAACCGGGACGAAGGAGGACAGATCATGATCATCGTCGGAGTGGACGGCTCGGCGAGCGCGCGAGCCGCCGTGGAGTGGGCCGTCAACGACGCTTTCCGCATGCGCCTGCCGCTGCGGATCGTGCACGCGGTGGACCGAGACTCGTACCAGATCGGCAGATATCCCCTTCCGGATGCGTCTGATCGGCTGCTGCGTGATGGGGACAGGGTCCTGGGCGAGGCCGAGGCGCTCGCCCGCGAGCGCCAGCCCACGGTCGAGGTCGAGACGCACAACATCGAAGGCAGGCCTGCCGTGGTCCTGCGCGAGCAGGCCAAGGACGCCACCGAGCTGGTCGTCGGCAGCCGCGGGCTGGGTGGGTTCGCCGACGCGCTCCTGGGATCGGTCAGCATGCACGTCGCCGGTCACGTGCACTGCCCGGTCGTCGTGGTGCACGGCGACCTGCGGCGGGTGCATGGGGAGGTCGTGGCGGGGGTGGATGACTCGGCCGAGTGCGAGCCCGCGCTGGCCTACGCCTTCGAGCAGGCCAAACTCCGGGGCAGCGCGCTGCGGGTGGTGCACGCCTGGCAGCTGCCGGTGCACGCGTTCGCGCCGGAGGCCGCCGTCGACATGGACGAGGTTCGTACGGCGCAGCACCAGCTCGTCAGGGACCGGGTGGCAGCGCTGAGCAAGGACTACCCCGAGGTCAGGGTCATCGAGGAGGCGCTGTCCGCGCATCCGGTGGACGCGCTCACTGACGCGTCCGAGCGGGCGGACCTGCTCGTGGTGGGCTCGCACGGGCGTGGCGCCCTGGGCTCGATGCTGATGGGCTCGGTCAGCCGGGGTGTCCTGCATCACGCCCGCTGCCCCGTGGCGGTGGTTCGCGCATAGGACCTGCCTGGTCAGCGACTTTGGTCACCCGGTATCCAGGACGTCCGCCACTGTCGGCCGAGTCGATGGACCGCGCAGCGTCGCGATCACGAGAAGGCCGCGGGGGTGACGGCGGCTCAGCTGATGACCTCTCCGGCGATCACCGTCACGCCGGGCACCGGCGTGCGTGACGCGGCGCGGCTGATGCATGCCAAGCGCGTCAAGCAGCTGCCGGTGATCGATGTGGCCACCGGGCGGATGATCGGCACGCTGCATCAGCGTGACGTGCTGCGGGGCTTCACCCGTCCCCCCGATGAGCTGGAGGCCGACATCAGAGCCGTGCTCACGGATCCTGCGGCGTTGTCCGTCACGGTCGACTCGGGTGTGGTGACGATCAGCGGCCGGGTGCGGCGGAGGTCCCAGGCCATCGCCCTCGTCGAAGCGGTGCGCGCCGTGGAGGGCGTGATCGACGTGGTGGACGAGGTGAGCCGGCTATCCGCGCCGGTCGTCGCGGAGCCGGGCGGCCAGTGCGGCGGCCTGGGTGCGGCGCTGCATGTTGAGCTTGGACAGCAGGTTGGAGACGTAGTTCTTGACGGTCTTCTCGGCCAGGAACAGGCGTTCGCCGATCTGCCTGTTGGTCAGCCCTTCACCGATCAGCTCGAGGATGTGCCGCTCCTGCGCCGTCAGCGCGGCGAGCGGGTCCTTCCTGGAGGCCTGGTCGCGCAGGCGCTGCAGCATGGCGGCGGTGGTCTGCGGGTCGAGCAGAGACTGGCCGGACGCGACCGTGCGGACCGCGCCCACCAGATCGGAGCCGTGGATCTGCTTGAGCACATAGCCGGAAGCCCCGGCCATCACCGCGTCGAACAACGCGTCGTCGTCGGCGAACGACGTCAGCATCAGGCAGGCCAGCCCGGGCAGCCGGGAGCGCACCTCACGGCACACGTCCACGCCGTTGCCGTCGGGCAGCCGCACGTCCAGCACCGCCACGTCCGGCTGGAGCGCGGGGATGCGGGCGATCGCGGACTCCGCGGTGCCGGCCTCGCCGATGACCTCGATGTCGTCCTCGGACTCCAGCAGGGCCGCCACACCCCGGCGTACGACCTCGTGATCGTCGACGAGAAACACACGAATCATGCTTGTGACGCTATAGGACCGTCGGCATGACCGAAACTAACCGAAGTCCTGCATGTGCAGGGCCGAAGGTCCCCTTTCTTGAGGCCGTTCGGCGCTGTCCTCGGCGCCCTGCGGCCTTGCGGGACGCGCCGCTGAGCGTGGCGCCCATCCCGGCACCGGAGTGGGCGGCACCATGGCTGGGTGCGACACTGATCGGTATGTCGGAGAGCGAGCATCGGCCCTTGTTGCCGCAGATGCGGCTCGATGAGCTGCTGGCCGAGCTGCAGATGAGGCTCAATGCCGTGCTGGCCACGCGTGATCGGGTGCACGCGCTGCTCGAGGCCGTGGTGTCGGTGGGCAGTGACCTGGATCTGGAGACCGTGCTGCGGCGGATCGTGGAGACGGCGACCAGGCTGGTGGACGCCAGTTACGGGGCGTTGGGCGTGGTGGGGGAGGAGCGCACGCTCGTCCAGTTCATTCCGGTGGGGTTGAGCGAGGAGGAGATCGCCAAGATCGAGCACTGGCCGCACGGGCTCGGCCTGCTCGGCTTGTTGATCAAGGAGGCTCGGCCGTTGCGGTTGAGCCGTATCTCGGATCATCCGGAGTCGTACGGCTTCCCGCCGGGGCACCCGCCGATGGGCACCTTCCTCGGGGTGCCGGTACGGGTGCGGGATGAGGTGTTCGGCAACCTGTATTTGACCGAGAAGCGGGGCGGTGGTGACTTCGACGAGGAGGACGAGGCCGTCGTGGTCGCGCTGGCGACCGCTGCGGGTGTGGCGGTGGAGAATGCCCGGTTGTATGAGGAGTCGCGGCGGCGTGAGGCCTGGTTGCAGGCGTCGTCGGAGATCACCACGAGTCTGCTGTCCGGTGCCGACCTTCATGAGGTGTTGACCACGATGGCGGCGCGGGCCCGGCAGATGTGTGATGCGGACCTGGTGCAGGTGCTGTTGCCCGAGGCGTCGGGTGAGACGCTGGTCGTGGATGTGGCGGAGGGTGAGGGCGCCGGCGAGCTGCTGGGGATGACGTTCGAGGTGGCGGCCACGCCGGTCGGCGAGGCGTATGCCCAGGGTGTGCCGGTGTCGGAGCGGGATCTGCCGGGCGAGCCGTATCCTGACTCGCCGTTGCGGCGGCTGGGTTATGGGCCTGGGCTGATGGTGCCGCTGGGGGCGACGCCGCGGGTGCGGGGGGTGCTGGCGCTGGCCAGGCGGAGCGGGCGGTTGCCGTTCAGCGGGGCGGATCAGCAGATGCTGGAGTCGTTCGCGGGTCAGGCCGCGGTCGCGCTGGAGTTGGCCGAGGCTCGGCGTGATGCCGAGCGGCTGGGTCTGCTGGAGGATCGGGATCGCATCGCCAAGGATCTGCATGACGTGGTCATCCAGCGGTTGTTCGCGACCGCGATGACGTTGATGAGCACGGTGCGGCTGGTGGAGCGGCCGGAGGCGGGCAAGCGGGTGCAGCACGCGATCGACGAGCTGGACGAGACGATCCGGCAGATCCGCTCGTCGATCTTCGCCCTGCAGACTCCGCGCGAGCAGGCCGCTGCGAGCCTGCGTACGCAGATCGTCGATCTGGTGGAGGGGGCGGGCGGGCATCTGGGCTTCATGCCGGGGCTGCGCATGGAGGGCCAGATCGACACCCTGGTGCCCGACGCCGTGGCCGAGCACCTGCTCGCCGTGCTGCGCGAGGCCTTGTCGAATGTGGTGCGCCACTCCCGCGCGACCCGGGCGGAGGTGTCGGTCGAGGTCGCCGACCAGCGGCTTGCCCTCGTGGTCACCGACAACGGCGTCGGCGTCGGTGAGAACGGACGTCGTAGCGGCCTGCGCAACATCGAGGAACGGGCCGGCCGGCTGGGCGGCACCGCGGAGCTGGAGGCTCCGGAGGAGGGCGGGACGCGGCTGCGCTGGCACATCCCCCTTTAGCCGGGGCGATGACCGTGCGCCCGAGGGTGCCGGCCAGGCTGACCAGCAGCGCGCCGAGCAGTGCGGCGACCGGCAGCGGGCGCACCTGGCCGCACGTGAATTCGCCGCCCTGCTCGCGGCCGAAAAAGATCGTGTGTCTCATTAAGGACTTTCGTCCCTGAAAGCGCTGACGTTCGCCCCGATAAACGATCTTCCTGGAGCCATAGCGTGGTCGGCGGCCCGCAGTCACGTGCCTTGATTCGAATTGTCCTGGAGGTTCCATGCTGTCCGCGGAATCAGCCGCGATCGTCCGCACCACCCTGCCGGTTGTCGGGTCCTCGCTGGACGCCATCACCGCGCGGTTCTACGAGACGATGTTCAGCGAGCGGCCGGAGCTGCTCGACGGCCTGTTCAACCGCGGCAACCAGGCCAACGGCGAGCAGCGTCAGGCTCTGGCCGGCTCCATCGCCGCGTTCGCCGGCATGCTGCTGGAGCGTCCCGGCGAGCGCCCCGACCACCTGCTGGCGCGTATCGCGCACAAGCACACCGCCGTCGGCGTCACCGACGACCAGTACGTGATCGTGCACAAGTACCTGTTCGGCGCGATCGCCGAGGTGCTGGGCGACGCCCTCACTCCGGAGGTGGCCGCGGCATGGGATGAGGTGTACTGGCTGATGGCCGGCGCGCTGATCGCCCGGGAGGCGCGGATCTACGCCGAGGCCGGCGCGCGCAATGGCGCCACGTGGCGGCAGTGGCGCGTCACTGCCCGGCACGTCGAGACACCGGACGTGATCTCTTTCCTCCTTCGCCCGGCCGACGACGCCCCGGTGCCTCCTGCCCGCCCCGGACAGTACGTCAGCGTCCGGGTCCGCATGCCCGACGGAGTGCACCAGCTGCGCCAGTACACGCTGTCGAGCGCGGGAGACGACACGCTCCGCCGGATCACGGTCAAGCGTGTGCACGGCGTCCCCGACGGAGAGGTGTCGACCCTGCTGCACGACGGCGTGCGGCCGGGTGACGAGCTGACCTTGTCAGCGCCGTTCGGCGAGGTGTCGCTGGACGACGGCGACGCGCCGCTGGTCCTGGCGTCCGCGGGCATCGGCTGCACACCGATCGTCGCGATGCTCCAGCACTTGGCCGCCACCGGCTCGCGTCGCCGCGTCCTGCTCCTGCATGCCGACCGCTCCCCGGCCGATCATGCGCTGCACGAGGACATGCGGCAGCTCGCCGACGAGAGGATCTTCTGGTACGAGAAGGACGCCGCCGCCTCCGACCGCGATGGCCTGATGGACCTGGACGGCGTCGAGATCCCGGCAGGCGCGAAAGCCTACCTGTGCGGCCCGGTGCCGTTCATGCGTGACGTGCGTGGCCGACTGCTGAAGGCGGGCGTGGCAGCCCGCGACATCCACTACGAGGTCTTCGGCCCAGACCTCTGGCTGGCCGCCGGTTGACGGATCCATCGGGACCGCGACAAGGGGCTTTGGTCCCTTGTCCCGGTCCCGATGCGTGCAAGGAGCACCTTGACGCGGCGGCGGCGCGAGCTTCGCGCCTTCATGCGGCTAGCCCGACGCCGCGCCAGGCACCGCAGCGGCGGGAACCAGCATGAACCCGGTGACGATCTCGGGCCGGATACGAATCACCTGGTCCATATCGCCCGCCACCCATGGGAGGAGCATGGCCTTGAGCCGGGTCGTCTCCTGCGGATCGGTGACGAGGCGGGCCACTCCAGTGACGATCACGCTCCAGCCCAGGCGCTCGTGCCCGTCCAGCTCGTCGGCCTCGAAAGCCACCACGGTTTCCGACGGCGCCACGTGGGTGTTGAGGATCGTGCCGGGACGTTCCCGGCCCCCGCCGAACAGGGACCAAAGTCCCTTCCTTCCCACGCTCGGCCTGGGCAAGCTGCCGATCGTTCAGAACAACGCCTGGCTCATGTAGTGCGCACGACCACCCGCCTACCCCGGCGCGGCGCCGGGTCACCCTCGTCCTACACGCCCGGGATCAGGGAGTGCGCACCTTGCGAGCGGCCATCAGGTAGGCGGCCGCCGCCCCGAAGACCAGCAGCGCGGTCCAGACGTTGAAGCGCAGGCCGAGGATGTGGGGGGCGGGATCGATGCGCAACCACTCGATCCAGGCGCGACCGGCGGTGTAGGCCGCGACGTACAGCGCGAACGTCCGGCCACGCCCGAGCTGGAAGCGCCGCTCGGCCCAGACGACGACGCCGGCCACTCCCAGGTTCCACAGCGACTCGTAGAGGAAGGCCGGATGGTAGGTGGCCGTGGATTCCAGGCCCGGCGGCCGGTGCGCGGGGTCGATCTCCAGCGCCCATGGCAGTGTGGTCGGCCCGCCGTACAGCTCCTGGTTGAACCAGTTACCCCAGCGGGCGATCGCCTGCCCGAGCGCGATTCCGGGTGCGGCGGCGTCGGCGAAGTCGCGCAGCGCGATGCCGCGCCGGCGGCAGGCCAGCCATGCGCCCACCGCGCCACCGGCGACGGCGCCCCAGATGCTGATTCCGCCCTCCCAGATCGCGAAGGCACGCAGGGGGTCCTTGCCGGGACCGAAATACTGCTGCCAATCGGTGGCCAGGTGGTAGAGCCGGGCGCCGACGATGCCGAACGGCACGGCCCAGGTGGCGATGTCCCCGACCGCGCCGTGCTCGCCGCCGCGGGCGGACCAGCGGCGCTGGGTCACCCAGATGCCGACGGCGATGGCGAGCACCATCAGCAGGGAGTAAGCGCGGATAGGGAGCGGGCCGAGGTGCCAGACGGCTTGGGACGGGCTGGGGATGGCTGTCACGCCGTCGAGTCTGGTGCCAGTACGGCTGCGCGCACATCGAGCGGGACACCGATCGCAAGGTCAGTCGACTGGTTGATGCCGAGCCGACGGACGGCTGATTATCGTCGGTGCCGTGGAGTCCTGGGAGCGGTCGCAGCGCCGGTGGCAGCACGCCTTCTTCGCCTCCTGGCTGGTGCTGACCTCGGCCGGGCCTCTGATGGAGGTGGGTCGGGTCCTCCCGGTCCTGTTGGTGGGCGGCCTGGCCGCGTGGTACGCGGCGTGGTTCGTGCTGTGGGCGCCGCCCACGGGCGAGGTGCCCCTGCCGTATGTGCTCGGCGGCGGGTTGCTCTGGCTGGGGCTGTTCGCCGTCGACTCCTCCTTCCTGGTGGTCTGCCTGAGCGTGCTCGTGCCGTACTGCATGGACGCCGTGCGCGTCGGGCTGGTCGCGGTGGTGTCGTGCGCCGGAGGCTGGCTGTGGCATCGCTACCACGAGAGCGGGTCGATCACCTGGACCGAGATCGCCATCACCGCGCTGATCGCGATCAGCGCGGCCACCGCGGTCGGCTACTTCTATTCGGTGGCCCGGCAGAGCGCCGAGCGCCAGCGGCTCATCGACCAGTTGCAGGCCGCGCAGGAGGCGCGGGCGGCGGCCGAGCGGCAGGCGGGCGTGGCAGCCGAGCGGCAGCGGTTGGCCCGCGACATCCACGACAGCCTGACCCAGGGGTTCGCCAGCGTGGTGATGTTGCTGGAAGCGGCGCAAGAGACGCTGCCGGACAACAAGCACCTGACCCAGGCGTTAAGGGCGGCCAGGGAGAACCTTACGGAAAGCCGCCGGGTGGTACGGGCGTTGCGACCCGGCGAACTCGACGACGGCGGCCTGCCGGAGGCCCTGCGGCGGCTGTCCGGCCGCCTGGCCGACGAGACCGGCATCGAGGCGCACACCGTGATCACCGGGACGCTGCGGCCCCTGGACGCGCACGTCCAGGTGGAGCTGCTGCGCGTGGCGCAGGAGGCGGTCGCCAACGTCCGCCGCCATGCCCGCGCCGAGCAGGTTACGCTGACCCTGTCGTACATGGAGGACCTGGTCGTGCTGGATGTTCACGACGACGGCGACGGCTTCGATCCCGAGCGGGCCGCCTCCGGCCACGGCCTGTCGATCATGCTGGAGCGGATGGAGCAGCTCGGCGGCACGTTACTCGTGGAGAGCACAGCGGGGGAGGGCACCACGGTCGTGGCCGGCCTCCCGGCGGTGGCACGATGATCGTCCGCGTCCTGATCGCCGACGATCACCCGGTGGTCCGCGACGGCATCCGGGCGATGCTCGGCACTCAGGACGATCTGGAGGTGGTCGGCGAGGCGGTCTCAGGCACGGACGCCGTACGGCTGGCGTGCGATCTGCGGCCCGACGTCACCCTGATGGACCTGCAGATGCCCGAGGTCGACGGCGCCACGGCAATCAGCCTGATCCGCCGGCACGACCCCGGTGCCAGGGTGATCGTCTTGACCACTTATGACACCGACGGCGACATCTCGCGTGCCATCGACGCAGGAGCCATCGGCTACCTGCTCAAGGACACCCGCCGTGAGCAGCTGTTCGACGCCATCAGGGCGGCGGCCCGAGGGGAGAGCGCCCTCTCGCCCGCGATAGCGAGCCGGGTGTTGTCGTGGGCGCGTGCCGAAACGCCCGGCGCCCTCAGCGGCCGGGAGATCGAGGTCCTCGGCGCGGTCGCCCAGGGAATGAGCAACAAGGCCATCGCGGCCCACCTGTGCATCAGCGAGGCCACGGTCAAAACTCACCTGCTGCACGTCTTCGCCAAGCTCGGCGTCGATGACCGCACCGCCGCCGTGACCGTGGCCGCCACGCGGGGGATCATCCGGCTCAGTGGCTGATACTTAGCCCTTGCGCTAACTATGGCCGGTCGTAATACTTAGCCTCATGGCACAGTATTCGGCGCACCTGGACGGCGTGTTCGTCGCCCTCGCCGACCCGACCCGGCGCGCCGTCGTGCGGCGCCTGGGTCACGGGCCCACGAGCGTCGGCGACCTCGCCCGCGAGTTCCCGATGACCCTCCCGTCGTTCATGAAGCACGTGCGGACGCTCGAATCGAACGGGCTCATCCGCACGGTCAAGTCCGGCCGGGTGCGCACGTGCGTGCTCAACCGCGAGCGGCTCGCCCTCATCGACGACTGGCTGGCGGAGCAGCGCCGCATCTGGGAGGAACGCACCGACCGCCTGGAGCGGTTCGTCACCGACCCGAAGGAGAACAGGCAGTGAATCCCGATCTCGACCTTGCCCTGGAGCGGATCATCCGCGCCCCGCGCGCGACCGTGTGGCGGGCTTGGGCCGACCCGTCCCGGCTCGAGCAGTGGTGGGTCCCGGCTCCGTACCGCTGCCGGGTGGACCGGCTGGAGCTGCGACCCGGGGGAGCGTTCATGACGCGCATGAGTGACGGCGGGGCCGAGTTCGTCCCGCATCTGGACGCGTGCTTCCTTGCCGTCGATGAACTCGAGCGGATCGTGTTCACCAATGCGATCACCAGCACGTGGCGTCCCGCGAAGCCCGCCCCGGTCGCGATGACCGCCACGATCATGCTGAACGATCACCCGGACGGCACGGACTACCGCATTCTCGTACGGCACGGCGATCCGGAATCCCGTGCCCACCACGAGAAGCTCGGCTTCGCCGAAGGCTGGGGCACGGTCGCCGGCCAGCTGGCCACCTTCGCTGAGAGCACGGTCCCGCGATGAGGGTCACCCTCACCGAGTTCGTCACGCTGGACGGGGTCAGCCAGGGACCTGGCTCTCCGGACGAGGACACCAGTGACGGCTTCGCCCTCGGCGGCTGGCTCGTGCCCCACATGGACGGGACGTTCGTCCAGCGCGCCTCCGGCTGGCTCGACCTCGCCGACGGCCTGCTGCTCGGCCGGCGCACGTACGAGGCGTTCGCGCGCGACTGGCCGAAGATCACCGACCCGGCCGATCCATTCGCCGAACGGATGAACACCCTGCCGAAGTACGTCGTGTCGAGCACCCTCACCGAGGGAACCTGGCATCCCACGACCATGCTCGGAGGCGACCCGATCCAGGCGGTCACCGAGCTCAAGACGCGATCGGGACGGGAACTCCAGATCCACGGCAGCGCCCGCCTGGCGGACACGCTGCTGGCGGCGGGACTGATCGACACGCTTCGCCTCGTGGTCGCGCCCACAGTGCTCCGCGCCGGCCGCCGCCTGCTGGGCGGTCCGGGAACCACGTCCGGTCTCCGCCTGGTGCATCATGAGGCGACGCCGACCGGCCTGCTGCTCCTCGAATACGAGACGACAGGCCGAGCGTCCCGAGGCGAATACGAGGGCGTCACCGCCTTCCTCTGAGGCAGGGACAAGGATGCGGCCAGCGCTGCGGTCAGGCCAGGCCAGGCCTCGGCCGGGTTGCTTGAGGTGTCGCGTTCACCCGGTTGTCTGGTAGGCGGTGGTCCAGAAGTCGCGGTGGAGGCGGGGGGTGTGGACGGAGTCCATCGCGCTCTGTGTCATCAGGATGCCGACGAGGTCCGCGGCCGGGTCGGCGTACGCGGTGGTGCCGAGGCCGCCGTCCCAGCCGAACTGGCCCGGCGAGGCCAGGTCGCGGCGGTGGGTGCGGACCGCCATGCCGAAGCCGAAGCCGCCGTTTCGGCCGAAGTGGTCACCGAAGGCGTCCTTCTCGGCCTTCTGCTCCGGCGTCAGGTGGTCCATCGTCATGAGCTCGACCGAGGCCCGGGACAGGACCCGCTCGCCGCCCAGGGTCCCCTTGTTCAGCAGCATCCGGTAGAACGCGTGGTAGTCGTCGACGGTCGACACCAGCCCGTCGCCGCCGGCCTGGAACACCGGCGGGTGGCTGTACTTCCCGCTGGCGGCCTCGTCCCACACGACCAGTTCGCCGGTCTCGGGATTGTGCGCGTAGCTGGTGGGCAGCCGGTGGATCCGGTCGGCGGGCACGTGGAAGGCGGTGTCCTTCATGCCGAGCGGGGAGAACAACCGCTCGCCCAGGAACTCCTCCAGCGACTGCCCGCTCACCCTGCCGACGAGCACGCCGAGCACGTCGGACCCGACGTGGTATTGCCACAGCTCGCCCGGCTGACGCATCAGCGGTAGCGTCCCGAGCCGCCGGATCCACTCCTCCGGCCCGAAGTCCGGCGAGGTGGTGTCCAGGCCGAGCTCGCGGATCGCGCTCTGGATCGGGTACGTGTCCGGCGGCGCCAGCACGGCCCCGAAGCCGAAGGTGAAGGTCAGCAGGTCACGCACGCTGATCGGCCGGGCCGCGGGCACCGTCTCGTCCAACGGGGCGTCGATCCGGGCGAGCACCCGGCGGTTCGCGAGCTCGGGCAGCCACTCGTCGACCGGGTCGTCCAGCCGCAGCCGGCATTCCTCGACAAGGATCATCACCGCCGTGGCCGTGACCGGCTTGGTCAGCGACGCCATCCGGAAGATAGTGTCCCGCCGCATCGGCTCGGCGCCGCCCGCGTGCATCGTGCCCATCGCCTCGACGTGCGTGTCGTCTCCGAGGCTGACCAGCGCGACCAGGCCGGGGACCGCGCCGGACGCGACATGGCTGCTCAGCACGTCACGCATCCGCTGCACCCCCGCCTCGGACAGCTGGATGCGCTGGTGTCCCTCCCAGCGTCCCTGAGTCTCCCAGGCGCCCTTGCTGTCCCAAGTGCCCTTCATATCCCAGCCGGCGACCTTCGACATGGCTCAACATCCTTTCGCGTATATTGTTCTTGCTGTGCGCACACTGTACTCAGCGTGCGTTCAGTGTCACCGCGGAGCGATGAGGTTCATGCCATCAGCGTGCCGCCAGGCCATCCGAGACGACAATGCCGGATTCGGTACCGTGCCTTAACCTCTCACTAAACGACGAACGGGGTTGCGTGGAACTTCGCGACATCGAGATCTTCCTGACTCTCGCCGAAGAGCTGCACTTCGGCCGCACGGCGGAACGGCTGCATGTGACACCGGCTCGCGTGAGCCAGGCGATCAAGAAGCAGGAACGCCGCATCGGTGCCGCCCTGTTCGAACGCGACAACCGCCGCGTGGCGCTGACCCCCATCGGGCAGCAGCTCTTGGACGACCTCAAGCCGATGTACCGCGGGCTGCTCGACGGCATCGAACGCGCCGCCCTGACCGCCCGCGGGAAGACGAATGTGCTGTGCCTGGGCATGGTCAACGAAAATCCCCAGGACCTGCGCCCGCTGTTCGACGCCTTCAAGAGCCGCCACCCCGAATGTGACCTCCAGCTCCGCTACGCCGGCTTCGCTGACCCCTTCAGACTGCTGCGCTCCGGAGACATCGACTTTCTGATCGCCTGGTTACCCGTCAGGGAGAGCGACCTCACCGTGGGCCCCGTCGTCTGCACCGAACCGGTCGTGCTCGTGGTCGGCCCCGGCCATCGGCTGGCCGGCCGGGAATCGGTGTCGTACGAAGACCTCGGGGACGAGGTCGTCTTCGGCGGAGCCCGGCCGGACTATTGGCGCAACTGGCTTGTCCCCACACACACCCCCAGCGGACGTCTGATTCGGGTCGGCCCCATCGTGACCACCTCCGCCGAGATGATCCCCCTCGTCTCGAACGGCGAGGCCGTTTCACCGTGTTTCGCGCACTCCATCCGCTACTACGCCCGGCCCGACCACATCTACGTGCCCATCCGTGACGCCCCGCTCGCCCGCTGGGCGCTCATCTGGCGCACCGCCACCGAGACCGCCCTGATCCGGGACTTCGCCGAGACCGCCCGCGACCTCGGCCCCATCGCCCTTTGAACCCGTACGCGCCGTCGCGGCCGCCCGCATAGCCGCGGCGGGCAACCGGCGAGCCGGCCCACTCGCCATCTGGATCCCGCCGCTCGCGCCCATGCACTCACCGCGTCGGCGGACGAGCACCGTGGACGCATCAGGGCCTCGTCTTGGCGATCATCGCGGTACTGCTGGACTTCTTCTTCGCTTCGTGGGCGTGCGGTAGTCCTCCTTGCAGCGGGATGGACGAGGCAGTCAAGTCCGATGCAAACTGATCTCCATGCACGATCATCAACAGCAAGGGAAGGCCGCTCCGCCGGGCGGGGAGCGACCGGCATGGGCGTTGATCGGCCCAGGAATCGCCGCGCTTACCGGTTTGTATCTGCTGACGATGCCCTTCGGGCCCGCAGCGCGGCTTTCTCTGCAGCTGGATCTGGCTTTGTCCAGCCAGACGGCCCTGCTCACGACTTTCGTTGCGTACCTGGTCAGCGCGGCAGCAGGTGGGGCGCTGGGCGTTGGCCTTGGTGCGCGTTTGCTGACGACAGTGGGCACGGCGGCCATCGCCTTCATGATCATCGGTGTGCTGCTGAACGCGCTCACCCCCGACGCCGGAATCTATCTGACCGGCCGGGTGCTGAGCGGGCTCGGTGCCGGTGGCGTGGTGGGGGCGACGGTAGCATTCGCGCGACGGGTGGGCCGTCACTGGGGCGCGGTGGTCGCGATACTGGCGGGTCTTGGTGTCCTCGCCTTGATTCTTGGCCCGTTCATCAATCACGGGCTGTCGAGCGCGTTGGGGTGGAGGTGGGGATACCTCATCACGGTGCTTCCTTTGGTCGTGGGGCTGATTGCCGCTGCCGTCAGCGGATTCGTGCTGCTCCTGACCCGGCGACCTGCGCAACCGAATTCGGCCGGCATGCAGTATCCACCAGCCGAGCAACGGCCTTGGACCGCCCCTCCGGGGACCTGATCGGACTACAGGACGGCTACGCGGAGAAGATTCCGGTGATAACCGCGATCTTGATGGCGAGCGTGATCGGCATCCAGATCAGCCAGGGCAGCAGCCAGCGGGCCGCCACGTGCAGCCATCACCACAGTGCACTCAAGGGCAAGAGCCGTGCCGCCTCTGCCAATGTGTTCCGCCAGGCGGCCTCCTAGCGTCGGAGTCGTCAGAAAGGAAGGCTCCACGAAAGGAGATCCTCATGACCGCGACGATGATCATGCGCCGCGGCCTCACCGTCGCCGTCGCGTCCCTCGCTGCGTTCAGCATTCTTGGGGGGACGGCCGAGATCGCGTCAGCCCACCCTGCTCCGGGGTGTAACAGCAGGACCTACCCGGGCCACACCGTCCGTCACCTCCACCTGTACGGGAGCAACCCAGCCGTTGCCGTCTGCAAGGCCTTCAAGGCCATCGGTGGGGGGAAATTCCAGGTCTTCTACAAGATCAAAGGTCGGGGCGGCCCCAGGCAGGTTCAGGTTCGGAACGACGGAACGACCGTCCGCACGTATTTCGTGAGAGGCGGAACGGGGACGATAAAGAGCCGGCTCCAGGGGCACAGCACCTTCTTCAGAACCTGTCGCCCGGACGGCACGGTCTGCGGCGGGTGGCAGTGACCGTCGCCAACTGCGTCCCGCCAAACTGTTTGAGTGGGGGACCAGCCCAGGCATAGCTTGGGTTTGTATGGGTGTCGTGTTCAGGGCCGACGGGCTCCCGCCGGCGTCGCGCGTCGACTACTGGCGAGAGATCATCAGCGACGTTTTCCTGCCGCTCGACCTCCGCGGTGAGATCGGTCCGAAGACGCCTGCCGAGCTGCGCACCACAGAGATCGGGCCGATTCGGTTCACCGAGTCGGTCACCGGGCCTGGGTCGTCGTTTCGGACGGGCCGGACGCCTCGCCTCATCCGTAGCTCGGATCCGGATGTGTGCCTGGTCGGGGTGCTCGTCGAAGGCGAGGTGCGCGTGGAGCAGGACGGTCGGCAGGCCGTCCTGCGTCCCGGCGATCTGTCGTTCATCGACCCGGCGCGGCCGTTCGAACAATCCTTCACCGCTATGCGCAACATCAGGGTGAGCGTCCCGAAGGCGATGATCCCGTTGCGCGATCGCGAACTCGGCGAGCTGACCGGCGTGCGCATTCCCGGCGACCGGGGAGCGGGGGCGCTGGCCTCGGCACTGACCCGGCAGCTCGCACACAGCGTCGATGAGCTGCCGGCTCCGGAGACGGCACGGCTGGGCGCCGCGGTCGTCGAGGTGCTGACCGTGGCGCTGGCCAGTCGCCTCGACAGGACCTCAGCGGTGCCCCAGACGCGGGAACGCACGCTGCTGCACCGCATCTACGCGTACGTGGAGCAGCAGCTCACCGACCCCGAGCTCTCACCGCGCAGCATCGCCGCCGCGCACCATATCTCGCTGCGCTACTTGTACAAGCTCTTCGAAGCCGAGCAGATGACCGTCGGCGCTTGGGTTCGCCGGCGTCGGCTGGAGCGGTGTCGTCAGGACCTGCGTGATCCCGCGCAGCGCAACCGGCCGGTCGCCGCGATCGGCACGCACTGGGGATTCCTGAGCGCGGCGCACTTCAGCCGCGCGTTCCGCGACGCGTACGGGGTCTCGCCGGCACAGTTTCGGACGCATTCGGTGATGCCGGCGGGCAACGAGAGGTAGGCCGGCATGGACCCTGGACCGTCCGCGCGCCCGCCCTGTGCACGGATCGGCAACGAGGGTGTGCTGATCGGTGACGACACGGGCGGAGGACGTGCGTGCTCACGTCGGGGTGGGTAACCAACGCCGAGCTCGGGTAATAGGCCGCCGAGCTGCCCCAGGAAGGGAAGACCCGATGCCCCGACCGCCACTGGACACGCTGCTGCTGCCACCCGGTCACGGTGAGGGGCTGTGGCATCTCGACGCGCTGTGGACGTTCAAGATCCCGGCGGCAGTCACCGGCGGCGCGTTCAGCCTCGCCGAACAACTGCTCCCCAAGGGCGCGGCGCCGCCCGTGCACCGCCACACCCGCGAGGACGAAGCCTGGATCGTGCTTGATGGGGAGGTCACCTTCTTTCTCGACGACGAGCAACGTACCGCCGGACCCGGCGCCTACGTCTTCGGACCGCGCGGGCTAGCCCATACACACCGCGTCGAGTCGGAAACCGCCCGGCTCGCCACGCTGCTCATCCCCGGCACCTGCGAAGCGTTCTTCCACACCACTGGACGACCGGCCGGATCCCTCACCCTCCCCCCACCCGAGCAGCACGACCTGGACCGGTTGCTGGAAGGCATGCGCGAACACGGCATCGAGTTCCTCGCTCCACCACCGGCCCCGTAGAGCCGTAATGCCGCCCCACCGCCCTGATCGCGACCTCACTGGGCGTGGCACCGTGTTCGGCCTGCGTGTACGGGGCGATTCGTCGGTCGCCCTCTCGTCTAGGCGCGCGCCTCCGTCGCGGCCTGTCCCTGTCCGCCGAGTAGTTGCTCGTGCAGGGCGCGGGCGGTGCGTACGAAGCCGCTCGACCCCTTGCGGGCCGCCACCTCGGCGACCGCCGGGACTGGGCCGTGCGCTCCTGCCCAGCGGGCGGCGTCGATCGCGAAGGTGAGCGCCTGGGTGTGCCCGGAATACGGCCGCTCGTCCGGTCCCGGCAGGTAGACGGGCAGCAGCCCGGTCATGATCTCCCACACGTGCCGGTGCGCGCCTTGTCTCGCGCATTCCTCCAGCGCCGGCCGTATGCGGCTCATCTTGGTCACGTCCCTGCGCAGGGACAGCCCGAGCTGCCGCCCGCACTCCACCGCGGACAGGCAGCCGGCGGCGGCCGCGCCCATGAGCAGCCCCCGGCCGCGCTCGGGCCAGGCGAACATGCCCTGCTCGGTCAGCTGGACGGCGATCAGCAGCGCCATCGCCTCGCCCGCCGGCCCGTCCTGGGAGAACAGCGCGGCCACGTACTCGTAGAAGTAGCCCGGCCGGTCCCAGGTGTTGAGCAGATGCGGCAGGAAGTGCATGGCCACCGCCTCCCGGTCCGAGGGCAGCGTCAGCCGCCAGGAGTCCATGTATCGGCCGTCGTCTTCGTTCGGCCAGGGACGCGGATCGGACAGCAGCGCGTCGATCAGCGCCAGCCCCGTCGGCTCGATCCGGATGCGGGGGTGCAGCCGGGGGCTGTGCCCGCCCTGCTGCCGGTCGTGCGTGTAGTCGCCGCCGGCGTGCGACCAGTCCACGCGCAGCTCCGCCTCCGGCCGGTCGGCCAGCCAGCGCGCCAGCGTGGCGCCCGCTTGCGAGGTCAGCTTCCCGGCGCGGTCGGCCACCTCCGGGTCCACCTCGCGCGGCAGCCGCAGCAGCGCCTGCCCCAGATCGGCGGGGAGGGCCTGGACACCGGCCCGCTCGTATCCCTCCAGGCGGGCCACCAGCTCGGCGGGGTCAAGGTGGCCGGAGGTGAGGGTCGGCGTGGCCAGCAGGTAGGGCGGCAGCGTCCCGGCCTTCAGCGCGGCGTGGACCTCGGCGCAGCGTAACAGCATGGCGTAGTGCGGCGGCGAGACGTGGCGCGGGTCCGGCAGCCGGTCCCGCGGCGTGTCCTCCTCCTCGTCGCGGCGTCTCCAGTGACCCGACGACATGATCGACACCCCGAGGATCTCCGCTTCGAGCGGCGGGCCTTCCTTGAAGCGCTCCAGGTTGCCCAGCGGAATGCCTTGTTCCGTGAGGCCGGCGGCGATGCTTTCCCGCAGTTCGGCGGGCAGCCGGCCGAAGTCCGCCTCCATGTCGCCCTCGGCGGTGCGCACGCCGATGATGTGCCTGGCGTACTCGGGAGCTCGTTCGGGCTCCGGAATGGGTGGCTCCTCGCCGGGGTTGGCGGCCTCGCGCAGCAGCGCCTCCGTCCACTCGCTGAGGTCGGACCACTGGCGGCGCTCGTAGATCCGGCCCCGGCCCGGGCGCGGCCGCTTGGACGGGTCACGGACGAAGCCGTCGAGCCACCGTTCGAAGGTGATGCCGTCGCCGACCCGGTTGTAGGCGGCGGTCAGGTCGTCAAGCGCCGGCGGGAACGGCTCGCGGGCGAGCGGCTCGAACGGCGGCAGCGGCGCGGACTCGAAGTCGTCAGGCGCCTCAGGCTCGGTCGCCACCACGCCGTACGCCTCCGACAGCCGCGCCGCCAGCTCGGCGGGCAGGACGCTCGCCGCCTCGCGCACGGCCCCGGCCCCGGCGGGTGTGAAGCGTCCGGCATGCTTGACGGCCAGGCGCACCGTGCGCTCGCGCACCTCGTAGGACTCGCACAGGAATGCCGAGGCGAGCGCAGGGGCCAGGTCGTCGAGGTCGCCGGCCGCGTCGCGGGCGGCCTGGTCCAGCAGGCTCAGCCCGGCGCGCACGAGCTTTCCCTCAGGGCGGAACAGCAGTGCCGACACCGCGTCATTGACCTCCTCGCCGCTCAGCCCGCCCGCGCCGCGCAGGTGCCGCAGCGCCAGCTCGGCCACCGGACCCGGCGCGGCGGGCAGCAGCCGCAGGTAGTCGCGGTTGCGCTCCTGGCTCGGTGCCGGGGCCAGCATCTCGTGCAGGCGGGCGAAGAAGCGCAGGTCGGTGGCGCTGCCGCCACGCAGGAATCGGCGTATGCAGCCGTCGACCAGCGGCTCGGGAGCGAACCGGCCGGCCGCGACCGCCTCGCGCAGCGCCCCCAGCCAGGTGCGGCGGCCGGAGTCCCATGAGGGCGGCTCGACGTTGTCCTGCCGCAGCTGCCGGCCCACGCCCTCGGCCTCGAACAGGCGGGGCACCAGGTGCTCGGCCAGTGGGTCGTGCTCCAGGGCCGGCGGCGGCTGGGACACCCAGGCGGTCGTGAGCGGGTCGTGGTCAGGCGGGACGGCACCGGTGCGGCGCAGCAGCTCCAGGGCCAGCGGGACACTGTCGTCCCTGGCCTGGGCCCGGCTGCCGCGCAACCGCAGGGCCAGCCGCACGGCGAGGTCGGCCTGCCACTCCGGCGGCCGCGCGGCGATCACCCGCAGCAGCGGCCCGGAGTCGAGCGGCCGCCGCCAGCGGGTGAAGTCGCGACGGTAGAGCCAGGTCGCGACGGCCGCCGCCCCGCCGAGCACGCCCGCGCCGGCGACCCGCATGGGCTCGATCCATTCCTCGCCGTCGCTCCAGACGCCCCGGCGCCGGTCGCGTTCCGCGACCGCCTTCCTGGCGACACCGATGTGGCCGGGCAGCTCGCGGGCCACCTCGCGGCACCCGGCCTCGTCGAGGGCCAGCACCGCGTCCGCGACCAGGGCCGGGTCGCCGGCGGTGATGGCCGCCCGCACACCCGGCCAGGCCCGGCTCTTGGGGGGTTGAGTCGTCATGCCGCACACCGTAGAGATCGGCTCCGACAGATCCGGATCACCGGCCGTCGCCCGCATGCGATCAAAAGGATCAGAACCCTCCCGGCCACAGGTGCCGCATCTACCGTGAGCGCTACCGATCTCTGGCACTCGGGGGGATGATCTTGTGACGGTGTCAACAGTCGTGGCGGCCGGGTTCGTGATCATGTTCGTGTGCGTCGTCGTGGGGATGATCGCGTCACTGATCGGCGGAGGGCCCTCCATGCGGAGGGGATCCGGCAACCCCGGCATCCCGTTCGGCGGCGGTTCGGGCGGGTTTGGTGACAGTGGCTGCGACGGCGGCGGCTTCTCGGGCGGTGACGGAGGCGGAGGCGGAGGCGGAGGCGACTGACGACCGGCCCCATACGCTGAGCATCGCAACGGCCGGAAACCCGTGGGGGTTTCCGGCCGTAGCGAGGCCGGCGGCTGAGCCGTGTCAGTTGCAGGTGGTGGTGTAGAGGTACTTCGACACCTCGGGGTCGTCGACGTTCTCCTTGGTGATGACGGTGGAGTCCGTGCCGATCCGCTTCTGCACCTGCTCGCCGCGCGCCGCCGCGGCGGCCTGGGCGACGCCGTCGGCGCCGATCTGCGCCGGCTGCTGAGCGACCAGGGCCTGGACCACGTCGTCGCGCAACTGCTCGACCTGCGCGGGTCCCGCGTCGAAGCCGACCAGCTTGATCGTGCCGGCCTTGCCCGCCGCCTTCACGGCGTTGTTGGCGCCCTGGCTCTGGTCCGTGCTGAGCGCGAAGATGCCGGCCAGGTCGGGATGGGCCGCGAGCTGGGCGGAGACCAGCTGGGAGATCTTCGCGACGCCGTTGGAGGTGAACACGTTGCCGAGATATTTGATGTTGGGGTACTTCTTGAGCCCTTCCTCGAAGCCCTTCTGCCGGGCCTCGGCCGTGCTGACTCCGGGCTGGCCGCCGACCAGGAGGACGCTGCCCTTCTCGCCGATGAGCTTCGCCAGCGCGTCGGCGGCGACCTGCCCGCCCTTGACGTTGTCGCTGGCGATCGCTGAAGCGACGAAGCTGGTGTCCGACAAGGTGGTGTCCACCAGCACCACCTTGATGCCGGCCTCGGTCGCCTGCTTGAGCGGCTGGATCAGGGCCTGAGAGTCGTTGGGGGCGATGAACAGCGCGTCCGGCCGGGCGGCGATGACCGAGTTGACCATGGGGATCTGCAGGCTTACGTCCCAGTTCTTGGCGCCCTGGACGTTCAGGTCCACGTTGTGCTGCGCCGCCGCCTCCTTGGCGCCGCAGGCCATGGTCTCGTAGAAGGGGTCACCTGCGACCCCTTCGATGAAGGTCACTTTGACCTTCTTGGCCCCCGCTTCGGTCGTTGTGGCCGAGGCGCCGGCGTTCGAGGCGGTGTCCGTGCCGCTGGAAGCGGAGGAACCGCAGGCGGCGAGCGTGGTCACGAGACCGGCGACGACGGCCAGCCATGCCATGGGTGTTCTCTGCATCGTCGACTCTCCTGATTGATGCGGCCGCACACTGTCGGTGCGTGCGGGCGATGGAGTGAAACGTGCGTCGTCGCAGGAGGAAGCCTCGTGGGGCGGCGCGGGGGTGAGGAGATGCGGGGGGATGAGCGGGATGGATGCCGTGAGGGTCCTGCCGCGCTACGTTCGTGCGTCGCGCCGTCGGCGCCGCTGGTCGACCATCACCACGATGACCAGGGCGGCGCCGAGTGCGACCTGCTGCCAGAAGGGCTCCAAGCCGAGGATGACGAAGCCGTCCGTGAGCACCGAAGGGATCATGACGCCGACGACGGTACCGAGCACGGTGCCCACGCCGCCGATCAGGCTCGTCCCCCCGATGACGACCGCGAGAATCGCCTGCAGCATGTCGGTCTGGTGTCCGTTGAGCGTCGTTGTCTGGAACCGGGCCAGGCTCACGAATCCGGACAGCCCGGCCAGGGCGCCGGAGAGCACGTAGACCTTGACGATGTGGTTGTTGACGTTGACCGCAGCCCGGCGGACCGCCTCCTCGTTGGATCCGATCGCAGCCGTGTAGCGGCCGAACCGCGTCTGCGACATCACGAAGGCGCCGGCGGCGGCGACCGCCAGCGCCACCAGCACGGTGTACGGCACGCCGAGGAATTCGCCGAAGCCGAGGGTGTCGGCCAGCGTGCGCGGCACGCCGTGCATGTCCTGCCCACCGGCCAGGAGGTAGGCGAGGCCGGTGGCGGCGGCGAAGCTGCCGAGCGTGGTGATCAGCGGAGAGACGCCGCCACGGGTGGTGACGAGCCCGTTGACCAGCCCCCATGCCACCCCGGACAGCAGCGCGGCGGCGAGCCCGGCCAGCAGGACGAGTGGCCCGTCGCCGCCGATCGCGAGCATCACCTTGAGGCTGACGACGCCCGAGAACACGAGCACCGAGCCGACCGAGAGATCGATGCCCGCGATCGTGATGACGAAGGTCATTCCGACCGCGATGAGCAGGTAGCTCGAGGCGTCGACGGCGATGCTCTTGGCGTTGAACCAGGACACGAACTGCTCTGGGCGCATCACCGAGAAGATGGTGATCAGGGCCAGCAGGACGAGCACCGACCAGCTGCGTTGCGTCCGGTGCACGTTACGGAGCCGGCCGGACGTCTGCGAACCCGGCCGGGCGCCGTCCGCGGTGGCCACGGGACGTGCGGCGTCGGTGCTCGTCGGCGCTGTCTCAAGCTCTGACATCGCTCACCTCTGTAGGGTGCGCCATTGGTGACAACGTTGTCACATCGGATGAGGCACGGTAACCCCGGCCGCCGGGGGCCGTCAACGCCGGTGGCCCAATTGTTGCCGAGCGAGGGTCACGGGCGAATCCGCCGCTCGCACGGCGTCGTCCACCTCGGCCGGCACAGGAGGTACCGGACGCGGCACCGGGAGCCCCGCCAGGGAGAGCGACAGTTCGGCGAACAGGGAATTCGCCCAGGCGAACCACGGCCTGGTGAAGGTGGCGGGATCGTCGGCGTGGAAGCTTTCGTGCATCAGTCCGGTGCCGGCGTCGGTGGCCACGAGCACCCGATACGTGTCGGCCGACTCGTGCCGTGACCCGGCGGTCAGGGCCTGCATGCACAACGCCATCGGCCAGATGTGCCGCGCGGGTGTGTGCGGGCTGCCGACGCCTTCCGCCGCCCCGCCCCGGTAGAAGTACGGGTTCCGTTCGCTCAGCACGAGATCGCGGGTCCGCCGGTAGAGCGGATCATCGTGGTCGCACCAGCCCAGATAGGGCAAGGAGAGCAGACTTGGCACATTGGCGTCGTCCATCAGGTTCACCCCGCCGAGGCCGTCCACCTCGTACGCATAGACGGGGCCGGAGCCGGTGTGCGCCACTCCATGGCGGGCGATGCCGCCCGCGATGTCGACGGCCAGCTCGAGCGCCCGGGTGCCGAGCGCGGGCTCCAGCAGTCCCTCCTTACACAGCCGCACGACGCCGTTGAGCGCGACCACGGCCGCCGCGTTGGCCGGGATCAGGTAGCCGTACTCGCACCGGTCGTCGCTGGGCCGGAATCCCGACCAGGTCATCCCCGTGCGGCCGACAGGCGACCCGAGGCCGCCGCGGTCCAGTGTGTCGCCCTGGAAGGGGCCGGCCACGCGCTCGAACCGGTACGCCGAGGCCCGTTCGTGGTCCTGCTCGACCCGCCAGACCCGCATGACGAGGTCGGCCGCCGCCGCGAAGTCGCCGTCCAGATGCGCCGCCGATCCACCGGCCGCCCAGAGCTCATAGCCGAAGGACAGCAACGAGCACAGCGAGTCCACCTCGTACTTGCGCTCCCAGACGTCCGGGGGCGGCGCCGGCCGGTCGTGCTCGTCCGCGTGGCCGCCGGTGGGCCCGTCGTTCACCGCGTTCGCGTAGGGATCGGTCAGGACCGCGCGGGCCATCCGCCGGACGACCCCGGTCAGGACGCGCCGCACGGCCGGGTCGGGCAGGCCGATCAAGTAGGGCCGGAGCTGGCCGATCGTGTCCCGGTGCCACATGGCTTCGATGTCGCCGGTGATGACGAAGGGCTCGTCCGGGTTCCCGCGCAGCGTGGTCGTCCAGGCGTTGGCGAAACAGCGCAGGAACATCTCACCGGCGCCGAATTCCGCCTCCAACCGAGCCGCCGCCCGGGAGGACACGGAGGCCAGGCTCCCGGCGAGAACTGCCCAGTGTGCTGCGTGGATGTCGGCTGACAAGAAGAACGCACCCCTCAACTGACAGGCGGAACCTGCTCGGTGCCGCGGGTCACGGCGGGATCTCCGCACCGCGGACGTCTATGCCGGCGCACGCTACCCTAGTACTGTCCGATGCGACAGCGTTGTCACTCCCTCCGGCTCCCCTCGGCCGGACGGGATCCGAGGAGGCGCAGATGAGCAGCAGCCCTGACACCCCGCTCCTGCAGTTGTCCGGAATCGTCAAGCACTACGGGACGGTCCGGGCCCTCCAAGACGCCTCGCTCACCGTTTACCCGAACGAGGTCGTCGCACTGGTCGGAGACAACGGCGCGGGCAAGAGCACCATGATCAAGGTGATCTCCGGGGTGATCCAGCCGGACGAGGGCGAGATCGTCGTCGACGGCCGGCCGGCCACCTTCGCCAGTCCGCTCGATCCGCGAAGCCATGGCATCGAGACCGTCTATCAGGACCTCGCGCTCGCCCCCGACCTGGATCCCGCTGCGAACCTCTTCCTCGGACGTGAGGTGCTGCGCGGCGGTCTGCTCGGCAGGCTGGGCATGCTGGACAAGCCGGAGATGCGGCGCCAGGCCGACGACGCGTTCGCCCGTCTCAGCGTCGGTCTGCAGGACACCCGCAGCATGGTGGGCACCATGTCCGGTGGTCAGCGGCAGGGGATCGCGGTGGCGCGAGCGGTGCTGTGGGCCAGCCGGCTGGTGCTGATGGACGAGCCGACGGCCGCCCTGGGCGTCGTCCAGACCGGCCGCGTCCGGGCATTGATCGAGTCCGTACGGGAGCAGGGCGTATCCGTGGTGCTGGTCAGCCACAATCTGCCCTTCGTCTTCGAAGTGGCGGATCGGATCGAGGTGCTGCGGCTGGGCCGGCGTGTGGCCGTGTTCACGCGGGCGGAGGCCACGGCGGAACGCGTGCTCGGGGCGATGACCGGCATGCTGGCCGAGGCGCCGCCTGGCGATCTTGCCGAGGCCGCCGCCGGCACCGGCCCGGCTACGATGATCGGTACCACGATCAACGCCAGGACGGACGGCAGCGGCCGGGTGGACGGACCCGGTGATGTCAGCGGAATCTCCGGGACGGAGGGATGACCGGCCCCGCCGGGGCGTCCGCGGCCTTGTAGTGATCGACAAGCCGCAGGAAGGGGAACGGCTCGTGACTCGGCCGACGATGAAGCAGGTCGCCGAACTCGCCGGGGTGGGCATGAAGACGGTGTCCCGGGTGGTGAACGGGGAGGGGCGGGTCAGCCGTGCGACACGGTCAAAGGTGGAAGCGGCCATCGCCGCGACCGGCTACCGGCGCAACGAGGTGGCCAGGAGCATGCGAGGCATGCGATCCGGGCAGAGCACCGGAGACATCGGCCTGCTGCTCGGAGACCTCACCAACCCGTTCTTCGCGGCCGTGGCCTCCTCAGTGATCGGCGTGGCCCGGGCGCGCGGCTACGCCGTCGTGCTGGCCAGCGCGGATGAGGATCCGCAGGCCGAGCGCGCGGCCATCGACGGCCTGCTGGGCCGCCAGGTGGCCGGGCTCCTCGTCGTTCCCGGCGGCCGGGACTACAGCTACCTGCAGCCGGAGATCGCGCGCGGCACCCCGGTCGTCTTCGTGGACCGCCCCGGCGCCGGGGTGGAGGCCGACGAGGTCGTGCTGGACAACGCCGCCGGGGCGCGGATGGCCGTACGCCACCTCGTCTCCTACGGGCACTCCCGGATCGGCGCCATCGTCGCGCCGAGCCGCTGGACGACGACGCAGCGCCTGCGCGGCTTCAGGGATGCCATGCGCACCGAGGTCGGTTCGGCCGACCCCGCCCTGATCCGGCGCCTGTCCACCGGTTCGGTGGCCGAGGCCGAACGGGCGGGCCGCGAACTGCTGGCGATGCCGGACCCTCCGACCGCCGTCTTCACCACCACCGGCTTCATGACCCAGGGCCTGCTGCGTGCGCTGGGGCCGCGTCGCGACGTCGCGGTCACCGGCTTCGACGACTTCCCGCTGGCCGACATGCTTCCCGTCCCGCTGACCGTCGTCGCCGGGGATCCGGTCAACCTGGGCACGGTTGCCGCGCAGTCCCTGTTCGCCAGGATCGACGGGTGGGCCGGGCCGCCGGCTCGCCGCGTCATCCGGCCCACACTGGTGCCGCGCGGCAGCGGAGAAATCCGCCCACCTGCCTCATCCCTGCTGCCCTCTGGATCATCGGCGTCCGCCTGATCATGCGCGGCGGCAGACGCCGACGGCGGCTCCGTCATTTTTCGCCGTGCGGCGGGCGTGCCGGAGGCGGAGTCGGCCGCGCCGGGGCTTCGGTCTTGGTCATGGCTGCTCCACGGCCTTGATCGGGTGGTAGACGGGCTGCCACATGGCCTGGCGGACCTGCTCCACGGCGTTGTGGATCTCATTGCGGGCCAGGCCCTCGGTGGCGGCCTGCTCGGCGACGGCCACGGCGACGGTCGCCGAGACCTCCCTGAGGTTGTCCACCTGCGGCAACAGCGACGCGCCCGGCAGCGACGGGTCCACGAGCCCGGCGACGGCGTTGGCGGCCGCCTCCAACATGCCGTCGCTGACCTGGCGCGCCTTGGACACGACCACGCCCAGCCCGATGCCCGGGTACAACATGGCGTTGTTGGCCTGGCCGATGGTGTAGGTGACACCGTTGTACGTGATCGGGTCGACCGGGATGCCGGTGGCGATCAGGGCGCGGCCGTCGGTCCAGCGGAGCAGGTCGGCCGGCATCGCCTCGATCCGCTCGGTGGGGTTGGAGATCGGGAAGATGATCGGCCGGCCCCCGCCGGAGGCCATCGCGCGGACGACGTCCTCGGTGAAGGCGCCGTGCACGGTCGAAGTGCCCAGCAGCATGGTGGGCTTGACCCGCTCGACGACCTCGCGCAGCCCGATCCCGTGCTCCCCGCGGCTCCAGCCGTCCACTTCGGCGGCCGGGCGCGCGTAGGGCCGCTGGAAGTCGCGCAGGTCCGCCATGTCGTCGGTGAGCAGGCCCTGCTTGTCGATCGTCCAGATGCGCCGGGTGGCGGTGCCGCGATCGAGGCCGTCGCGGACCATGGCGTCCCGCAGCTGGTCGGCGATGCCGCAGCCGGCCGTGCCCGCACCGAACACGACGATCCGCTGGTCCCGCATGGCCGTCTCGGACACCTTGACCGCGCTGAGCATGGCGGCCAGGACGATCGCGCCGGTGCCCTGCATGTCGTCGTTGAACGTGGGGATCTTGTTCCTGTACCGCTCCAGGATCCGGCGTGCGTTGGAGGGGCCGAAGTCCTCCCAGTGCAGCATGGCGCCGGGGAACATGCGGGTGGCCGTGGTGACGTAGGCGTCGATGAAGGCGTCGTAGCGGTCACCGCGTACGCGGGTGTGCCGGTTGCCGACATAGGCGGGGTCGTTGAGCAGGGCCTCGTTGTCGGTGCCGACGTCCAGGGCGACCGGGATGACGCGGGCCGGGTCGATGCCCGCGGCGGCGGTGTAGACGGCCAGTTTGCCGGTGGCGATGCCCGCCCCGCCGCCGACGCCCCAGTCGCCGATGCCGAGGATCTCTTCGGCGTCGGACGCGACGATCAGGTCGACGTCATCCGCCCCCATGCCGAGGTCGTCGAACGCCTTGGCGATCCCGTCAGGGTCGTTCACGGACAGGTAGAGCCCGCGCGGCCGGCGGTACTCGTGGCTGTAGCCCTTGATCGCCTCGGCCACCGTGGGGTCGTACACGATGGGGAGCATCTCGCGGAGGTGGTCGCTGAGCAGCCGGTAGTACAGGACCTCGTTGCGATCCCGCAGCCCTTCCAGGAAGACGTTCTTGAGCAGGTCCGTGGGCTGGGCGCGGTACTGGGCGTAGGCCCGCTGCGCCTGCTCCTCGATCGTCTCCACCGCGGGCGGGATGAGACCGTCGAGGTCGAGTTCGGCGCGTTCCTGCCGGGTGAAGGCGGTCCCCTTGTTCAGCAGCGGCTCCTGGAGCACGCCGAGCCCGCGTACGGCCGTGACGTAACTTCCGTCGTCCTCCTCGGTGAAACCGCGGCGTGCACTGGTGGATCGGCCGGCATAGGACATCGTCGCCCCCGTGAGACTGTGCGTGCTGTGGACGCCCCGGCTCGTGCCCCTGGGATGCCCCCATAGCCTCAATGTGCGCTAAAGGACGCGTATCGCCGTAAGCGCTCCCCTCGACGGCCAGGTTCTAGGCGAGGGTGATCTCCACGGGGAGCTTCTTGATGCCGTTGACGAAGTTTGAGCGCACACGGGGCACCTCGCCGGTGAGGCGGATGTCGGCGAGGCGGGGGATGAGCTCCTCGAACATGATGCGGATCTCGGTGCGCGCGAGGAGGTTGCCCAGGCAGAGGTGAGGGCTGCCCTTGCCGAAGGTGACGTGGTCGTTCTTGGTGCGGGTGACGTCGAAGGCGTACGGGTCGGGGAAGACGGCCTCGTCGCGGTTGCCCGCGGCGTACCACATGACGACCTTGTCGCCCTCCTTGATCTGCTTGCCGCCCAGGTCGACGTCACGGGTCGCGGTGCGGCGGAAGTGGTAGACGGGGGATGCCCAGCGCAGGAATTCCTCGACGGCGTCCGGGATGAGCGAGGGGTCCCGGCGCAGCAGGTCGAGCTGGTCCGGGTGCTGGATCAGGGCCAGCATGGTGTGGGAGATGGCGTGCCGGGTGGTCTCGTTGCCGGCGACGACGAGCAGCAGGAAGTAGTTGTCGAAGTCCTGCTCCGACAGGGGGATGCCGTCGCGCGGGGTCTGGTTGACCAGGCGGGAGACCAGGTCGGTGCCATCGCCGCCGCGGCGCTGCCTGGCCAGTTCGCGGCCGTACTCGAAGACCTCCAGTGAGGCGGGGGAGCGGAAGGGCAGGTGGCGGTATTGCTCGCTCTCCTCGCTGTCCAGGAGCACGTCGGCGTAGTCGGGGTCGGTGTTGCCGATGATGCGGTTGCCCCAGTCGATGAGCTTCTTGGTGTCGCCGTCGGGGACGTCGAGCAGGCGGGCCAGCACGTTGATGGGGAAGTCGGCGGAGATGTCGGCGACGAAGTCGAAGGCGCCCTTGGCGAGGGCGGCGTCGAGGGTGGTGGCGGTCAGGCCGCGCAGGAAGTCGGCGTACTGGCTGATGACCGCGGCGCCGAACTGGCGCTGGAGCAGGCTGCGCAGGGCGCGGTGGCGCACCCCGTCCAGCTCCAGGATGGACGCGCGGCGCTTGATCTGGTCGTCGTCGACCTCTTCCAGGTTGACGAACTTGGTGGAGGTGAACGTCTCGGCGTCGCGGTCGACACGGGTGATGTCCTCGTGGCGGGTGACGGCCCAGAAGCCGGCGTTGGGCGCGGGCTCCGGCTGCCAGTGGACGGGGTCCTCCTGGTGCAGGGTGCGGAACATCCGCCATGGCGTGACGCCGTCGGTGAAGTTGCCGGGGTCGGCGAGGTCGATCTCGTCGAGGGGGAGGGGCTCGGGGATCACTGTGCTCTCACAGGTGGTAGGCGTACTCGGTGAACTCCCAGTCGGTGACGTGCCGATGGAAGCGTTCGATCTCGTTGCGCTTGTAGGCGAGGTAGGAGGCGGCGAAGTCCTTGCCGAGCAGGTCGGTCAGCTCACCGTCGGCTTCGAAGGCGTCCAGCGCGTCGGCGAGCGTCATCGGCAGCACCGCGGCCCGGGCGGTGTCGTAGCCGTACCCCTCCAGCGGGGGCGGCGGCTCCAGACCGGCGCGTACCCCCAGCAGCGCGGCGGCGATCGCGCCGGCGATCAGCAGGTACGGGTTCGCGCTCGCGTCGCCGAGGCGCAGCTCGAAGCGGGCGCCGGAGCCGCGCTCGGGCGGGACGCGCACCATGGCGCTGCGGTTGTCGAGGCCCCAGTCGATCAGCCAGGGCGCGAGCGTGTCGGGTCCGAACCGTTTGTAGGAGTTGATGGTGGGGTTGGCCAGCGCCGCGAGCGCCGGGGCGTGGGCCAGGACGCCGGCGATGGCGTGCCGGGCGCTGTCCGACAGCCCGTACGGCGCCGACGGGTCGTCGAAGGCGTTCGTGTCACCGGAGGTGCAGGACAGGTGGAGGTGGAAGCCGGAGCCGCCTTCGTCGTTGAACGGCTTGGCCATGAAGGTGGCCAGGCGGCCCTCGGCGCGGGCCAGCTCTTTGATCGCCGCCTTGAACAGGAACGTGCGGTCGGCGGCGTCCAGGGCGGCGGAATGCACGAGGTTGATCTCGAACTGGCCGCTGCTGAACTCGTGGTTGCCCATGCTCGCGCCCACGCCCAGGTCCCGCAGGTGGCGCAGCGTACGCAGGAGGTGGCCGTCGGGGTCGCCGCGGCGCCCGGCGACGTAGACGTTGCCGGGCGCCTCGGCGTAGCGCCGCCACCCGCCTGGCGTGCCGGGGGCGGGCTCGCACAGGAAGTACTCCAGCTCGGGGCCCACCACCGGGCTCAGCCCCTGCTCGGAGCAGCGGTCGAGGACGGCCCTCAGCAGGTCGCGCGGCGACTCGGGCACGGCGTCCCCGGTGGCGGGATCGACGACCTCGCCGAGACACCAGGCGACGCCGGGTTCCCAGGGCAGCGGCTTGAGCGTGCCGAGGTCCGGTCGCACCACGATGTCGGGCAGCCCGGCGTCCAGACCGCCCGCGACCGGCACCACGTCGCCCTGGGGGCTGGTGTGGTAGACGGCGCGGCAGAAGGCCAGCCCGTGCTCGCAGGCGCCGGCCAGGTGGTCGACCAGGACATCCCGCGCCCGGTCAGTGCCGATGAGGTCGGGGTAGACCACGCGGACCACGTCCACGTCCTGAGCGGCCAGGCGGTCCAGGTGCTCGTGGATGCGTGCGATGTCGTGAGCGCTCATCGGCGTCTCCTCGGGCGGGGAGGGGGAGGCACTACGGCGTGACCGCAGGTTCGTTTGAAGCCAAACGATATGTGCTGGTAGGCAGCCTCGCAAGAGGGTGACCCTCTTATTTTGCCTGGTCCCGGCTCTTGACCTGGCCGTCTACGTCTCCTTATGTTGTTTGGACCCAAACGAATTAGGGGGTGTGGCCTTGAAGGTCGTCGTCGACATGAACAAGTGTCAGGATCACGGGCAGTGCGTGTTCGCCGCTCCCGACGTCTTCCAGCTCGACGACGCCGGGCATCTGGCGTACGTCGCCGAGCCGGACGAGTCGCTGCGCGCCGACGTCGAGGACGCCGCGGACGTGTGCCCGCTGCAGGCCATCACGATCGAGGACTGACGTGACAGGTCGTGTCGTCGTGGCCGGCGCCTCGCTGGGTGGCCTGCGTGCCGCCGAGCAGCTGCGCGCGGCCGGCTGGACCGGGGCGATCACCGTGGTCGGTGACGAGCCGGTGATGCCCTATAACCGGCCGCCCCTGTCGAAGGAGGTGCTCGTCGGCAAGGGTTCCTTCGAGTCGCTGGCCTTCCGGCCCCGGGCGAGCGTCGCCGACGTGGAGTGGGTGCTCGGCGCCGCCGTGACCTCCGCGGACCTGGGCCGTCGTGTGCTCGGCCTGGCCCATGGCGCCGAGCTGACCTTCGACGGCCTGGTCGTCGCCACCGGCGTGCGCCCGCGGCGGCTGGGCTGCCCGGGCCCGCTCCGAGGCCGCCACACCGTTCGCACCGTGGCCGACGCCCGCGCCCTGCGGACCGAGCTGGCCCGCCCGGGCGCGCGGGTCGTCGTGGTCGGCGCCGGGTTCATCGGCTGCGAGGTGGCCGCCACCGCCGTCGCGCTCGGCGCCGCCGAGGTGATCGTGGCCGATCCCGAGCCGCTGCCGATGCTCCGTCCGCTCGGCGAGCTGCTGGCCCGCGACCTGCTGCGCCGCCACGAGCAACGGGGCGTGCGCTTCGCGCTCGGCACGGCCGTCTCTGGCTTCGAGGGCGAGGACCGGGTGACCGGTGTGGTGCTGGGGGACGGGCGGCGGCTGGCCGCGGACGTGGTGATCGAGGCGGTGGGCTCGATTCCCAACACCGAGTGGCTGGCGGGCAACGGTCTCGACCTTGCCGACGGCGTGCGCACCGACGAGCTGCTGCGCGTGGGCGGTCTGCCGCACGTGGTGGCCGTCGGCGACATCGCCCGCTTCCCCAACGCCCGCTACGACGGCGTGCCGCGCCGCATCGAGCATTGGTCGATGCCCGCCGACACCGCCAAGCGCGCCGCGAGAACCCTGGCCGCGCATCTCGCCGGCGCCGAGCCCGACCCTGAGCCGTTCGCGCCGCTGCCCACCTTCTGGAGCGACCAGCACGACTTCCACCTGCAGTGCTTCGGCGCCCCGGCGTTCGGCCTGGACGACGTCCGCGTCCTCGAGGGCGAGCCCGGCGATGACGTCGTCGCCGGCTACCACTCGGCCGGACGGCTGGTCGGCGTCGTCGCCCTGGGCGGCCCCGCCGCCACCGCCGCGGCCGCCCGTCACCGCTCCGGCCTGCTCAAGCCGCCCGCTCTCACCGCCTAGAGGAAACGCATGACCTTCTGGTATCCGCACACGGCCACCGGCTGGTCCTCCTTGATCCCCGCACCGCCGTGGCACTACTCCGGCGACCTGCTCACCGTCGAGTACCGTACCGACCCGGCCCGAGTCCGGGAGCTGCTGCCCGAGCCGCTGGAGCTCGCCCCCGAGGACCCCGGCGCGGTCGCGCTCATCTGGGCCGACTGGCAGTCCTGCTCGGCTTCGGGGGAGGAGCTGCTCGACCCGGTACGCGCCCAGTACAAGGAGGCGTTCGCGGTCGTGCGCTGCTCCTACCGGGGGCGCACGTACTCGCGCTGCGTCTACATCTGGGTAGACAAGGACTTCGCTGTCGCCCGCGGGCTCCATCAGGGCTATCCCAAGAAGCTCGGCTCCATCCACCTGACCCGCCCCCACCCGTACGGGCCCGCCCCACGGATCGAACCGGGCGCCCGTTTCGGCGCGACGCTCGCCGCCGCCGACCGGAGGCTCGCCCAGGTCGTGGTGACGCTGCGTGAGCCCGCGGAGAGCAACGGGTTCGTCAACGGCCATCCCATGGCGCACCACCGCCGGCTGCCCTCCGTCGAGAAGGGCGGCGGGCTCGCGCTCGACGAGCTCATCGAGTCCGGCGCGGCCTCCTTCGAAGGCGGGACGCCCTGGCGGGGAGAGGCCGACCTGGAGCTGTTCGAGGCGCCTACCGAGGAACTGGCCCGGTTGGAGATCCACGAGCCGATCGGCGCCTACTACCGCCAGGTCGGCGTCGTGTGGGACGGCGGCACGGTACTCGAAGGAAAGGAACGCTGATGACCGCGCACACCGCGACCGTCGCCGGGATCGCCGTCGACACCCGGCACTGGATCGGCGGCGCCCGCGTCGCCTCCGCCACGACCTTCACCGACGAGTCACCCATCGAGGGCCACGTCCTCGCCGAGATCGCCCGCGGCGGGCAGGCCGAGGCCGAAGCGGCTGTCGCCGCGGCGCAGGCCGCCTTCCCCGCCTGGGCGGCCACGCCGCCCGCCGAGCGCGCCCGCCTCCTGCGCGCGATCGCCGACGGCGTGGACAAGCGCCTGGAAGACCTCGCGATCGTCGAGACCACGGACAACGGCGCGCTGCTGCGCTCGCACCGGCGCGGCGTGATGCCGCGGGTCGCGCACAACTTCCGCTTCTTCGCCGACTGGCTGGAACGCCTCGGGCACGAGGACTTCGACACCCGCGGCCACACCAACCACGTCTCCTGGGACCCGGCGGGCCCGTGCGTCCTGATCACGCCGTGGAACGCGCCGCTGATGCTGTCCACCTGGAAGGTCGCCCCCGCGCTGGCCGCCGGGAACACCGTGGTGCTCAAGCCCGCCGAGTGGTCGCCGCTCACCGCCTCGCTGCTGGCCGACATCGCTGCCGAGGCCGGGCTGCCGGCGGGGGTGCTCAACGTCGTCCAGGGATACGGCGCGGAGGCAGGCGCCGCCCTGGTGGCCCATCCGGGCGTCCGTCGTATCAGCTTCACCGGCTCGGTGCCCACCGCCAAGCACATCGCTCGAGCCGCCGCCGCCAACCTCGTCCCCACCAGCTTCGAGCTGGGCGGGAAGTCGCCGCTGCTGGTCTTCGCCGACGCCGACCTCGACCTTGCCGTGGAGCTGGCGGTCGAGCAGTACGACAATGCCGGGCAAGTGTGCCTGGCCGCGACCCGGCTGCTCGTCGAGTCCTCGATCGCCGAGGAGTTCACCCGCCGCTTCACCGCCAAGGCGGCGGAACTGCGCCAGGGCGACCCGCGGGATGAGGCCACCGACATCGGGCCCAACATCCACGCCCGCCAGCTCGACAAGATCGACGGGTTCGTGCGGCGGGCGCTGGCCGCGGGAGCGCGAGCCGTCATCGGTGGCGGCCCGAACACCGGCCTCGGCGGCCTGTACTACCGGCCGACGCTGCTCGCCGATGTGGCCCAGGACAGCGAGATCGTCCAGGAGGAGGTGTTCGGCCCGGTGCTGACCCTGCAGACCTTCGACACCGAGGAGGAAGCGGTCCGGCTGGCCAACGACACCCGCTTCGGCCTGGCCGCCACCCTCGCCACGGGAGACCGCGCCCGCGCCGACCGGGTCACCGCCCGGCTCGTCGCCGGGACGGTCTGGGTGAACTGCTTCTTCGTCCGCGACCTGCAGGCGCCCTTCGGCGGCTCCCGCGAATCCGGCGTCGGCCGCGAGGGCGGCACCTGGAGCTTCGACTTCTACTGCGACCTGAAGAACACCGTCACCGCTCCGAAAGGATGGAACGGCCATGGGTGAGATCGTCGGGGCGGGCCTGCTGGCGCACGTCCCCACCATCGTGCTGCCCGAGGAGGAACGCAGGGAGCTGAACGAGGGCAAGGAGATCACCCTCGTCACCGGCCTGCGCGAGCTGCGCCGGGAGGTCTTCGAGACCCTCGACTACGACACCGTCGTGGTGCTGGACTCGCACTGGGCCACCACCGTGGAGTTCGTGGTCACCGCGCACGACCGCCGCGCGGGGCTGTTCACCTCCGAAGAGCTGCCGCGCGGCATGTGCCGGATGCCGTACGACTTCCCGGGCGACCCCGAGCTGGCTCACAACGTAGCCTCCTTCGCCGACAAGCACGGCACCTGGATCACCCCGATCGACGACACGTACCTGCCGATCTACTACGCCACCATCAACCTGTGGAAGTTCCTCGGCGAGGGCCTGCCGGACAAGCGGTGGGTCACGATCGGGGTGTGCCAGACCGGCGACATGGAGGACCACCTGCGCCTGGGCCGCGCCCTGGCGGATGGCATCGCGGCTACCCCCGGCCGCAAGGTGCTGCTCATCGCCTCCGGCGCGCTGTCGCACACGTTCTGGCCGCTGCGCGAGCTACGCGACCACGAGGCCAGCGACCCGCGCCACATCTTCACCCCCGAAGCGCGTGCGGCCGATGAGCAGCGCATCGCCTGGTTCAAGCAGGGCCGCCACGACCGGGTCCTGGAGACGATGCCGGAGTTCTGGCGGTTCAAGCCCGAAGCTCGCTTCTCCCACTACCTCATGATGTCCGGCGCTCTCGGGGAGGCGGCCTGCACCGCGCCCGCCCGCCAGTACGGGGAGTACGAGAACTCCGTCGGCACCGGCCAGGTCCACCTCTGGTTCGATCGCCCCGCCGGCGGCTGGACCGTCCCCCGACAGGAGCACGCCCATGCCTGAGTACCGCCGGATCCTGCTCAACGGCGCCGTCGTCGAGACCGTTCGCGAGGGGGACGAGCTCATGGCCGGCGACGGCCGCCGTGTGAAGATCGACGACGCGGTCCATCTGCCGCCGGTCGTCCCCTCGAAGATCATCGCGGTGCACCTCAACCACCGCAGCCGGGTCGAGGAGTTCCAGATCAAGCTCTCGGCCACGCCGACGTACTTCCACAAGCCGACCTCATCGCTCAACGCCCACCGGGGCGAGGTCGTGCGGCCCGAGGGCTGCAAGTGGCTCAACTACGAGGGCGAGGTGGCCATCGTCATCGGCCGGACCTGCCGCAACATCGCTCCCGCCGACGCGGGGGAGTACATCGCCGGCTACACCATCGCCAACGACTTCGGCCTGCACGACTTCCGCGACACCGACGCCGGCTCCATGCTGCGGGTCAAGGGCTCCGACACCCTCTGCCCGCTCGGCCCGGGCCTGGTCACCGACTGGGACTTCCACGGCAAGCACCTGCGCACGTACGTCAACGGCGCACTCGCCCAGGACGGCTCCACCGACGAGATGACGTGGGACATGCACTACCTCGTCGCCGACATCGCCCGCACCATCACCCTCTGCCCCGGCGACGTGCTGCTGTCCGGCACCCCCGCCAACTCCCGTCCCGTCCAGCCGGGCGACCTGGTGGAGGTCGAGGTGGAGGGCCTGGGACGGCTCGCCAACCGCGTCGTCACCGGCCCGGCTCCGATCCGCACCGACGTCGGCGCGCAGCCCAGCGAGTCGGAGGAGGTCCTCTCCACCGCCCTCGGCGGCGACTGGGAGTTCCGCGGCATCCGCCCACCGCGACGCTGACCCTCTTGCCAGACGACGACTCACGCTTCATGATGAGGCGCAACTCGTTTGAGTACAAACGAAACCCCCCTTTTTCTCTCTGCACCGGCAGGTGACTTCAGTGGACTCTTCAACGACGGCCGCGAGCAGCGTGGCCCAGGACCCACCCGCAGCGGGCAGGCTCAAGCCCAACGCGCTCGGCGTGCTCGGCATCTTGTTCTTCGTCCTCTCCGCGCAGGCCCCGCTGACCGGCATCGCCGGTGCGTTGCCCATCGCGGTGGCGCTGGGCAACGGCCCCGCCGCTCCCGCCGCGTACCTCGGAGCGGGACTGATCATCCTGCTGTTCTCGGTCGGCTTCGTGGCCATGGGCCGGCACGTCGTCGGCGCCGGGGCCTTCTACGTCTACATCGGCAAGGGACTCGGCCGGACGGCGGGCACCGCCAGCGCCGCGGTCGCGCTGTTCGCCTACTGCACCATTCAGGCCGCCATGTACGGCCTGTACGGCGCCATCGTCTCCGGCCTCGTCGCCCAGTACACCGGCCTGAACGCCCCCTGGTGGGTCTGGTCCCTGGTCACGATCGCCGTGGTGCAGGCGCTCGGGCAGGCCGGCATCGAGATCGGCGCCAGGGTGCTGGCGGTGCTGGTGCTCGCGGAGTTCAGCATCCTGCTCGCCTTCGCCCTGGTCAGCTTGGTCAAGGGAGGCGGTGCCGAAGGGCTCGGCGTCGTCGAGACGTTCTCGCCGGCCGCCGTCCTCGCGGGCGCGCCGGGCGTGGCGCTGATGTTCGCCGTGGCGTCGCTGTTCGGCTTCGAGGCCACCGCCATCTACGGCGAGGAGGCGCGCGACGCCAAGCGCACCGTCCCGAGGGCCACCTACCTGGCGGTGGCCGTGGTCAGCGCCTTCTTCGTGCTCACCTCCTGGATGCTGATCAGTTCGTACGGCCCCTCGAAGGCGGTCGAAGCGGCGGGCAAGGCCCTGGAGTCCGGCGACTCGGCCGGTTTCGTCTTCGCTCCCGTGGTGGCGGCATTCGGCGGCTGGGCCGGCGAGGTGTTGCCGATTCTCCTGGCCACGTCGTTGTTCGCGGGCCTGCTCGCCTTCCACAACTCCGCCAACCGCTACCTGTACTCGCTCGGCCGCGAAGCGGTGCTCCCGCGCAGGCTCGGATCTCTCAACCGGCGCCACTCGCCGTCCGTGGCGGGCTGGGTGCAGACCACGATCGCGGTGCTCCTCGTCCTGCCGTTCGCCTCCGCCGGGCAGGATCCGGTGCTCACCCTCTTCTCCTGGTTCAGCGGCGTGGCGGTGCTGGCCATGATGCTGATGTACCTGCTCACCTCCGTCTCGGTGGTGGCGTTCTTCCGCCGGGAACGGCTGGACCCGCGGCCGTGGAACACGCTGGTCGCACCGGTCCTCGGGGCGCTCGGCATCGCGGCCGCCATCTGGCTCATCCTCGCCAACTTCCCCACCCTCATCGGCGGCTCGACGACCACGGCGGTGTGGCTGGCCGGTGCCGTACCGGTCGTCTTCCTCCTCGGGTTGCTTGCCGCCGGACGCGTACGAAAGGAAGCTCATTGATCCCCGATGCCGGGCGCGAGGACTGGGCCGCTCGCGCCGAGCGATTGACCCTGCCCTCCCACCACCACATCGACGGCGCCGGCGAGCCCGGCGGGGGCGCGACCTTCAAGGTCGTGTCCCCCCGGGACGGGCGGATCCTGGGCGAGGTCGCCGACGCCGGGCAGGCCGAGGTGGACCGCGCCGTCGCCGCCGCGCGCCACGCCTTCGACCACGGCCCGTGGCCCCGCCTGGCGCCGGCCGAACGCGGCCGCGCGCTGCTCCGGTTCGCCGACCTGATCGAGGAGCACCGCGCGGACCTGGCGCTGACCATCAGCCTGGAGATGGGCAAACCCATCAAGGACGCGTACGAGATCGAGTTGCGTGCCGCCATCTCCACCTTCCGCTGGTACGGCCAGCTCGCAGGCAAGCTCACCGACGAATCCCCGCACACCGCGCCCGACGCCCTGGCGCTGGTCACCCGCGAGCCCGCCGGTGTGGTGGGCGCGGTCGTGCCGTGGAACTTCCCCCTCACCATCGCCTCATGGAAGCTCGCCCCCGCCCTGGCGGCCGGCTGCACGGTCGTGCTCAAACCCTCGGAGCACTCGCCGCTGTCAGCGCTCGCGCTGGCGCGGCTGACCACCGAGGCCGGCCTTCCGCCCGGCGTGCTCAACGTCGTCACCGGCGACGGCCCGGCCGCCGGACGGGCTCTCGGGCTGCATCCGGACGTGGACGTCCTCGCCTTCACCGGCTCCACCGCCGTCGGCCGCCACTTCCTGCGCTACTCCGCCGACTCCAACCTCAAGCGGGTCTGGCTGGAGCTCGGCGGGAAATCGCCGAACATCATCCTGCCCGACGCCCCCGACCTCGACCGGGCCGCGGCCACCGCCGCCTGGGGGATCTTCTTCAACCAGGGCGAGATGTGCACCGCGCCCTCCCGCCTGCTCGTCCACTCCTCCGTCGCCGAACGCGTGACCGAGGCCATCGTCGCCCGGGCCCGCGACCTGCGCATCGGCGACCCGCTCGACCCCGTGACCGAGATGGGCCCCCTCGTCCGCGAGGCCCATGTGGAACGGGTGCTTGACCACGTACAGTCCGGAGTCGCGGCGGGCGCAAGGCTGCTGACCGGCGGATCACGCACCCTGACCGGCACCGGCGGCAGCTACCTGGAGCCCACCGTGTTCGACCGGGTCACCCCCGGCATGCGACTGGCCCGCGAGGAGATCTTCGGGCCTGTCCTGTCCGTGCTGACCTTTGACGATGTGGAGGAGGCGGTCGAGCTCGCCAACGCCACCGACTACGGCTTGGCGGCGGGTCTGTGGACCGCCGACCTGTCCACCGCCCACAAGGTGTCCCGCGCCCTGCGCGCCGGAACGGTCTGGGTGAACTGCTACGAGGAGGGCGACCTGACCGTGCCGTTCGGCGGCATGAAGCAGTCGGGCAACGGCCGGGACAAATCAGCCCACGCCTTGGAGAAGTACACCGAGCTGAAGACCACCTGGATCCAGCTGTGAGACCGCTGATCGCCATTCCCGCCCGCTTCTCCGCATCGGCCTCGGCGCTGCGCCACCGCGCGGAGGTGAGCGCCCGTGCGCTGGTCGAGGCCGTATGGCGCGCAGGAGGCGAACCCGTCTCACTGCACCCGTACGCCCCCGCAGGCGTCGCCGATCCGGTGGAGGTCGCCGGCCGCCTGGCCCGCTTCGACGCCGTCCTGCTGCCCGGCGGCGGCGACCTCGCCCCGCACCGGTACGGCGACCGTACCGCGCACGAGAGCGTCTACGACGTGGACGACGAGCAGGACGGCTTCGACCTGGAGGTGGCCCGCCAGGCCCTGGCCGCCGGTGTGCCGGTCCTGGCCGTCTGCCGCGGCCTCCAAGTGGTCAACACGGTGCTGGGCGGGACCTTGGAGCAGGACATGGGCGGTACGGACCTGGAGCACCGCCATGTGGTGCACCCCGTCGCGGTGCTGCCGGGATCGCTCCTGGAGGGGACGACCGGAGCGCAGAAGGTGAACGCGTCCTGCTACCACCACCAGCGCGTGTCGCAGGTCGGCGAAGGGCTGGTCGTCACGGCCGAGGCGGCCGACGGGACGATCGAAGCGCTCGAAGCCCCTGGCCTGGCCTCCTGGTTCGTCGCCGTGCAGTGGCATCCCGAGGACAACGCGCACGAGGAGAGCGCCCAGCAGTCGATCTTCGACGCCTTCGTCGGTGCGGCCCGATCCTGACCGTCATCTCTTCTCGGGCTGCTGGCGGCGGCGTCCGCTGCGCCGGGGAGCCGGCTCGGCGCCGTCGAGCAGCGCGATCCTGCGCTCCTCACCCTGCTCCTCCACCTGCAGCACGACCTGGCGCAGCCCATTGGCCAGGGCCCGGCAGGCGTCGTCGTCGAGCCGGGCGGTGACGAAGCTCTCCTCGGCGTTGAAGTCGGGGAAGACGCGCCGCATGAGCTCCTCGCCCGCGTCGGTGAGGCTGAGCAGCAGCAGCCTGCCGTCGGAGGGATGCTCGGCGCGCTTGACCAGGCCCCGCGACTCCAGCGTGCGGATGACCCCGGTCAGCGTGCCCTTGGAGATGCCGGCCTCCTCGGCCACGTGACGGCTCTCCGACTCGCCCCAGATCCAGATCACCCAGAGCACGACGAACGCGGTCCAGGTCAGGTCGCTACTCCTCAGGACCGCGTTCTCCAGATGCTGGCGGACCGCGGCGGCGGCTCGGTAGATGTTGGCCACCACCGCCATGCGCTCGTGGCTGATCGGCGTGCCGCCGAGCTTCGCCTCGACCAGCTTCTCCGCCTCGGTGATGGACCGTTGCCCGGGCACGCGGCCCTCCCTACGCCATGAAAACGAAAGTCGTTCGGATCCAAAGTATACGTGCGAGATCCCCGTCGAGAGACTAAATCGCGAACGGCAGGCTGAAGGGCCTCATGCCGGGCATTGAGGCGTCGTTTGGGTCCGTACGATATGCCGCCGATCGGTGATGCGCAAGTCTTGACTTATCGTTTGGACCCGAACATTCTATGGTTCCCATAGCGGACGACGTGGGCGAAACGAGCCCTGCTGCTTCGGCCGTCCGCTCGTGAGGAGTCCGCATGGCAAGCAATGCACTCAGTCGGCGGCAAGTGATGCGGGTGGCGGCGGCCGGATCACGACCATGACCGCGGACGGCGCCGTCGCCCAGGCCATCGCGATCAAGGGCGGCGTCGTGGTCCAGGTCGGTGACGACGGCAGGCGGCCCCTGCGTCCTGGACGGCCACCTTGATCGACGAACGCGGCCGGCTCGCGATGGACGCGCACGACATCCCGACGCTGGCCCCTCCCTGCCTCGAACTCCCCAAAGGGTGATGGACATGCACAACCGATTCGACCGCCGGCGGTTCTTGCAAGGTGGAGCCGCCCTCGCCGCCGCGGGGCTGCTGCCCGCCCCGGCGGCGCAGGCGAACGCCTCCCGAGGGGGCGCCGACCTGGTGATCCACAACGCGCGCGTCCTCGTCCTGGACAAGCGATTCCGCATCGCCCAGGCGGTCGCCGTGAAGAACGGCGTCGTGCAGGCGCTCGGGCAAGGCAGGGAGGTGCTCCGGCTCGCCGACAGGCGTACCGAGGTGATCGACGCGGGCGGAGGGACGGTGCTGCCCGGCATCAACGACTCCCACCTGCACCTCGGCGGCTTCGGCCTGGACTTCCCGCCCTTCACCTACGAGGTCGACACCGCGACCGTCGAGGAGCTCGTCGAGGTGGTGCGCGTCGCCGCCCAGGCGGCGACCACCCCCGACTCGTGGATCCGGGGGCAAGGCTGGAACGACAACCGCCTGCCCCGTCCACCGCGCCGAGCCGACCTCGACCCGGTGTCCGGGAACCACCCGGTGGTCCTGACCGATTTCTCCGGGCACGCGATGGCGGTCAACTCGGTCGTCCTGAGACTGGCCGGGATCACGCGGGACACGGTGCCGCCCGCCGGCGGCGTCATCGAGAAGGACGCGGACGGCGAGCCCACGGGTGTGCTCCGTGAGACCGCGCAGGGCCTGGTGAGCCGGCTGATCCCGCCGTTCACCGACGAGGAGATCTCGCAGGGCATCGACACCGGAATCCGCATCCTGCACAGCCTGGGCATCACCAGTATCACCGAGCCCGGCATCGGACTCGACAGGCTGGCGCTGTACGAGAAGAAAGCCCGCGAAGGAGCCCTCGGCGTCCGCCTCACGGCCCTGCTCTCGGCCGGTGTGGAGCCGCGGCTGCTCCGCGAGACGCTCGCCGCCTACCGGCCGCTGCAAGGCGTGGACCCGCGCCGGCTACGGGTCGCGGGCGTCAAGATCTTCGCCGACGGCATCCCGACCGCGGCCAAGACCGCCTGGTTGCACGAGCCCTACCTCGACGGCAGCAACGGGAGCCTGGTCATCGCCGGCTCCACTGTGCAGGAACAGGTGGCGAACCTGCATGAGCTCATCGCCATCGCCCACGCCAAGGGGCTCCAGATCGGTACGCACGCCACCGGGGACGCCACCATCGACGCGGTCGTCGCGGGATACCTGAAGGCGATGGGACGGCGTGGCGGGGACCCGCGCCACTACGTCATCCACGGTGACCTCACCCCCGAGGCGACGCTGCGGACGATGGCCGGGCGCGGCATCGGCGTGAACATGAACGCGACGATCAAGTATCTGCTGGGCCGCACGCTCGATCCCGTCCTCGGCACCGCCCGCACCGACTACCAGTGGCCCTACCGCACCGCGCTCGACCTCGGCGTCAACGTGACCAGCGCCTCGGACGCGCCTGTGACGTTCCCGACCTGGCTGCAGGGCGTCCAGAGCGCGGTGCTGCGCGAGGGGCGCTTCGGCGGCGTGGCGGGCGAGGCGGAGCGCATCACGGTCCGCGAGGCGCTGGCGACGTACACGCGCACGCCCGCCTGGCAGGACCATGCGGACCGCTGGAAGGGCACGCTCGACGTCGGCAAGGCCGCCGACATCTGCGTGGTCGGCGGTGACATCCTGGGCGTCGACCCGCACGAGCTGATCAACCTGCCCATCGACGCGACCGTGCTGGGTGGGGAGGTGGTGTACCGGCGCAAGGCCTCCGCCGCCGCGTCCACCAGAGCCGCCTCACGATGGCACGCCCGCGGCACCGCCTGCCTGGAGGGCGGGAACTGCTGCTGCCGGATAACGCACGCATAGGGACGCGGTTCAGCTCGAGAGCCGTGAACGGATCACGAGCTGAGGGCCTCGGCGATGGAGCGGGCCGCCTCCTCCGCCGACAGGAAGCACCGATGGATCGAGCCGCCGCTGCCGTCGGCGTCTCCGACGGCGTACACGCCGAGCGGGGGCCGCCGGGCCTGGCAGGCGGCGAGCAGGTCGGTTCGCGGGGTGACGCCGTGGGAGACCAGCAGCGGACCGGATGCCGCCAGCCATGTCTCGCGCCCATGGGTACGGATCAGCAGCCGGTCCGGTTCGATCGCCAGGATCGTGGACTCGAGCAGGATGCGTACGCTCGCGTTGCCGGTCAGCCGCGACACCGTGAGCATCTTGGCGCGACGACCCACGCCGGGCGCGAGAGACGGCTGCGGGCCGACCAACAGCACGTGTGATCCATCGGCGGCGAGATGGTCGGCGACGGCCACGCCTTCGCGGTCGGCGCCCCAGACGACGCACCTGCCGGGTGTGTCCTGACCGAGGGCGAGCCAGTCCCGGATGTCGATCACGTGGGGCAGCCGTATGCCGGGGATCTCGGGCCGGTGGCCGGTGCCTCCGGTGGCCAGCACGATGGCGTCCGGGTCATACCGCGCGAGCTCCTCCTCGGTGACGAGGATGCCGGTGCGGACCGGGACGCCGAGCCGGGTCAGCTCGGCGGCGCACCACTGCAGGATGCCGTGGTATTCCGGGAATGCGTGGAGGCGGGAGGCGAGAGCGAACTGCCCGCCGACCTGGTGCCCGCGCTCCAGCACCTGCACGCGGTGGCCGTGCTCGGCCAGGCGTCGCGCCGTCTCCAGACCGGCCGGGCCGGCGCCGATCACCAGCAACGACGCCTTGACGGCGGGGGCGCTCGGCATCCCGAGATACTCCAGGCCGGCTTCGGGGTTGACCGAGCAAGGGATGGGCTCGCCGGTGCCGAGCTGGTCGATGCAGGAGTTGCAGGCGATGCACGGCCGGTAGGGCTCGTTCGCGAGGGCCCGGCGCGGGAAGTCGGGGTCGGCGTGGAGCGTGCGGGCGAGGGAGACGAAGTCGGCCTTGCCGCCGGCCACGATGGCCTCGGCGGTCTCGGGGGTGCTGATCCGGCCGGCGACGCCGACCGGGAGTCCCAGCGTGCGGTAGCGCTCGGCGTGGGGAGCGAGCAGGCCGCGCTCCCACTCGCCGGGCTGGACGATCCACTGCCCGGCTTCGTAGCAGCCCGCCGAGACGTCGAGGAAGTCCAGCAGGTCCAGGCGGGCGCGGGAGATCAGCTCGAAGGTGCGCTCGGCGGTCAGGCCGCCGTCGAACCCCTCATGGGCGGACAGCCGCAGGCCGACCGCCAGGTCATGACCCGCCTGCTTGCGGACCGTCTCGACGACCAGGTTGAGGAAGCGGACGGGGTCGGCGAACTCGTCGGTACGCAGGTTGAAGGCGGGGGACAGAAACTGGTGCACCAGGTAGCCGTGCGCCCCGTGGAGGGAGATCACGTCCACGCCCGCCTCACGGCACCGCCGGGCCGCCTGGCCATACGCCTCGACGAGGTCGTACACCTCCTCGGCGGCCAGTTCCCGAGGCATCTCGCCGCCGGCCGGACCACACGGGACAGGGGACGGGGCGACCGGCTGATAGCCGTTGACGGCGGCCTGGGCGGTGCGGCCGCCGTGGTTCAGCTCCACACCGAGCAGGGCGCCGGCGGCGCGCACGGCGACGGCCAGCCGGGCGATGCCGGGGATGCGAGCGTCGTCGTCGACCCCCATCTGCCGCAGCCTGCCCCTGCCGTCCGCCCGGACGTAGCTCGCCTCGGTGAATACCAGGGCCGCGCCGCCACGGGCCCGCCGGACCAGGTACTCGACGTAGCGGTCGGTGACGGTGCCGTCGATCTGGCAATAGTTGCGTTCCATCGGTGCCGCGACGAACCGGTTGCGCAGGCGCAGGCGCCCGATCGTCAAGGGAGAGCCGGCGGCCGATGCGCTCCCGGTCATGGTCGTCCTTTCGGTACGTGGTCACCGCCCCACGCGGGAGCGTTCGGCGTCGCGGATGGTGCGGTCGGCGTCCCGCCTGGTGATGAAGCCGTCGCGGAGGTTCCGCTCGGTGACCTGGCGCACCTTGGCCACGTAGTCGCGGTGGCTCGGATACAGCTCGCCGAGGGTGGTCTCGTCGAAGGGGATCCAGGTTCCGCCCTGGCGGCAGGCACTGGCGGTGGCGTCGGTCAGGCCGAGGTTCCAGCCGGTGTTGCGTTCGGTCGGCGCGTCGACGGCCGCGAGCCTGATGCCGCCGCGGACGATCTGGTAGGCGTCCCTGCTCACGGTGGCCGGGCTGGTGGTGACGTCGGTGATTTCCAGCTTGGGGGCCGCGGGCGGCCGCCGGTTCTCCCGCGCCCAGCGTACGGAGTGGTCGAACATCGCGTTCAGCACGTACTCGTACGGGACGTTGCTGCGCGCCGGGGACACGCATGGTGCGGTGGGCCCGGCCAGCAGGCCGGACACGCCGGCGTCCCGGCGCCGGATCGGGTTGTTGACCAGGTAGGCGTGCCGGTCGGAATGCGAGGCGCCGGCGATCTCCCAGTACGTGTAGCGGTCTCTGTCGGTCTGGCGGCGTGCGGCCTGGTTGGCGAGGACGTCGTACTCACTGGCCGTTTTGAAGACCTTCGTGGTCAGGTCGGTGCGGATCTGGGTGCCGCCGTCCACGACGGTGATCACGTCGTAGACGGGCGCGAGCGGGTGCACCGAGTTGGCGTAGACCGCCAGCCTCGAGGCCGATTGGGACTGGCCCGTCGCGATCAGCGTCCTGACCTTCAGGTTGCCGAGGGGACGCGCGCCCTGTGGCTCGGTCAAGGCCTTGGCGGCCTGGCTGAAGACGTCGTAGGCGAGGCCGTCGTCGGTGACGGCGCCGCCGGCGGTCAGGTCGAGGCTGCCGTAGCGGGCCGGGTTCCACGCCTTCAGGCCTGTGGGGGAGTGGACGCCGTTGCGCTGGGCGCTCACGCCCACCCACGCATACCCCTCGTCCAGGATGTGGCGGAACGAACGGGACCACATGACCTCGTAGTCGAAGTTGTTGGTCACGTTGTACCACTCGACGATGGCCGTGCCGTTGAACTTCGCCGGTGAGATCGACCGGCGGACCACGATGCGGGTCCTGTAGGAGTGGCCGCTGTCGACCACCGTGCCGGTGGCCTGGTCGGGTGTGGTGTAGCGGCTGGCCGTGCCGTCGATGAAGTACTCCTCCTCGATATACCCGGCCTTGCCGAGATCCTGGTCGGTGGCGAAGAAGGGGTGGTCGCGGGGCTGGCCGGTGGACGGGATCGGGCCGGTCACGGTGGGGATGGCGGCAGGTTCGCCGACGTGGGCATTCGCGGGAAGGGCGGGTGTAGTGATCAGCGCGAGGAATAACGCACCGGTCTGGGCGGCGATCGACAGTTTGCTGCGCATGTGCACCTCGAGGCCAGGTCCGCCAGGTGGACCATATGATCCGCTGAGAGGTTTTGAGCGTAACCAGCGCGGCGGACCCAGACAAGCCCTTGTCTTCACGGCGGCTTCCGGGCATGGCTCACCTGCCCACGCGTGGTTCAGGGAATGTCGTCAGCGTGTACGGCTGCTGCCGCAGCGGAACGGCGGCGTGTGTCGACCGCAGGTGCCAGGAAGGCGACGGAGGCGACGAAGGCGAGCACCACCAGCATGGCTGAGCGCAGGCCCCACTGCTCGCCGAGGAAGCCGAGCCCGGGCGGGCCCACGAGGAAGGCGATATAGCCGATCACGGCCACCAGGCTGACACGGGCCGTCTGATCCGGGCCCGATTCTCCCGCGGCCGACAGCGCGACGGGGAAGCCCAGTGACGCGCCGAGTCCCCAGAACAGAACGGCCGCTCCGGCCAGCACGGCGTTGTCCGAGAAGATCACCAGGATCAGGCCCAGCGCCCCCGAGACGGCACTGGCCCGCACGACAGTGGTCCGGCCGAAGCGGTCGAGAAAGAACGTGCCGCCGAAGCGGCCGATGGTCATGGCGGCGGCGAACCCGGTGAAGACCAGAGATCCGGACGCGGCGTCCAGGCCGTGTCCGTCCACCATGAGCAGCGGCAGCCAATCGTTGGCGGAACCCTCCGCCAGGGCCATCGCCAGCACGATCACACCGATCAGGAGGAGTTTGCGGTCCTTCCAGACTTTCGGCCGTGGGTGGCCGGCGCCGGCGCCGGCATGGTCTGGTGCGAGGACTCCGGTGCCTGCGGGGATGGAGCGGATGGCGTAGCAGAAGATCGCGGCCGCGATCAGGGTGACCGCTGCCAGATGCCAGTGCACCGGGAGGCGGGCGGCCGTGGCGGCGATGCCCGCGCAGGCGCCGATGACGGTGCCCAGGCTCCAGCATCCGTGCAGGGTGGGCAGCGTCGTCGTGTCACTGATCCGTTCGACGTCGGCGCCGTCGACGTTGACGGCGACGTCACCTGCCCCCATGCCCGCGCCGAACCCGCAGAGCCCCGCCATGACCAGCGGCGCGGACGAGAGGAGAGTGCCGACACTGATGACGGCCATGCTCACGATGACCAGCGCGGTTCCCACGCCGATGACAGGCCTGGTCCCGTAACGGGAGACGAGACGTCCGGAGCACAGAATCCCGATCATGGAGCCGAGCGACAGACCGAACAGCACCCAGCCCATCTGGCCGGTGGACGCCTCCAGCCGGTCGCGGATGTCCGGGGTGCGGGTCACCCACGACGACATCGCGATTCCTGGGAGGAGGAAGAACAGGAACAGCGCTTGCCGGCGCCGGCGCGTGGCGAGGTCCATGTAGACAGGTCTCCGTGGGAGTTCGGATGTCGGGGCAGTTCTGGAGTCCGCGCGATAGGGGAGCGGCGCCCCTCCAGCCGTCCGCTGGGGAATCGGTGGATCCCGGGGTTCGTGAGGATTTGTATCGCCTTTAAGGCTTACGGAGCGTTGGCCATGTGAGCAAAGGGTAGGCCCCTGGCCATACGGTCGTGCCGGGCAGGGGGGAGTCCGTTGCGATGTCGCTGGCTGTCCGGGGAGTTTTCTGGACCGGAACGTACGTGGCCGTGGCCGTCGCCCCTCTGGTCTTCGCGCTGCTTGGCGACAGCCCGCCCGGGCGCGGATTCCTCATCGACTTCTCGGTGGCCCTGGGCTTTGTCGGGCTGTCGATGATGGGACTGCAGTTCGCCCTCGTCGCGCGTTTCCAATCCGCTAACGCGCCATTCGGCGAAGACGCGGTGGTGCAATTCCACCGGCAAATATCCTACGTCGCGACCCTCTTCATTCTGGCTCATCCGGCGCTGCTGCTGGTCCAGGACATCGGCCTGATCGCACTGTTCAATCCGGTGACGGCGCCCTGGCGGGCCCGCTTCGCGGTCATCTCCACCGTGTGCGTGCTGGCCATCATGCTCACCTCCGTCTGGAGGCGGCAGTTCCGCCTGCGCTACGAGGTGTGGCATGGCCTGCACCTGCTGTTGTCCATCGCGTCCGTGCTGTTCGCTCTCACGCACATCGAACTGGTCGGCTACTACGTCGATACGCCGTGGAAGCAGGTGCTGTGGGTGGTCATGACGGCTGCCTTCGTCAGCCTGATCGTTTGGGTGCGCCTCGTCCGCCCGCTTCGTCGCCTCCGGCGGCCATGGGAAGTCGAGAGTGTCACCGCCGGGCGAGGCGCGACCACGACGATCACCTTGCGTCCCATCGGGCACGAGGGCTTCAGATTCGAGCCTGGACAGTTCGGGTGGATCACGGTGGGACGCTCTCCCTTCGCCCTCACCCAGCATCCCTTCTCGTTCTCCTCAAGCGCGGAGGCCGACGGCAGGGTGCAGATGAGCATCAAGGCAATCGGCGACTTCACCAACAGCGTGGCGGGACTGCGACCCGGCACCCGGGCCTATGTAGATGGCCCCCACGGCGTCTTCACTCCCGACCGTAACGAGGGGCCAGGCTTCGTACTGATTGCCGGCGGGATCGGCATCGGCCCGATGATGAGCATGCTCCGCACCTTTGCCGACCGCGATGACCAGCGGCCCTGCCAGCTGTTCTATGCCGGTCGCACACTCGAGGACACCCCATTTCTCGAAGAGATCCAGCAGCTGCGACAACGGCTCAACCTCACCCTGGTGCACGTTCTGGAAGACCCGCCGCAGGGCTGGACGGGTGAACGGGGTCGCATCGACCAGGCCTTGCTCCACCGGCACCTCCCCGAACGCTACGCGCGGATGCAGTTCTTCATCTGTGGGCCGCCACCCATGCTCGATGCCATGGAATCCACCCTTGCCGAACTCGGCGTACCGGCGGCGCACATCCACACCGAACGATTCGTCTTCGTCTGATCGGGAGAACGCCGATGCGTCACGTCTACACCACGCGCGCTGTCATCCTCATCGGCATCCTGCTCATCGTCGCCTCAGCGGCCTTCGCAGTGGCGAAGAACGTGTAGCGCATCGGCTCCTGAGAGTTCGGCGGATGCGTGGGATCAGACGCGGCTGCGCGCCGTCCACAGCTCGGGGAACACGTACTTCACGGCCCGCTTCTCCAGCCAGGCCACGCCCGCCGAGCCTCCGGTTCCGGTCTTGGCGCCCATCGCGCGCCGGGTCGCCACAAGGTGGTCGTTGCGCCACCGCCACACCAGCTCGCCGACGTCCGTCAACGCCTCGCCGAGCCGTGCCAGGTCGGCGTCCCGATCGCCGGAGTAGATCTCCGCCCACACCTCCTCGACCTCCGCCGAGGGTTCGTACCGCTGCGAGAGATCACGTTCGAGTACGGCCCGCGGTACGGCGTGGCCGCGCCGCGCGAGGAATCCCAGCACCTCGTCGTACAGGCTCGGCTGGTGCAGCGCTTTCTCCAGCTCCGCATGGACGCGCGGCGCGCCCCGGTGCGGCACCAGCATGGACGACGACTTCTCGCCGAGCAGGAACTCCATCCGCCGGTACATCGCCGACTGGAAGCCCGAGCCTTCGCCGAGCGCGGCTCGGTAGGCGTTGAACTCGGTAGGGGTCAGCTGTGACAGCGGCCGCCAGGAGGCGTTCAGCGCCTCGAGCTCGCGCACGCTGCGCTTGAGCGCGTCCATCGCGACCGGCAGCTGGTCCTCGCGCAGCGCTTGGCCGGCGGTCTCCCATTCATGGACGATCACGGTGAACCACAACTCCATGACCTGGGTGGTGACCAGGAACACCATCTCTCCGGGGTCGTCGGAGAGGGGGTGCTGGAGGTGGGTGAGGACGTCCGCGCGGACGTAGTCCTCATAAGGGGTTGTGCCCGCGAAGTCGAGGTTCGGGGACTCCGAACCGACACCGGCTTCTCGGGACTCGGGGCGATGCGACATCGCTGTCTCCTCGAGGAGTGCCACCGGGTAGCGGTCCGCTCCCTTCCTCTCGGCACTGGAGCCCCGGTCCCCTCGGGCCCGCCCGTCTCGGTACGGCGTCGAGCCCACCAGGCATGATGCGGGATTGTGTCCCGATATGGCAAGTGCTGGCCCCAGTGCGCGCTTCGCGGCCCTTCGGGCGCGGCTTACCACCGATCGCGCCCTCAGCCGGCCAGCTCATCGCTGCTTCCGGGCTCCTGTTGGCCTTGACCCCTTGCGCGGCCTTGATGCCCTCCTGACCCACCCCGGCACGATCATGAGCCGTTTGTTGATATCGGGCCGTGCGGCGCGGATCAAGCCCGCGCCCGAAGCATCCGATCGAGGGTGATGCGGGTGAGCCAGCCCAGGCCGGCCGTGAAGAGCGGCGGGCACACGATCGGCCCGAAGGTGTAGCCGACCAGCACCACGAGCGGGATCCACCCGCGGTTCACGGCCTGGTGGAGAGCGCCGGGCGGCGGCCCCAGAACGCGAGCAAATCCTCACGTTTCTGTTACCGAACAGGCCCTCGGCGGCGATCGTGAATCCGCGCGTGGTCATGCGCGTACGGCAGGAGCCCGGCGTAACTCACCGACCGGCGAGGGCGCGGATCTCCTCGTGGCGGTGGTCCAGATCGATCTGGGCCAGCGCGCCGACCAGCCACCCGAACTGCTCGGACTCCTCATACTCCGCCAGCTCGGCCAGGTCTTCGGGGGTGCGGCCCAGCCCGAGCTTGCGCGCCGCGGACAACGCCTGCGGATCGGCGAACGGCGACACCTCCTTCCACAGGATCTGGGCCTCGCGGAAGAACAGGTCCACGACCTTGCCGTCCACACCTGGGAGCTCCTCCAGCAGCGCCCGCTCCCGGGCGGGGTCCCGCCGCGCCTCGGTACGCAGTCGGCGCAGGTCGCCCCGATAGCGGCCGGCCACGGTCTGGGCCAGCTCGCCGAGAACCTCGGCGGTGCCCCGCCGCACGCCCTTGCCGAGGAGCTCGACCCGCTTCTCGTACGGCGAGGCCGCCAGCTTCTGCGCAGTGTCCCACCGGTCGCGCAGACGCTGGGCCGCCTCCACCGCCACGTGGTAGTCGTTGCTGCGGCGCAGCAATATCGACAGGTAGAGCAGCTGGAACAGCCGTCCCGGATTGTTGGTCACCGGGAACCCATGCGGCTCGGCGAAACCGCGTCCCACCTCGCGCAACAGCCCCCGGACCAGGCGGCGCTTCTCATCGACGTCCATCATGCCCTGCCGCCTACCCGCCGCCGATCCGGCAAACGCCCGTGCCGCCTACGGGCCGAAAAGAGGGGAATCCTTGACGGCGAGAGTATTCCCGACAAAGCGGCATGCTGCTGGAGTGGCGATATGAGCGGAGGTCATCGCGCGATGCCGCACACCGCGGACATCGCGGTGGAGGCGTGGGGGGACAGCCGCGAGGAATGCCTCGCCGAGGCCGTGCGGGGCCTGGTCGAGAGCTTCGCCGACATCCGGGACGCGCCGCCGGGCCACGGCGTGGACCTCACGGTGACGGCACAGACTGACGAGGACCTGCTCGTCGAGGTGCTGCAAGAGGTGATCTACCAGATCGAGGTGCACGGCCGGCTGGTCGTGGACGTGTCGCCCGGCGCGGCCGGGCTGCGGCTGTCCACCGTCCCGGCGGAGTCGGTGGAGCAGGTCGGCGCCATGCCGAAGGCGGTGACCGCGCACGACGTGCGCTTCGGGGAGACAGACGGGACATGGCGGGCACACGTCGTGGTCGACGTCTAGCCCCACGGGACTTGCGCGGTGAGCTAGCCCTTCACGACGCCGACGGGCGCCAGCTTGGCCACCTTGCGCGCCAGGCCAGCCTGTACGCAGACCTCGACCACCGCGTCCAGATCCTTGTACGCCTGCGGCGTCTCCTCGGTCAGCCCGCGCGGCGACGCCCCGCGTACGGCGATCCCGGCACGCTCCAGCTCGGCCCGCAAGGTGGCCGCCCTGGTGGTCTTGACCGCCTGGTGGCGGCTCAGCCGGCGACCGGCCCCATGGCAGGCCGAAGCGAACGCCGGCCCGCCCGGCACTCCGGCCAGCACGTACGAGCCCACCCCCATGGACCCAGGCACCAGCACCGGCTGCCCCAACGGCCGGAGATCGGGCGGCAGGTCCGCGTGGTCGGGTGGCAGCGCCAGCGTCGCGCCCTTGCGGTGCACGCACAGCTGCCGCGTCCCGCCGTCCACCTGGTGGGCCTCCAGCTTGGCGAGGTTGTGCGACACGTCGTACAGCAGGCTCAGGTCGCCGTGGCCCGTGACGCGGTCGAAGGCCCGGCGGGCGGCCTGGCCGAGCAGTTGCCGGTTGGCCCGGCCGTAATTGGCGGCCGCCGCCATTGCCGCGAGGTAGGCCCGTCCCTCGTGCGACTCGACCGGCGCGCACGCCAGCTGCCGGTCAGGCACGCGGATGCCGTACCTGGTCATCGCCGCCTGCATGGTCTTCACGGCGTCGGTGCAGATCTGGTGGCCCAGCCCGCGCGACCCCGTGTGGATCATCACGCACACCCGGCCCTGCCACAGCCCGTACGCCTCGGCGACCTCCTCGTCGTAGACGTCGGTGACGGCCTCGACCTCCAGGAAATGGTTGCCCGAGCCGAGGCTGCCGACCTGCTGCAGCCCGCGCTCCCGCGCCCGGTGGCCGACTCCGGCCGGATCGGCGTCGGCCACCGCGCCCCGGTCCTCGCAGCGCTCCAGGTCGCCGGGCTCGCCGTGGCCGCGCTCGACAGCGTACCGGGCGCCGCCGGCCAGGATGTTCTCCAGCTCGGCCTGGCTGTGCAGCCGCCACACCGCGCCCTTGCTCATGCCGCGCGGAACCGACACGTCGAGGGCGTCCATCAGCTTGTCCAGGCGTGGCCGCAGGTCGTCCACGTGCAGGTCGGCGAGCAGCAGCCGGACGCCGCAGGAGATGTCGAACCCCACCCCGCCCGGCGAGACCACCCCGCCCGCGGCCACGTCGGTGGCCGCCACGCCGCCGATCGGGAACCCGTACCCCCAGTGCATGTCGGGCATCGCGTAGGCGGCCTCCACGATCCCGGGCAGGGTCGCCACCGCCGCGACCTGGGCCAGCGCCTGATCCTCCGACGGGTCAGGCAGCAGCTCCCGGGTCGCGAAGACCACGCCGGGCACCCGCATGCCGCCCTCGGGCTCGATCCGCCACCGGTACGGCCGCTCCTCGACCAGTTGCATCATCACGGTCACCTTGCCGTCTCGCCCTCCCGCCCCGCCTACCCACACACCAGCCGGGGAACATCGCCGATGCCAGGTGAGCGTGTTTTCCGCCTGACCGGCGTCGAGCTGATGCCCCGCATCCGGCGTGGCACGCGGGTGCTCGGGCTGACGGCGGCCGTCGCGACCTACCGCGCGGCAGGCGTGACGATCGAGCCATCGGAGCTCCGGACGTGCACACGGCCGAGTGGGCCGAAGCCTAAGCTTCGAGGGTATGCATCCGGAAACCATGTTCGGCTGGCCGACCAGGACCGACAACGACCCCGCCCGCGTCGCCCTCCTGCTGCCCGGCCGTGCCTACGTCCCGGCCCGGCCCCTGCTGCACTATGCCAAGACGGTCTTGACCGCACACGGCTGGACCACCCAGGAAGTCTGGTGGCAGCAGCCGCCGGACCTCCCGCCCGACGACTATCCCACGTGGGTGATCGACCAGGTCACCCGGTACGTCGAACAGGAGGTCGACGCCCGGCGCGTGCTCCTGGTGGGTAAGTCCCTGGCCAGCTTCGCCGCCTCGGTCGCGGCCGACCGCGACCTGCCGGCGATCTGGCTCACGCCGCTCCTGCACCACCCTCAGGTGACCGGCGCATTGCGCCGCGCAAAGGCGCGCACCCTGCTCGTCGGCGGCACCGCGGACACTGCTTGGAAGTCTGAGGTGGCCCGTGCCCTCCCGGTCGAGCACCTGGAAGTCCCGGGCGCCGACCACGGCCTGGAGACGCGAAACCCGGTCGGCTCGGCGGAGGTGCTCGCCCGTGTGACGGCGGCCATGGAGTCCTTCGTCAGGAACCTGTGACAGCTCATGAAACGGATCAGGGAGCCGGGCTAAGATCCGGGTGCCACAGGGCCGGAGACCGACGCCAGCAGCTCGCCGATCTGGGCCATTTCCGCTGCGGTCAGCGGCCCGTGGCGTAGCGCGCCGGCGTTCTCCCCGGTCTGGGCGGCCGTCCTGATGCCGGGGATCGGCACTGTCCGACCGCCGCGGGCCAGCAGCCAGCCCAGGGCGCCCTGGACGAGGGTGCGGCCGCCGGAGGTCAGGATGTCGCGGATCGCCTCCAGCATGGCGAGAAACTCCGGTGCAGGGCTGCCATCACGGAAGAAGGTCATCCACGCTGGCGAGTCGCCGCGGACGTCGTTCATCGGCAGCCGGGAGTGCGGAGCGTACTTGCCGGACAACAGCCCCATCGCCAGCGGTCCCCGGTTGACCGAGGCGAGGTCGTGCGTGTCGCACACGGCCAGCATCGCCGGGGCGTCGCGCAGGACGCTGAGCTCGTGCTGTACGGCGGCGCAGTGGGGGCCCTTGGCGAACGCCGCCGCCCGTTCCGGGTCGTCGGTGCTCCACCCGTAGGCGCGGATCAGCCCGTCGTCGACGAGTTCCTCGAGTGTGGCGATCATGTCGTCCGCCCGCTCCAGGGGAGCGTCGCCGACGTGCAACTGGTAAAGGTCGATGTGATCGGTGCCCAGCCGTTCCAGCGACGCCCGGCACGCCTGCCGGATGTAGGCGGGGGAGACGTCGTGGCCAGTGACGTTCCTGCTCGCGGCGTCGAAGGTGTTGCCGAACTTGGTGGCGATGACCACCTCGTCGCGCCGTCCCGCCAGCGCCCGCCGGAGCACTTCCTCGCTGTGCCCAGTGCCGTAGACGTCGGCCGTGTCGAAGAACGTGATCCCGAGGTCGAGCGCCCGATGCACGGCCGCCACCGACACGTCGTCGTCCACCTCCCCCCATCCCGCGGGCTTGCCGCGGGCCGTGAACGGACCCCCGATGGCCCAGGCGCCGAACCCGATCGCACTCACCTGGATGCCGCTGCGCCCTAGATGCCGGAACGGAAGGGTCATGTCGGGCTCTCCTTCTGACATGCCGTAGACGGTTCGAGGAGCACGCTGCCATCTGGAGTGCGCTCCAGGTCAAGGCGGGGTACACGCATACGTTCAGCCTTCCGCAGGCGGCAGCCGTCGTCACCACCAAAGCTGCCCGCCGCCTCGAACGCGATCGGCCGCGGCCGGTGTGGCGTCTATCACCGTGGTCGCGCAGGTCGGCTCCGGCGACGAGGCCGTCGCCGCGGCCCGCGAGACCTCGCCCGATGTGGCGCTGCCCCGGCTACCTCGCGCGTGCCATGGCGGCGGGCGCCTCAGGTTTCATCGTCAAGGACGCGCCCCCCGAAGACCTCGCCGACGCGGTGCGCAAGGTCTATCGAGGCATCCGGGTCGTCGACCCGGTCCTTGCCACCGAGTCGTTGATCCACGGGATCAACCCGCTGACGGCGCGCGAGCGGGAAGTGCTGGTCGCGGTCGGCGCCGGCCACGCCATCGCCGAGGTCGCCAAGCTGCTGCGACTCTCCGAGGGCACCGTGCGCAACCACCTTTCGGCGGCGATCGGAAAGACCGGCACCCGCAGCAGGAGCGAGGCCGCGGCGGTGGCCAGGGAACGCGGCTGGCTGTAGGCAGGTGGAGGACGTTGGAGAGCGCCGTTTCCAGCCCTTGACTAGGAATCTATCCGTTTGTAGCCTGAATGTCAGATATGTACCCAGACAGGGTATTTGGGGTATACATCCGACTTATCGGTTCGTTACCCGACCATCGCCAGACGCATCACAGGACGGACCTGTGACCGCTGAATCCGCCTTGCGCGGAACCGGGGACCCACATCCCTTGGGGTGAATCGGCATGCCATGCCGTAGGGCAGCTTCCACGCCCGAACCCGTCAGCTAACCCGGTAAGCGGTATGGAAGCAAGGAGAACCCCCTTCACGATGGCCAAGCATCGTACGATCCATGCCCCCAAGATCAACAACCCCGCCGCCGGCACCTCCCGCGCTCTGCGCAAGATCACGGCAACCGTGTCACTGGCTCTGGTCACCGCCCTGGCGGGTGCCGGTCTCGCGGGTCCCGCACAGGCGGACGGCTTCATCGAGGGGCGCGACATGTCCCACTACGAATCCACTTACGACTGGGCCGGCAGCGGCGTCCAGTTCGGCATCGTCAAGGCGACCGAAGGCACCGACTTCATCGACAGTTCGTTCGCGCGTCACTGGGCGGAGATCGGCAAACTTCCCATGGTCCGCGGTGCGTACCACTTCGGGCACCCGGCCAACGACCCCGTCGCCGAGGCCGACTTCTTCCTCTCCGTGCTGGACAAGCAGCCCGCCAAGGCCGGAGACCTGCTCGTCCTCGACCTCGAGACCGCGGACGGTCAGTCGGCGGAGCGCGTGAACACCTGGGCCAAGACGTGGCTGGAACGGGTGAAGTCCAAGACCGGCGTCACGCCGCTGTTCTACGCCAACTACAACTTCGCCGAGCAGTACGGCCAGGGGCTGGGCGAGTACCCGCTGTGGGTGGCGCACTACAGCAAGGCCAAGGGCACGGTCGCCACGCCGACGCACTGGAAGACGTGGGCCATCCACCAGTACACCGACGACCCGTGGGACCAGAACGTCTCCTCCCTGCGCCAGGAACAGCTCCGCGCCCTCGGCCGGAAGTAGCCGGAGGCCTGCCCGTCGGTCGCGGACCCCGGTGCCGGGGCCGCGACCGTGGCCGGATCATCCCCTCATGATGGGCACGGAGCGGTCGTGGTGGAGAAGCGGAAGGCCGTGCGTGCAGGGGCGCCCACCAGGTTGTCCCAGAATCGGCGCGGGGTCAGCGGGGCCCTTGTGGCGTCGAGCAGATCCGGGAACCGGCCGGTGGCCAGCTCACTCCTGATCCGCTGCACCTCGGCCTGGAGCCGCTCGTCCGGCAGCCGAGTGCCTGGGGCCATGTAGTCGGCGAGGACGTACGCGGCGGGAAGCGGCTTCTCATGCCCGACCCGCTGCCCGCACGCCAGCGCCATGTGACTGCCGAGGGCGTTGGCCAAGCCGAGCTGGTCCACGACGAGGACGTCCAGCGGGAACGACGCCCCCAGCGTGCCGAGGACCTTGCCTGCCACGGCCAGGCGTGCGGGCTGGTCGGGCCGGAGCGGCACCGGCACCGTGTCCGGCACATGCAGACCGGTGGCGTGCACGGCGTTCAGCGGGTTCGGACTGGCGCGAACATAGGGCGTGGCGGTGACCGGATGCGGGTCCTTGGTCTGGACTACGTAAAAGCCGCGCTCGTCCGCGATTCCGTCCGGCCCGACGGCTTGTTCGTACGGCACGTCGAATGCCACGGCGCAGACCACGGCCCACAGCGTCACGACCGTGCACGTGAGCGCGGTCAGGGCACGCAGGGGGAGGACCATGGCGGGGAGCAGGACAAGCAGCAGCACCGGCAGCATCATCCGGCCATGCATGAAGTCGCCGCCGACGCGCAGGACATAAAGCAGCATCAAGATCCCCGCCAGGAGCGGGGCCATCGACACGATGAGATCGCGGCGCGTGCGGAACGCCCACAGGGACAGCGGGATGACCGCCAGCAGGGGGCCGACCAGCTGATAGGTCAGCACGGTGTCTCCGGCATAGAGGAGACCACGTGCCCACCGGGCCTCGCCGGCCTCTTTGGCGAGGGCGGTGTTGGGCACGAGAAGCCCGTAGTAGCCCATCCGGAAGATTTGATAGGCGGCCGGCAGGGCCAGGGACATCGCGAACCAGCGGGCGGCGGACCACCATCCCGGCCACCGCAGGACGAGCAACGCGCCGAAGAAGATCGGGTAGACGAGGGCCAGCTCCGGCCGGACCAGAGGCGCCAGACCGAGGACGAACACCAGTGGCCGCACCGGTCCGCCGGAAGCCGCCCGGACCAGCAGCCACCACGACACACTGATCCACAGAAAAGCCAACCCGGTCTCCAGACCGGAGGTCGCGTACTCCCAGAACGGCGGCAAAGCGAGGACGACCAGCACTCCGGCCGGCAGGAACCAGCGCGAGCCGCCGTGCAGCAGCATGGCGCCGACGACGGCGAACGTCACGGCGCCGACCGTGCACACCAGGCCGAGCAGCACGGAGACGTAGGCCACGTCCCCCTGGGTCAGCCAGGAGATCAGCGCGATCAGATAGGTCCAGGCGGTGCTGGTGTTGGCCTCGACACGCTCACCGATGTTGAAGACCGGCCCATGACCCGACAGCAGCTGCTGGACGGTCCGCACAGCGATCAGGCCATCGTCGCTGATCCAGCGGTTCTGCCACCCGGCGAAGGCCATCACGGCCGCGGCCGCCACCGTGATCACGCCGTTCCAGAGCCGTGCCCGCCGCGGTGATCGCGTGGCTGCGGGAGCGCGATCGGCGTAGATGAGCGGGCGCACGGCATCCTCCATACATCGCATCCACCACGGGGCTTCCACCCCTGGGTGTGGAGACCGCTCGTCGAACAACGATTGCCACCGTAGTTGACGTCGCCTTGTGCTGGACCAGGCCGGGAGAGCCGCTGATTATGGCCCTGGCCGTAAACGGTGCCGTGTCCCCGCAGGCCCGGTGTCGGCGACCCGAGCTGCCATGATGTCTGAGTTTCTCGAAGCCGTCGCCGGAAACGGAGAACAGACCGTGCGCATCGCTCTCGCCGGGCTCGCCACCAGCCATCCCTACACCGACGCCCGCACCCTGGCCCGCCATGCCGAGCTCGTCGTGTGGGAGCAGGATCCGGAGCGGCTGCGGCGGTTCACCGATGAGCATCCGCGGGCGAAGGTGGCAGGGAGCCTGGCCGAGATGCTGGCCGGCCCGCTCGACGGGGTGGTGCTGACCGTGCCCAACCCTCAGGTGCCGCAGGCGCTGGCCAAGGTGCTGGAGACGGGCGTGGCCTGCTTCGTGAACAAGCCTGCCGCCGCCAGCCGGGCCCAGCTGGAGCAGCTCGATCGGCTGCCGGTCCACGACCGCGTGCTGTCCAGCTCGGTGCTGCGGTTCGCGCCGGCCTTCGCGGGAACTCGGGTCGATCGGGGCGAGGTGCTGGCCGTGCGGGCGACCGTACGGCATGACGTGGGGATCTGGGCGACCGGCTACAACGCCTGGCAGGACACGCCTGGCGAGGGCGGCGGGACGATGGTCACCATGGGGATCCACGGGGTGGAGCTGCTGGTGGCGCTGCTCGGTCCCGACGTGCGGCTGGCAGGCGCGGCGGGGGCGAGGCGGCACTACGCGACGCTTCGGTCGGAGGACACCGCGGTGATGGCGCTGCGCTGGGATGACGGCATCACCGGCACGGTGGAGATCCTCGGCGTCTCGGAGTCCGAGTCCTACAGCGTCACGCTGCACAAGCGCGACACCACCGAGACGATCGTGATCGAGGGCGGGGACGATCCGGTTCAGGGGCTCGGGTACGAAGGGACGATCGAGGCCTTCCTCGCGATGGTGGGCGGGGCGCCCAGCCCGGTGCCGTGGCGGCACACGAGGGCCGTGCTCGAGGTGCTGGTCTCCGCACGCGAGATGACCGCCTGAGCAACCCCCAGCCCGTTGACAGGCGGACTCTGTCCCAGTTACGGTCTGGACCGTAAATGAGAGGAGACCGTGTGCGGACGACAGCGGAACTCGAGGAGCGGCTGGCACGGCCGACGGCCGGGCTCGTCGACGATCTGGGCAAGCTCGAAGGCGACATCATGATCCTCGGCGCCGGCGGCAAGCTCGGCCCCAGCCTGGTACGCCTGGCCCTGAACGGGGTCCAGGGCGAGCGGCGGATCATCGCGGTGTCCCGCTTCTCCGAGCCGGGCCTCGCCCAGGCGCTCCAGGAGGAGGGCGCCACCGTGGTCGCCGCCGACGTCGCCGACGAGCGGGCGCTGCGCGAGCTGCCGGACGCGCCCAACGTGGTGTTCCTGGTCGGCGCCAAGTTCGGCACGCAGGGCCGCGAGCACGCCACCTGGTTCACCAACGCCTACCTGCCGGGCCGCGTCGCCGACCGGTTCGCCGGCAGCAGGATCGCCGCGCTGTCCACCGGGAACGTCTACCCCCTCGTTCCCGTCGCCGGCGGCGGCAGCACCGAGGATTCGCCCACCGGGCCCGTGGGTGACTACGCGATGAGCTGCCTGGGCAGGGAGCGCGTGCTGACGCACTTCGCCGAGACGAACCGCACTCCCATGTCGCTGATCCGCCTCAACTACGCGGTCGAGCTCCGCTACGGCGTGCTCGTCGACCTTGCCCAGAAGGTGCTCGCGGGCACGCCCATAGACCTCGCGACGGGCCAGGTGAACGTGGTCTGGCAGGGCTACGCCAACGAGGTCGCGCTCCGGTCGCTGCTGCTCGCCGACGTGCCGCCGTACGTGCTCAACGTCACGGGTCCCGAGCTGATCTCGGTCCGGCAGGCGGCGCGGGCGCTCGGCGCGGCGCTCGGCAAGGAGCCGGTGTTCACCGGCGAGGAGGCGCCGACGGCGCTGCTGTCGAACGCCTCCCGCTGCCATCGCCTGTTCGGCTACCCCGAGCTGACCCCCGCCGAGCTCATCGAGCACACGGCACGCTGGGTCGCCGGCGGCGGTCCGCTGCTGGGCAAGCCCACTAAGTTCGAACGCCGCGACGGACGCTTCTGATCCGCGTGCTCACTTCTCACGACCAAGGGGGATCTCACGTGCTCGGCACGGCTCCGCAGGCGCAGACGTCTGTGCGCGACCTGTTCAGGCGCGGTCTGGTGATCCCGGCGCATCCCCTGGCCCTGACCGAGGACAGGAAGCTGGACGAGCGGCGCCAGCGCGCGCTGACGCGCTACTACGTCGAGGCCGGTGCGGGCGGGCTGGCGGTGGGCGTGCACACCACGCAGTTCGCCATCCACGGCACCGGCCTGCTGGCGCCCGTGCTCGAACTGGCCGCCGGCACGGCCAGAGAGTCCGGGCGCGAGGTGGTGCTGGTGGCCGGCGCGACCGGGTCCACGGCGCAGGCGGTGGCGGAGGCGGAGCTGGCCAGGTCGCTCGGCTATCACATGGTGCTGCTCAGCCCGTACCGGGAGCTCGACGAGGACGGGCTGATCGAGCGGGCGCGGGCCGTGGGCGACGTGCTGCCGGTGATCGGCTTCTACCTGCAACCCGCGGTGGGCGGACGCCCTCTGTCACGCGATTTCTGGACGAGGCTGGCGGCGATCGAGTCCGTGGTGGGCGTCAAGGTCGCGCCCTTCGACCGCTACCGCACCCTCGACGTGCTGCACGGCGTCGTGCGGGCGGGCCGGGCCGGGGAGGTGGCGCTCTACACGGGCAACGACGACCACATCCTGGCCGATCTCATCACCTCACACCGGGTGGTCGTGGACGGGCGCGAGGTACAGGTGGAGTTCGTCGGCGGCCTGCTCGGCCAGTGGGCCGTCTGGGTGCGGCGGGCGGTGGAGCTGCTGGAGGAGGCCACGCTGGCCCGGTCGGGAGACGACGCGGCGGTACGCCGGCTGCTGGGCCTCGACGGCCACCTCACCGACGCCAACGCGGCCATCTTCGACTCCGCGAACGGCTTCCGCGGCTGCATCCCTGGCATCCACGAGGTGCTGCGCCGCCAGGGGCTGCTGGCGGGCCGCTGGTGCCTGGACCCCGCGGAGGAACTGTCGCCGGGGCAGCTGGCGGAGATCGACCGCATCTGGGCCGCCTACCCATGGCTGCGTGACGACGACTTCGTGGCCCAAGGGCTGGACCGGTGGCTCGCCTGACGGGCCGGGCCGCCCTCGAGGCCGTGAGGCCTCGAGGAGGATCACGCGAGGGACCGAGCTAGAGGGTGAGGCGGTAGAGGGTGAGGGGACGGCCGCTGGAGCCGCTGGTCAGGTTGCCGGTGCGTTCGGCCAGCCCGGCCAGCTCCAGCCGGTGCAGCATCCGCCGGGCGGTGCGCTGCTGGACGGCGAGCCGCTCGGCGATCTCCCGCGTGGTCAGCGCCTCGCCCCCGGCCGCGTCGCGGGCCTCCAGCAGCTTCTCCAGGGTCGGCACCGACAGGCCCACACGGCGGGCGAGCACCGACAGGTTCTGCTCGCCGGAGGGCAGGTTGATCACCGACTCCAGCACGATGTCGGTGTCGGCCCGCAAGGACAGAACGGCGGCCACGTCCCCGATGCGCCTGGCCCTGGCCAGCGCCCGGCGGGCCAGGCTCTCGGCCTCCGCCGCGCTGCGCCCGAGGCCGAAACCCACCCGCGCCACGGTGCTGTGACCGGCCAGCCGCGCCAGCATGGGCAGCCCGGTGAAGCCGCCGGTGGCGTCGAAGAGCGGGCCGCGGGTGGTCACCAGCAGGTGGGTGCCGCCACGGAAGGCGGCCAGCGTGCCGCCCAGCGCGGCGGCCTCGCGCAGCAGACCTTCGTCGCCGTCCACCTCCACCAGGCCGAGCGCGATCTGCGCGTCCTCCTGGGCCTGGCCTTCGGCGGTCAGCAGGAGCTGGCGCAGCGCCACGCGGACCGAGTGCTCCGACGGCGCCAGGCGCAGCACGTGCATCTCGCCGCGCAGCGCCTCGTGCACCGAGCTCAGGCAGGTGATCACCGGGTGGTCCGGGTCACGGCGGTGGAAGGAGACGATCTTCTTGGAGGTCGTCTCCGGCCGGTAGCCGAGCGTGCGCAGCCGGTCGGTGGGCAGCCCGGCCTCGACGAACGTGGCGATGACGTCGGCGGGGGCGATGGTGTCGATGGACAGCCGCGTGATGTCGTGGCCCTCGTGCTGCAGCCGCACCAGGGCGCTGAGCAGTGTCGCGCCCGAGTAGTCGACGAACACGCCGGGGCGGGTGAGCGCGTCGGCGCCGCGGGCCAGCATGTAGGGCACGATGCCGGTGAACAGCCAGCCCTCGACCGAGCCTGCGTGGGCCTCCACGATGGCCGGAGCCTGCGACTCGTGGTCGTAGTCGAGCCGGAGCGTGCTCACGCCGGGCTGCTCCTCGCAGGTGGCCGCGACGTCGTCGACCAGATCATGCGGGCCGACGACTCCGATGACGATTCCCACCCGCGTCTCCCTTCCCCTTCTTTACGGTCTAGACCGAAAGGTTATCCGGTGACCCTGCACTTTCCCAACATGGCCGAACCCGCAGGCCGCACGCTCGGCGACGAGGAGGTGGCGGCGCTGGATCGGGTCATCCGCTCCGGCATGCTCAACTCCGTGTGGGGGACCGAGGCGCGGGCGCTCGAACGCGAGGTCGCCGAGCTTTACGGCTCCCGCCATGCGATCGCGTGCGCGTCCGGCACCGCGGCCCTCCACCTGTCGGTCGTGGCGGCGGCGCCGGATCCCGGTGACGAGATCATCACGACGCCGATCACGGACTTCGGGACCGTGGCCCCCATCTTGGCGCAGAACGCCGTTCCTGTCTTCGCCGACGTCGATCCGTCCGACGGCAACCTCGATCCGGACGCCGTGGCCGCGCTCATCGGGCCGCGCACCCGCGCGATCATGGCGGTGCACCTGTTCGGCGCGCCCGCCCGGATCGGCGAGCTGCGCGCCCTGGCGGACGAGCACGGCCTCACGCTCATCGAGGACTGCGCCCAGGCCTGGCTGACCGAGCTGCCCGGCGGCGGCCGGTACGCGGGCACGGGCGGCCACGTGGGAACCTTGAGCCTGCAGCAGTGGAAGCACATCACCTGCGGCGACGGTGGCCTGGCCATCACCGGCGACGACGAGCTCGCCAGGCGCATGCGGCTGTTCGCGGACAAGGGATGGGACCGGGCCGCGGGCCGTTCGCACGAGAGCCTGGGCCTGAACTACCGGATGACCGAGCTGCAGGCCGCGGTGGCCAGGGCCCAGCTCGCGAAACTGCCGGGAGTCGTGGAGTCCAGACGCCGCACCGCCGTGGAGCTCATCGAGGCGTTGCGCAGGATGGACCCGGGGAGCGGGGCCACGATACGGCCGGCCCGGCCGGACGGATCCCAGGTCGAGATCGGGCTGCCCCGGCCGGACGGGCACGCCTGGTGGTTGTTCCCGCTCGTACTGCCCGGCGGGGACGCGCCCGAGCTGGCGGCGCACCTGAACGCGGCCGGGATTCCGGCACGGCCCGGTTATCTGAAGGAGCCCCTCAACCGGGCCCCGCTGTGGGACAGGCCGGTTTACGGCGCCTCCCGCTACCCCCTCGAGGGCTACCGTCCCGCCCCCTGTCCCGAGGCCGAACGGCTGGTCGGCAGCACGCTCCTGATCATCGACTGGAACGAGCACTACACGTCGGAGCACGTCAAGGTCATCGCCGACGCCATCGCGAGCTATCCCGGCAAGGCGTAGTTACGTTCATGTATCAGGCATTGACCGGGCTCCGCTCGATCAATAGGTTTCGGTCAGGACCGGTATTCAGGAAAGGAAGCCGCCGATGAAGAAGGTAGCGGCAGCCGGCTTCGCGGCCGCCCTCAGCGTCGTGATCGCCGGGTGCGGATCCGGTGGCTCGGGTTCGGACAAGAGCACGGTGACGCTCTGGATGTATCCCGTGATCGCGGACCAGGCCGGGAACAAGGCGTTCTGGGACAAGGTCGAGAAGGACTTCGAGGCCAAGAACCCCGCGATCGACGTCACGATCGACCAGCAGCCCTGGGACGGCCGTCAGGAGAAGATCACCACGGCGCTGGCCTCCAAGAAGGGCTTCGACCTGGTCGTCCTAGGCCCGGACCAGATCCCGCAGTACGCCCAGCAGGGCACACTGGAGCCCGTGGACGACGTGATCGCCGCCGACAAGAGCGCCTACCTGCCCAACGCGCTCACCGCGCTGACGGTGAGCGGCAAGCTCTACGGCGTGCCCATCTATCAGACGATCACCGCCCCCATCTACAACAAGAAGCTCTTCGCCGACGCGGGCGTCACCAAGGTGCCGGAAACGCTGGCCGAGCTGAAGGAGGCCGCACCCAAGCTGGCCGCCAAGAAGGTGGCCATCCTCGACTACCCCGGCAAACCCGAGGTCTCGCTCAACCAGAGCTTCTATCCCATCCTGTGGGCCAACGGCGGCTCGGTGTTCTCGCCCGACGGCAAGAGCGTGACCGTCAACAACCAGCAGGGCATCGACAGCCTGCAGTTCCTGCTCGACCTGAAGGCGGTCGGCGGCCTGCCGGAAAACACCGCCAGCAAGAGCAACGACGTCGAGGGCGGCGCGCTCGCCGCCGGCAAGACCGCGATGTACCACGCGGCCACGGCACTCAACGCCGAGCAGCTCGGCGCCGCCATCGGCGCGGAGAACGTAGGCGTCGGCCTGCCGCTGGAAGGCAGCAAGCGGGTCGCGTTCGGCATCCCGGGCGGCCTGGTCGTGGCCAAGCACTCCGCGAACAAGGACGCGGCCAAGAAGTTCGCCGGCTACATCGCCTCTCCCGAGGTGGCCGCGTCGCTGGCCAAGGAGTCCGGCTTCTTCTCCGCGCGTACCGACGTGACGATCCCCGACCAGTTGGCGACCTCCAAAGAGTTCGCCAAGTCGCTGCAGTACGCCTACCCCGGCGACACCCACCCCAAGGCCCGCCAGGTCATGGCGATGATCTCGGCCCACATCCAGGCGGCGCTGATCGGCAAGGAGGACGCCAAGACAGCTCTGGACGCCGCCGCCAAGGAGGGCAACGAGCTGCTGGCCACCGGCGGCTGACACGACCCGGGCCTCCCTCAGGGGAGGCCCGTCTTCTTCGGAAAGGTGGGAAACCCGGTGCGCCATCGCCTGCGTGATCCGGTCACGGGACTGCTGTTCGTCCTCCCCATGCTCGTGCTGTTCCTGATCTTCAGGATCTTCCCCACACTCGGGGCGGCGGGCATGAGCCTGACGAACTGGAACATCGGCGGCGAGTGGAGCTTCATCGGCGCCGACAACTACACGCGGCTCGTGAACGACCCGAACTTCTGGTCCAGCCTGCGGGCCACGCTGGTGTACACCGTCATCTACGTGCCGCTGGTCATGGCCGTCTCGCTCTGCACGGCGCTGCTGCTCAACTCGATCGTCTTCATGCGCGGGCTGTTTCGCGGCATGCTCTTCCTGCCGTACGTGACCAGCTTCGTCTTCGCCGGGATCATCTGGCGCTGGATCTACGAGTTCGACGGCCTGATCAACGGCGTGCTGGCCAAGCTGGACCTCGGACCCGTCGGCTTCATGGAACGCTCGGAGCTGGTGCTGCCCGCCCTGGCCCTCGTCTCCTGCTGGAAGGGCTTCGGCTACTCGATGCTGATCCTGCTCGCCGGGTTGAAGGCCATTCCGGGCTCGTACCTGGAGGCGGCCAAGGTCGACGGCGCCGGGCCCTGGCAGCGCTTCCGCGGCATCACGCTGCCCCTGCTCAAGCCCGCGCTCTTCTTCGTGCTGGTGATCGAGACGATCGCCTCGTTCCAGGTCTTCGACACGATCTACGTGATGACCGGCGGCGGGCCCGCCAAAGCCAGCTACACCCTGATCTACGGCATTTTCGAACGCGGCTTCAGGTTCTGGGAGTTCGGCTACGCGGCCACCTGGGGGATGGTGCTCTTCGCCATTGTGCTGGTCGTCTCGCTGATCCAGCGGCGCTTCGTCGGCAAGGAGAACACCTGATGACGCTGACGGCCACGCGCCCCGCCGCCACCCGGGTCCGGCCGGGCGCCACGCCGCGCCGGCCCGGCAGGAGGTGGGCCCTCTACGCGCTGCTCTCGGTCATGTCGCTGCTGACCCTGGGCCCGTTCATCGCCATGGTGATCGTGGCGCTCTCGCCCAGAGGCGAGCCGACCGTGCCCGCGCAGTGGCCGGACTCGCTCACCTTCGACAACATCACGCAGGTCCTGAGCGCCTCCGGGTTCGCCGAGTGGACGCTCAACTCGCTGATCTACTCGGCCGTCTCCGTGGTGATCATCCTGCTCACCGCGTCGATGGCGGGCTACGCGTTCGCGAAGAAACGCTTCCCCGGCCGCGACACCATGTTGTGGACGTTCCTCGCCACGATGATGGTGCCGTTCCAGGCCACGCTCATCCCGCTGTACGTGCTCGTGTCCGACTTCGGCGGCGCGGACACCTTCTGGGGGCTGATCGTCCCGACGCTGGCGAACTCCCAGGCGGTCTTCCTGATGCGGCAGTTCATCCTGGGGCTGCCCGACGAGCTGTTCGACGCGGCCAAGGTGGACGGGGCCTCGGAGCTGCGCATCTACTGGACGATCGTGGTGCCCCTGACCAAGCCGATCCTGGCCACGTTGGGGGTGTTCGTCTTCCTGTGGCACTGGAACGACTTCCTGTGGCCCCTGGTGATCTCGCAGAGCGATGCCACCCGGACGCTGACCGTCGGGCTGACGGTGCTCAAGACGGAGGAACTGCAGTGGTCCATGCTGATGTCCTCCGCGGCCATCTCGGCGGTGCCATGCCTGCTGGTGTTCTTCCTGCTGCAGCGCTATCTGGTCAACAGCATCGCGATGACCGGCCTGAAGTGACCGGCTCCCCGCCCCGGAGCCGAACGGCCTACGCTGGTCGCCCGGAACGTCCGGCAAGGGGGAGCTTGTGATGAGTACGCCGATCGACCCGCAGGCCGCGCGGCTCCGTGACCGCCTGCGCGGGGCCCTGGTGGCCGCCGCGCTGACGCCGATGACGCAGGCGGGGGAGGTGGACCTCGACCTCGCGGAGGCGTACTTCCAGCGGCTGGTCGCCTCGGGCGCCGACGCCCTGGCTGTCCTCGCCCACACCGGCCGCGGTCCCTTCCTGCCTCCTGACGTCCGCGCCGGCATCATCGACCGCGCCCGCCGCGTGGGCGTCCCGATCATCGTCGGCATCGGCGGTACCCTACCGCCCGCCGCCCCTCCGTCGGCTGCCACGGCTGGCAGCGCCGCGCGGCCGCTCGCCGGGTCCAGCCCTGTCACGCGCACGTCTGCCGGAATCGGCGTTCGAGCCGGCGACGGGGCCGGAGCGGCAGCGGTCGAGCCGGGGGCGGTGGCCGACGCGCGGATGGCGGCCGAACTCGGGGCCGACGGGGTGCTGGTGTTCCCGTCGCCGGGGGATCGGGTGGCGCTGCACGAGGCGGTGTGGGCGGCCGCCGGGCTGCCGATGATCGCGTTCGACCTGTACACGCAGCCGTGCCCGCCCGCCACAATCCGCCGCATCCTGCACCTGCCCGGCGTCGCCGGGCTCAAGACGGCGCTGTTGTCGGACGCGATGGGTTGCCAGGAGACGATCGCCCTCACCCGGGAGGCCGGCAGGCTGGCGATCACCGGCGAGGACCGCATGTTCGGCCCGTCGCTCCTGTGGGGCGCGGAGGCGGCGCTGGTGGGCATCGCCGCCGCGTCGGTGGAGACGACGGCGGCCGTGATGCGCGCGTTCGAGGGCGACGACCTGCGCGGTTTCGAGAAGGCGTCCGCCCGGCTGGACCGCCTGGCCGCGGTCACGTTCACCGGCCCCATGGAGGGGTACGTCCAGCGCATGTTCTGGCTGGCCGCCGCGGAGGGCCTGATCCCCGAGTCCCACGCACACGACCCGTACGGACCGGCCCTCCCGGCCGGGGAGCGCGCCGAGGTCCTTGGGGCCGCCTCCTAGGCGTCAGATGGCGATACGGATGAGGTTGCGGCCCTTGAGGCCGTACAGGGCCTTGCGGGACGGATCGATGTTGATCCGGGAGCCGCCGCCGAACCAGTCGCTCGCCAGCCCTTCCACGAGCTTGCGGGACGTGAAGCCGACCAGGTCGATCTTGTAGACGGCGTCCTCGTCGCTGGTGTACGCGTGGAGCCCGGCCAGCACCAGGTCCCCGCCCCGCTCGCACACCCGCAGCGTGCGGGTGACCGCGCGCCGGCGCAGGTTGTACTCGAACAGGACGCCGCCGTCGGTGATCCCGTACAGGGCGAGCGGCGTGTGCTTCAGGCCCGTGACGGCTTTCGCGCCGGCCACCGGCTCGATCTCCCACTGGACCTTCCGCGTGCGCAGGTCGAAGGCCGCCAGCCTGGCCGTGGTCGTGACCGGCGGGGCGCCGAGACCCTCCTGCGTGCTGGTGCCCAGGTAGACGGTGCCCAGCAGGGCGGTCAGCGAGAACACGGTCTGACGCTCGACGATCGGCCGGTAGGTGTCGAGCTTGCCGGTCCGCGGGTCGTACACGTCGAGGGCGCCGTTCGGGTGTCCCGGCTCCGGCTGGGTGGACATCACGATCAGCCCGGTCAGCTTGTCGTGCACCAGGTCCTTCGGCCGGTCCTGGTTGTGGCCGGTGCGGAAGAGCAGCTTGGCCTCCGGGTCGCCGGCGCGGTGGGAGTAGAGGGCGGCCTGGGTGTAGATGCCCAGATACGTGGTGTCGTCGACGGTCATGATGGTCTTGGGCTCGCCGGCGATGGCCAGCCGGGTGACCTGGCGGGTGGCCAGGTCGTGGATGTCGCAGCCGCCCTTGCCGCCGACGTAGACGCGTTCGCCGTCGCAGTGGACCGACATCGGCTCCTCCGGTGCGGCACGGAAGCCCTTCTGCACGTGGCTGACGTAGTCGATCGTGCCGGTGGCCGGGTCGTAGACGAAGACGCCGGGGTCCTGGATGCCGTAGATCTTTCCCTTGTGTTCCAGGATCCGGACGGTGGCCGCCTCCGGGAACGGCACGCCGAGCACCTCGTACGCGCCGGTCGCGATCTGGTACCGGTAGAGGGTTCCGGAGGGGCGGCCCGCGAAGTAGACCCAGCCGTCGTGGATCAGCACCGACACGATGTACTTCTCGCCCGGGGCCGTGGCCTTGACCACCTTGTACGCCGCCGGGTTCGCCTTCTCCAGCACGATCAGCTCCGCCAGCGAGTTCATGCCACCCGCCACGTGCGTGTCGCTGATCGACATGCTGGACACCCAGTCGCGGTCGGCCACCTCGGCGGGCAGTAACTCGCGCTTTTCCCCGGTCTGCCGGTCGATCGCGACGAGATGGGCGTTGGTGCCGACGCCGGCGTAGACGTGGGTGGCGTCGGCCTGGATGCTGCGGACATACGCCTCGCCCGGCGCGGGCTGGCCGAGGTCGCGGCTGACTCCGGTGGCCGGGTCGTACTCCACCACGCGTCCGGGCTGTGACATGCCCAGGTAGACCTTGCCGTCGGGGGAGGCCGCCATGGTCCAGATGTACGGGTCCGGATATTGGGCGAGCCGGATGGTGGTGCCCGTGATCGTGTCGATCTTGTAGAGGTCCGACCGGGCGTGGGTGCCGACGTACACGTCGGTGCCCGTCTTGCACATCGCCCAGATGCCGACACCGGTGGGGATCTCGAAGTGGGCCGTGACCTTGTCCTGGGGCAGGTCCCAGGCGCCCACGACGTTGGGCGCCAGGCCGCGCGAGCCCATGTAGAGCACGTCGCCGACGAACTCGGCGTTGCCCAGGGGACCGGCGACGCTGGCCGGGCCGAGGTCGGTGATCGTGCCTTCCGGCTCGCGGGCGGCGGCCGGCGCCGGCGTGGCCGTGAGGGCCGACGCGGGGCTGGCCGGGAGGGTGGCCGCGGCGGCGGAGGCGGCTGCGGCTTGGAGGAAACGGCGGCGGGGGATCATTCGCGGTCACTCCTCGTTGAGATTGGCCGCACGGTATAACGGCCTAGGCCGTAATGTCTAGATCGAAGAGCCGGGCGGCGTTCCGCCACGCGACCAGCTCGGTCGTCTCCGGGTCGAGGTCCGCCGCCGCCACCGCCCCGAACGCCGAGGCCGGGTCGATGAGGGTCGAGTCGGTGCCGAAGAGCAGCCGTGTGCGGTCCACGGCGGCCGCCACCCGCGCGATGCGGCCGGTGGGGGCGTGGGAGTAGCAGGGCTCCAGGTAGAGGCGGTCGCAGGCGTTCGCGGCCTCGATGGCATGGGCGTAGCCGTCGGCGCCCATGTGTCCCGCGATGACCCGCAGGCCTGGCGTGTCCAGGCAGGTCTGGGCCAGGTCCAGCACCGTGGCGCCCCAGGTGTGGACCAGCGCGGGCACGCCGGCCTCCGCGACCATGGCCAGCGCCTCCCGCGTCTGGGGCGAGGAGGCGGGCGATCGCGTGTAGTCGGTGTGGATCTTGACGCCGACGAACTTGCCGGTGGGCAGGTATGCGCGCAGGTCTCGCTCGGCGTCGACCGGTCTGCGGGGATTGATGGTGACATATCCGAGGTGGCGGTCCTGGGTGTCCAGCCACGCGGCCAGGGCTCGGTTGCCCGCCGGGGCGTCGTAGATCACCGCTTCGGTGGCCGAGACGATGGACAGGTCGATGCCGAAGCGGTCCATGGCGGTCAGGTTGGCTCCGGCGACGTCCATGGTGAAGAACCACGGGCCCCAGTGGGCGTGCACGTCGATGATCATCCGAGCAGCCTCCTCGCGTTGCCGCCCGCCACGGCGGCGATCTCATCCGGCTTCAGCCCGCTCGTCGCCAGGCGCAGCAGGGGGACGACGGGCTCGTAGTGAGGGGTGCGGGAGCCGTACAGGAGCCGGTCCGGCGGCACGGTCTCCAGCGCGTCGGGGGAGTTGAGCAGGCGGGTCGAGGTGTGGAAGCCGGGCTCGTCGGCGGCGACGACGAGGAAGTCGCCCAGGTGGTAGAAATGCGTGTCGAGGAAGACGACCTTGGCGTCCAGCCCGGACAACGGCTGCCAGAAGCGCCGCACGTCCCCGCCGGTCAGCACGACGAGACCGAGCCGGGCCGCCTTCCTGGCGACGTGGCGGACCGAGGGGAAACTCGCCTCGACGCCCTGCTCGTCGGGGAAGAGCCTGATGGCCTTCACGCCCAGCTCGGCGAGCCGGTCGATCTCCCGTGCGGCGCCGATGGGGTCGCGCAGATCCACGGTCCCGACCGGGACGGCCGCCGTGTCCAGATCCAGGACCTCGTCGTTCCCGGAGCGCATGTCGAACAGGGCGGCACGCAAGGACGCGACTGCGCCCGCCCGGATGCGGTGTGCGGCCAGGGTGTCCAGCACCGACCGGGGCGTGCCGGGCGGGCCGTCGCGGTCGGGGTAGGCGCCGACCAGGACATCCACGTCGAGGGTCACCTCGAGCTCGCCGACCAGCTTGCTTGCGTCGAACGCCGTCACAACCGCCTCCATTGACTTATCAAGCTCAGCACATTACGGTCTGGACCAAAATTGAGCAACACGCCTTGTGGAGGTGCGGCCATGCCGCGTAAACCCCTCGCGGTGGCCGCGGCCCTGGCCGCCACGCTGCTCTTATCAGCGCTTCCGGCCCAGGCGGCCACGCCGCGAGAGGCGGCCACGTGTGCCGGGCCGCGGGTGGAGACGTTCGGCCCGGCGTCGGTGACCGGCGCCATCGTGGGCGCCGTGGTACACGAGGACAAGGCCTACGTCGTCACACGCGGCCAGAAGCCGCCCGTGCTGGCCGAGATCGACCTGGCCACCCGGAAGGTCGTCAGGAGCGTGCACCTGCCCGACGGCCCCGCGACCGGGGAACCGGAGGGTGGCTGGGCCACGGTCGTGTCGGGCGGCAAGGTCTACGTCGGCACGTACCCCGTCCCGGACCTCTACCGCTTCGACCCCGATAACAGCGGTGAGGTGGCGGAACACCTGGTCTCCTTAGGCAGGAACGGCGGCTTCATCTGGGCGCTCGCCGCCGCCCCCGACGGCACCCTCTACGCGGGCACCTATCCGGACGGCCGGGTCAAGGAGTACGTCCCGGCCTCCGGCGCAGTACGCGACTTCGGGGTGCTGGCCACCGGCGAGCGGTACGTCAGGACGGTGGCGGCCGACGCCCAGAACGTCTACGCGGGCCTGCTCGACAAGGGCAAGCTCGTCGCGATCGACCGGACGACGGGCGCCGTCAAGGTGCTGGCCCAGGGCCCGGGGGGCATCGGGGTGGTCGCCGAGCACGGCGACCGGATCCTCGCGGTCAGCGGCCAGACGCTCATCGACGTGCGCAAGGACGGCACCGACGCCCGGCACGTCCCCCTCGCCTCGGGGAGCCTGGACGCGCTCACCGTGGCCGCCGACGGCACGGTCTACGGCACCTCCCGCCCGGACGGCGCCGTCCACCGCTACCGCACCGGCGACCCGGCACCCACCAAGATCGCCGACCCGCCGTCGCAGGACGACGAGACCAGGCGCCTCGCGCTCACCGGCGACGACACCCTGATCGGCTTCTCCGGCAGCGGCGGCATGTGGTCGCTGGACCTGCGGACCGGGGAGTCGCAGTTCACCGACCTGATCGAGGCCGGCCTGCCGAGCGGCCCTGAGCGGCCCCAGAGCATGCTGCTGGTGCCCGGCCGAGCCGTCTACGTCGGCGGTCACTTCTTCATGGACGTACGCGACCTGCGTACCGGCCACAAGCGCAGGTTCCGCGTCCCGGGCGAGCCCAAGGACCTCGTGCGGCGCGGAAACAAGATCTACGCCGCCATCTACCCCAGCGGTCAGATCATCTCCATCGACCTGCGCACCGACGAGATCCGCGGACTCGGCCGCCTCGGACACGACCAGCAGCGCCCCTGGGACATCGAGTACGACCCGGTGACCGACAAGCTGCTGGTCGCCTCCGCCCCGCTGGGCGCCAAGCTCGAAGGCGCCCTGTCGATCGTGGACCCCGACACCGGCGAGATCGACGTCTACAAGGGCGTCATCCCCGGTCAGAGCTTGATGAGCCTGTCGCTGGACGCCCGCAACGGCGTCGTCTACCTGGGCGGCGACGTGCTCGGCGGCGGCGGGGTCCCGCCGGTGCACACCTCGGCGTCCGTCGCGGCCTTCGACCTGCGCTCCCGCACCGTGCTGTGGCAGGTGGACCCGGTCCCCGGCTTCCGTACCTTCCAGGACGTCAAGGTGCACGGCGGCCTTCTCTACGGCGTGTACAAGCGCGACTCCGGCGCCTGGATCGCCCTCGACCTGGCCACCAGAACGGTCAAACACCAGGGCAAACTGTCCGGGTACGGCGAGCTGACCACGCACCGCGGCAAGGTGTTCGTCAGCACATTCTTCGGCGGCGGCAACGCCTACGAGCTGAGCGACACGGCCACGCACCTCGCCACGGGCCTGGGCGACGAGTGGTACACCAACCCACAGCTCCACTTCGAGCCCGGCTCTTGGAAGGCCTGGGCCCTCAGCGGCCGGCACCTGGCCAGGATCGACCTCGACCCGGCCTGCCCGCTCCTCACCGTCACCCCGGCCTGATGCCGGAACACATCGTGGACGCCCACCGGCTCATCGGCCCCGTACCCTTCGACGACCTGCCGGAGGACCCGCGGCCGGAGATGGACCGGCTCGGCATCCACCAGGCCTATGTCACCCACACCCTCGCCCTCTACTCCGACGTCCGGGCCGGTAACGAGGCGCTGCTCGACCTCGACGACCCCCGGCTCGTCCCGGTCCCCGTGCTGCTGCCCGAATCCTTCGAGCCGGTACCGGACTGGGGCGTGCCCATGGTCAGGCTCTGTCCGGCCCGGCACCGTTTCGAGCTGACCGGGCCGACGGCCCTGCGCTGGCTGGCGGCGCTCGGCGTGACGGCGGCCATCGACTTCGAGGAGACCTCGCCAGGGCACCTGCTCGCCCTGGCCAGGGCGCTGCCCGAGCAGCGCATCCTGCTGCTCAACCCCGGCTACCGGCGGCTGCGGGCGATCGCCGAGCTCATGACCGCGATCCCGAACCTGTGGCTGGAGATCGGCACGGTCAACACCCAGCGCGGCGTCGAGTGGCTGGCCGGCCACTTCGGCGCCGGACGGCTGGTATTCGGCACCGGCGCCCCCGTCATGGACGACTGCGGCCCCCGCTTCCTCCTCGACCACCTGGACCTGCCGGAGGCCGACGTCGCCGTGATCGCGTCGGGAGGGAGCCTGCTGTGATCCTCGACGCGCACGGCCACCTCGGTCCCTGGCCCGACTTCCTCATCCCCGACCAGTCGGCCGACGGCATGGTCGCCCTGATGGACCGCCTCGGCATCGACGCGATCGGCATCAGCCATCTGCTCGCCGTCGGCCCCGACGCCGAGGCGGGCAACCGGCTGGCTTTCGCCGCGGCCGAGCGGCACCCCGGCCGGTTCGGCGTGTGGCAGGTCTACAACCCCCACCAGCGCAACAGGCTCACCGACCAGGGCGTCTGGGGCGTCAAGATCCACCCGGACGTGCACCAGTGCTCCCTCGACGACCGCCGCTACGACCCCGTCTGGGAGCTGGGCCTGCCCGTGCTCGCCCACGGCCAGACCGACTCGCCGTGGAGCGACCCCGAGCGGTTCGTCACGGTGGCGCGGCGGCACCCCGGCGTACCGCTGCTGCTCGGACACGCCGGGCTCTGGCCGTACGGCTTCGCCCGCGCCGCCGAGCTGATCCGCGAGCACCCGAACGTCTCCCTCGAGATCTGCGGCTCCAAGATGACCGGGCGATGGATCGCCCGCCTGGCCGCCCAGGTCGGTGCCGACCGCGTCGTCTACGGCTCCGACGCCTGCTTCCTCGACCTGCGGATCGGCTTCGGCCGGCTCGCCCTCGCCCCGCTCGACGACGCCGACCGGGCCCTCATCCAGGGCGGCAACCTCGCCCGCGTGCTGGAAGGACGCCTCACATGACCCTCGCCGTCAACGGCGGCACGCCCGTGCGCACCGCCCCCTGGCCGTCGTGGCCGCCGCCGCTGAACGAGGCCCAGCGCGAACTCGTCACCGCCGTGCTGGAGAGCGGCCGCTGGGGCGCCACACAGGGCGGCTCGGCCTGCGCGGACCTGACCGCCGCGTTCGCGCGCCGCTCCGGCGTCCCGTACGGCATCGCCGTCGGCAACGCCACCCTCGGCCTGTTCGCCGCGCTGCGCGGCCTGGGCGTCGGGCCGGGCGACGAGGTGATCGTCCCGGCGTACACGTTCGTCGCCACCGCCACGGCCGTCCTGCTCGCCGGCGCCACACCGGTGATCGCCGACGTCGACCCGGTGGATCTGCATCTGTCCGCGTCCGCGACGGAGGCGGCCGTTACCCCGCGCACGGCCGCGATCATCCCGGTGCACCTGGCCGGCAGCCCCGCGGACATGGACGCGCTGAACGCGGTCGCCGCACGGCACGGCCTGGCCGTGGTGGAGGACGCGGCCCAAGCGCACGGCGCCACGTACCGAGGCCGCCCCATCGGCGGGCTCGGTGACGCCGGCGTCTACAGCTTCCAATCCAGCAAGGCGATGACGGCGGGGGAGGGCGGCCTGATCGTCTGCCGCGACCAGGCCGTCCACGCGGCCATCTGGTCGGTCTGCAACCTGGGCCGCACGCTGGACGGCGCCTGGTACGGCCACCCCAGCGTCGGCTGGAACCTGCGCCTGACCGAGATCCAGGCCGCGCTCCTGCTGCCCTGGCTGGACCGCCTCGACGAGGAGATCGACCACAGGAACGCCTTCGCCGCGGCCGTCGAACGAGAGCTGGCGTCGATCCCGATGCCCGCGAGCCACGACGGCACGGCGCTGCCGCGATCGCCGGGCACGGTGGCGCCGGCGACGGTGGGCACCACGATGGCGCCGGTGACGCTGGTCCCGCAGCCGCCTGGCACCACCCGCGACTCCCGGCACCTGCTCATGCTGCGCCTCCACGTACCGTTCGACCGGTCGTTCCTGCTGACGGCGATGGAGGCGGAGGGCGTCCCGCTCGACGGCGGCTACCCGCCGCTCGGCACCATGCCGGCGCTGACCGAGGCCGACGCCCGCGCAGAGCCCTGCCCGGCCGCCGAGGCCGCCTCCCGCGAGGTGCTCTGGGTCCGCCAGCCGATGCTCATGGACAGCCCCGCCGGCGCCGCCCACATCGCCGAGGCCCTGGCGAAGGTCCTCGCCGCATGAGGGCTCGCTTCTTGCGTTTCCAGCCCGCGGCACCCGGCCCGGTCAGAGGCGGCGCAGGAAGCCCCGATCGAGGTCTGTGAGGGCGGCGCAGCCGAGAAGTGTCAGGATGTTCGCCATCTCCCGCTCAGGAGGTCGAGGACTCTCGTCACACCGGCTTCGCCGTCGGCGATCAGGCCGTAGATGGCCAGGCGGCCGAGCACGACCACGTCCGCGCCGAGCGCGAGCGCCTTGACCACGTCGGACCCCCGGCGGACCCCGCTGTCGAAGGCGATCTGCGCGCGGTCGCCCACCGCGCCGGCGATCTCGGGGAGTACGTCAAGCGCTGCCGGGAGGCCGTCGAGCTGGCGGCCTCCATGGTTGGACACGCCGATGGCGCTCGCTCCCGCGGCGATGGCGGCCTCGGCGTCTGGGACGGTGGTGATCCCCTTGGCCATCCAGGGCAGGCTCGTCCCGTTCATGAGGCGGGCCAGCTTCTCCCAGGTCCAGGCGGGGCCGGAGCCGCCGAAGAGGTCGGCGAAGGCGTCGCCCGTGCCTTCGTCGCCGGTGAAGTTGCCGCCGGTGACGGCGTGCGGAGGGGTGTAACCGTTGCGGCGGTTGCGTTCCCGCCAGCCGGCCGTCGGTGTGTCGCACGTGACCACGAGCGCGCGGAAGCCGCAGTCCTCGAAGTGCGCCAGGCGGCGGATGAAGGCGTCCTCCGACCCGACGGGGTGGAGTTGCCCGAAGGCCATGCCGTCGGGGGCCGCACGGCGTACCTCGGCGTAGGAGTACGAGCCCGCTTCGGGGGCCATCCCCGAGATGCCCGATCGGGCGGCGGCGCGGGCGACGGCCTTCTGGCCTTCCGGATGGAACAGGGTGTCGACGCCGAACGGACCGGTCAGGACCGGCATGCGGAGTGGCACGCCCATGAAGACCGTCCGGAGATCGGGGGCCTGCCGGCCGCTCATGAGCCGGGGTACGAAGCCCCATTCGGCGAACGCCTCCCGGTTCCTGCGTAACGTCCACTCCTCGCCGGCGCCGCCCTCGAGATAGTCGTGCACGTCAAGCGGCAACGACTCCAGGGCCGCGGCGTGGATGTCGCCGAGGGTCGCGTCATGTGCCGTCGCTGCCAAGGGATGGGTCACCATGTGTGCTCCTTCACGCATGAGGAAAGGTCTCACCGGCTGAGCGGCGTCCCCAATGGTGCCCTGGAAGCTTGTTCTGTTCTGTGGACGAATACGGGTAACGCTCAGCCTTTGCCGGCGGCGTTCACGATGCGGGTCGTGGAGCGGCCCGGGATGGCCTCCATCTCCCAGCACTCGGCCCCCAGGATCGCCGCCGCGGCCGCGCGGGCGCCCGCGTGCGGGTCGCCGGCGGTGTGTGCCAGGGCGGCGGGTCGCATCGGGGCGAGGAGGTCGATGTAGTCCTCGGGGCCGTGGGCGTCGGACGGACCGGTCACGATGAAGACGCCGGTGACGAAGCGGAGGGCGGCCAGGACCTCGGCGCGCTCCGCCGACGGGTTGAACGGGCGGCTCGGACCCTTCCAGGCGCGCACCCGCGGGTCGTCCTCGACGCCGACGACCAGCGGCAGGCCGCGGGCCGCCACCGCGCCCAGGTAACGCACGTGTCCCACGTGCAGGATGTCGAAGACTCCGGTCACGACCGCCGCCCCCGGCCGGTCATACGGCTGCACCCAGACGGCCTCCAGGCTGCTCACGCGACCTCCTCCGCTTCCCCACGGGCCTCGACGACGGCTCCCCACGGGCCTAGACGACTCGTCGATCGCAGCGTACTCGGTCGGCGCAGGCGGTCGTGCAGGCGACCTTGGGAAAGGGCATTCCTACCTTTTCGCAATGGCCTCCCGGCCGCCACCAGCGCGTCCCATGACGCAGCCTGAGGTTAGGGGCCCGACTATGGGGGAGGTCGCCGTGGCACCGGACTTGCACCGTGCCAACGGGGGTGATCCGCTCGGCTCGCGCGATCTCACGGTCCGGTTGCCGGGGATTCCGTCCCAGGTGTCCCGGGCCAGGGGGATCGTGATGGCCGCGCTCGGGCGCGATCATCCGCTCTATGACGATGTGGTGCTGCTCACCAGTGAGCTGGCCACGAATGCGATCCTGCACACCAGGTCCGGCGCGGGCGGCTCGTTCACGGTGGCCGTGACCCACTCGGACTCGGCGGTGCGGGTCTGCGTGTCGGACGCGGGCTCGGACGGGCCGCCGTGCGTGTGCCGTACCAGCACGCAGGCCACCAGCGGGCGCGGCCTGCCGCTGATCGAGGCGCTCAGCCACCGCTGGGGGTTCACGCGGGAGGCCGGGTCGACGACGGTGTGGTTCGAACTGCTGCAGGCCAGGATGACCGCCGGGGTGCCCGCTTAGACGTCCAGGCGGCACAGGCCCTCGGCGAGGGCCTTGGTGGTGAGGCGGGTGCGGCTGTCGCAGCCCAGCTTGGCGAAGATGTGCTCCAGGTGGGTGGTGACCGTGCGGACGCTGAGCACGAGCGCGGCGGCGATCTGGGGGTTGGAGTCGCCGGCCGCGACCCGCGTGAGGACGTCCACCTCCCGGCCCGTCAGCTCGTACGGCAACGCGCACCTCCGCTCGGCGGCGACCGCGCCCTGCAGCGACCCTTGGAACCCGACCCCCGCCCTGAGCAGCCGCAGCTCGTGCCAGCGCCCGTCGCCGTCCAGCCAGAGGCCGTGCCTGCTCAGCTCGCGCGAGTCGATGAACGCCCTGGCGTACGCGGCCATCGCCGGTTCGTCCCATAACGCGGCCGACATCTCCCGCCCGGGGACCTCACGGCGGGCGCCGAGCCGGTCGAAGGCGACCGCGCGGAAGTCGGGCGGCAGCCCCACGGGGTCGATCACGCACCTGGTCAGGTCGGTGACGTGCGCCAGCATCGGGCTCACCGCCGCCACGAGGGCCCCGGTGAGGTAGGGGAAGACCTGCCGGGAGGCGAGGTGGAGCAGCCCCGTGTAGCGGCCCTCGCGCAGGAACAGCGGCGCGGTCAGGCCGGCCCGCCAGCCGTAAGGGGCCAGATGGCGGCGGAAGTAACGCTCGGTGTCCGGCTCCGGCATGCACACGGGCGCGCGGGTGGCCAGGGCCCTGCGGTACGCCGCCAGCCCGGCGTATTCCTCGGCGGCGTCCCGGTCGATGCGCCGGTGACCGTCGGAGACGACGCTGTGGTGCCGCCCGGTGGCGGGGTCGAACGCGACGAACTCGTATGCGTCGAGCGGGACGACCCGGCGCAGCGCGGCCATCGCCGCGTGCGCGTCGCCGCCGCCCGCCACCTGGTAGCCGACCTCGGCGAACGCCTGTAACTGGCGGACGTCCAGGGTGATCTCGGCCACGGCGTCCTTTATATCATTTGCCAATCCTTGAGGTCTTCTTGAAACTTTTTTTCACAAGCGTCGGGATGTTACCGTGATGGACATGCAGCGCGCCTTTGTCTTCGCCACGACGACGCCGGACCCCGTCCCGGCGCGCTGACTCCATGCTTCCCGGGCGAACGCCCGGGAGCTGGTCGTTCGCCCTTTCCTTGGAAAGGATCATCATGAACGACCACCGCAAGCTCGGCCGTGAGCTGGGCATCTTCGACACCGACCCGATGATCGGCGCCGGCCTGCCCTACTGGCTGCCCGCCGGCGCGGCGATGCGCAAGGCCATCGAGGACTACGTCCACGAGCTGGAGCGCCGCCACGGCTACCTGCACGTCAACTCGCCCGTGCTGGGCAAACGCGAGCTGTATGAGCGCTCCGGCCACTGGGCGCACTACGCCGACGACATGTTCCCGCCGATGAACGTGGGCGGCGAGGAGTTCGTGCTGCGCCCCAGCCTGTGCCCGCACCACGCGCTCATCTACCGCTCGCGGCAGCGAAGTCATCGCGAGCTGCCGCTGCGCCTGGCCGAGCTGGGCGGCCAGTACCGCTCGGAGCTGTCCGGCGTCCTCGGCGGCCTGACCAGGGTCCGGTCCATCCAGCTCAACGACGGCCATGTGTTCTGCCCGCCCGAGCAGGCCGCCGCCGAGGTGTCGGCCGCGCTCGACCTGATCGAGGCCGCGCACGCCCAGCTCGGCATCCGGGCCGCACGCTACCGGCTGTCGCTGCGCGGCGACGGCGACAAGTACGTCGACGACCCGGAGATGTGGGCGGTCTCCGAGGCGATCCTGCGCGAGGTGCTCAAGGAACGCGGCCAGGCCTACGACGAGGAGCGCGGCGAGGGCGCCTTCTACGGGCCGAAGATCGACATCCAGATCGCCGACCCGGCCGGACGCGAGAACACCCTGTCGACCGTTCAGGTGGACCAGTACATGCCCGGGCGTTTCGACCTGCGCTACGTCGGCGGACATCGGCCCGCCATGGTGCACCGCAGCGTCGTCGGCGGCCTCGAACGCCTGGTCGCGCACCTCATCGAGGTGCACGGCGGCGCGTTCCCCGCGTGGCTGGCGCCCGTGCAGGCGGTGGTGCTGCCGCTGTCGGACGCCGAGCTGCCGGCGGCCGAGGACCTGCTGCGGCGCTGCCTGGCCGCGGGCCTGCGGGCCGAGCTCGCGCCCGCCGACCGGGGCAGCCTCGGGGCCAGGATCCGGGCGCACCGGCTGGTGCCGTACCAGCTCGTCGTGGGGCCGCGCGAGGTGGCGAGCGGGCAGGCGGCGGTACGGCGGCGCGACGGGAGCCAGGCGGGCGAGGTGCCCCTTGAGCGTTTGGCCGCGGATTCGCGACCGTTCGTCTGACGGGCGGAAATCAATAAGGTAACGGAGTCTTCCCTGATCGCGTAAAGGGCTCGTAAAGTCCCTGCAACGCGTGTCGGGGAGGACGTCGTGACCGAGCTGAGCGATCGTGAGGCCGAGCTGGTCTCCGCCCACGAGCAGGAGCGCCCGGCGCGGCACCTGGGCGGGGCGCTCCGCCTCGGCGTGTGGATCGTGGGCGGGTTGTTGTCGGTCTACTCGCTGGTGGTTGTGTTCCGGCCGGTCGAGGCGCTCGAACATCGGATGACGTTCCTGGCGGTGGCGTTGCCGCTGGTGTTCCTGTGTTACCGCTCGGGGCTGTCGTCGTGGGTGGGCAGGCTGCGCCGCGAACCCGCCATGGTCGCCGCCGCCGACGAGGCCGGCCCACCGGCCGGGGCCGGGACCGAGCGGCCCACCGTGGCCGACTGGCTGCTGGCGGCCGCCGCGCTGGCGGTCCTGGTCTATCCGCTGGCCGACATCGACGCGTTCCGCGACCGGGGATCGGGCGCGGCGCTGACGGGCCTCGACATCGTGGCGGGGCTGGCGCTGACCGTGCTGCTGCTGGAGGCGGTACGGCGGACCGTCGGCTGGGCCCTGACCATCATCTGCGTCATTTTCCTGATTTATGCCTACTACGGGGCGTATCTGCCGATTGACTGGACGATCGGGCATCGCGGTTTCGACCTCGCCCAGATCGTCTCGCAGCTCTACACCGGCACCGAAGGCTTCTTCGGCGTGCCGATGCAGGTGGCCGCCAGTTACATCGTCCTTTTCACGATCTACGGCGCCGTGCTCGACTTCTCGGGGGCGAGCCGCTTCTTCATCGACCTGAGCTTCGCCGCCTTCCGCAACTCCCGCTCCGCCCCGGGCCGCACCGTCACCACGGCCGGCTTCCTGCTCGGCACGGTCTCGGGCTCAGGCGTGGCGACCACGGTCAGCTTGGGCAGCGTGGCCTGGCCGGTGCTGCGCCGGGCCGGCTACCCGAAGGAGCCGGCCGGCGGCATCCTGGCGGCCGGCGGCATCGGCGCCATCCTGTCGCCGCCCACGCTGGGCGCCGCGGCGTTCATCATCGCCGAATACCTCAGGGTCAGCTACCTCGAGGTGCTCCTGTACGCGACGATCCCCACGATCCTGTACTACCTGGGCATCTTCCTGGCCATCGAGGTCGACTCGCGCCGCTTCGGCACCCACGCCGTGCCGGTGGACGCGCCCAAGGCGGGCAAGCTGCTGCTGCGCTTCGGCTACCACTTCAGCTCGCTCATCCTCATCATCGTGCTGATGGCGCTGGACCGGTCGGCGTTCCAGTCCGTGGTGATCGCCACGGCCGTGGCGTTCGCGCTGTCGTTCCTCGACCCCCGGCACCGGATGACGCCCAAGCGTGTCGGACAGGCGCTGGCGAAGGGCACGCTGGAGGTGCTGCCCGTGACGGCCGTGTGCGCGGCGGCGGGCATCATCGTCGGCGTCATCACCCAGACCGGCCTCGGGCTCAACCTCAGCGCGATCATCGTGGACTTCGCCGCCGGCAACCTCATCCTCACCACGGTCATGTCCGGTCTCGCCGTCATGCTGCTGGGCCTGGCCGTGCCGGTGACGGCGAGCTTCATCATCGCGGCCGTGATCATCGGCCCGGCGCTCACCACGCTCGGCGTCTCCCAGGCCGAGGCGTACATGTTCGTCTTCTACTACGCGGTGCTGTCGGAGGTGAGCCCGCCCACCGCGCTGTCGGCGGTCGCGGCGGCCGCGATCACCGGCGGCAACACGTACAAGACGATGATGATGACCTGGCGGTACACACTGCCCGCGTTCCTGGTGCCGTTCGCGTTCGTGCTGACGCCGAACGGCCAGGCCCTGCTCGGGCAGGGGCCGATCGGGACCGTGCTGCTGATGGCCGCGGTGTCGGCGGTCGCGGTGGCCGCGCTCGCCATGGCCACGGGCGGCCTGACCGGCGTGCCCGAGCGGCTGCTGGCGGCGGTGGCCGCGGTGCTGCTGCTGTTCCTCGAGCCCGTCCCCATCGCCGCGGGCCTGGCCGTGCTGGCCGTGGCCGCCGGCGTGCATCTCGTCAGAAGAAGGAGAAGGGACCCATCGTGAAGCGGACCATTGCGATAGTCGCCGCCGCCGTCCTGACCGTGGCAGGCTGCGGCGGCGGAGGCGCCGGCGGATCGGGCAACCGGCTGTCGATCGCCACCGGCGGCACGACGGGCGTCTACTACGTCTACGGCGGCGGCCTGGCCAAGCAGCTGTCGGCGAGCATCGCCAACACCCAGGCCACCGCGTCGGTCACCTCGGCCTCGGTCGAGAACATCAAGCTGCTGGCCGGCGGCAAGGCCGACATCGGCTTCTCCCAGATCGACACGGCGGCCGACGCGGTCAACGGCAAGGACACCTTCACCGCCAAGCAGCCGATCAAGGCCATCGCCCGCATCTACGACAACTACGCGCACGTCGTGGTCGCCCCCGGCGTCGAGGCCACCACCGTGGCCGACCTCAAGGGCAAGCGCGTCTCGCTCGGCCCGGCCAACTCCGGCACCCAGGTGGTGGCCCGGCGCATGCTGGAGGCGGCCGGCCTGAACCCCGACACCGACGTCACCAAGCAGCAGCTGTCGATCAACGAGTCGGTGCAGGCCGCCAAGGACGGCACGATCGACGCGTTCTTCTGGGTCGGCGGCCTGCCCACCGCGGGCATCACCGACCTGGCCACGAGCAAGCCGGACATGAAGATGCTCGACACGTCCGACGTGCTGACGAAGATGCAGTCGACGTACGGGCAGCAGTACGTCTCCCTCGACGTCGACATGTCCGTCTACAAGCTGGACGGCACGCTGAAGACCGTCGGCATCGGCAACGTGCTGCTGGTGCCCGACAAGATGAGCGAGCAGCTCGCGTACGACATCACCAAGACCCTCTTCGAGAAGAAGACGGAGCTGTCGGCCGTGCACCCGGAGGCCAAGAAGCTCGATCTGAAGCTGGGCCAGGAGGTGGCCCCGGTCGAGCTGCACCCGGGCGCGGCCCGCTACTTCAAGGAAAAGGCCTGATCAGGCTGCTCCTGGCAGTCACGGCGGTGATGGCGCTCGGCTCCGGCGGCGGCGCCGCGCGCCTCACCGTGAACGGCCTGCCCGTCTCCGGCGGCTTCCAGATCGGGTACGTGCATTCGATCTACAAGGCGCCGGCGGCGGAGGTGTTCACGGTCGAGGGCCGTCGTTTCACCATGCGGGCGGTCGTCTCGGAGAGCGAGAGCGTCCTCGACTACTACGCGCTGGAGGGCGCCCGCAGCCGGACGCGGACGGGCGCCTGGATGGTGCGCCTGGCCAAGCCGGCCACGTATGAGGAGCTGTCGCTGCTGACCACGTCGATCGGCCGGCGCACCCTGCTGGCCGGCGGCCGTTGCCTGCCGCTCTTCCCGGATGCGGGGGCGGCCGAGGTGCGGCTGGCGGTGGAGCAGACGCTCGAGGTCAGGAGCGAGCCCTGCCGCCCGCCCTACGATGGGGCCATGTTCGGCGGCCCATCGCACCTTACAACCAGTCCCTCTTCTTGAACGCCGAATAGAGCGCCACCGACGCCACCGCCACCAGGACCGTGGACATCCAGAACCCCCAAGGCTCACCAGAGCCCGGATAGGGCACGTTCTGGCCGTAGAAACCGGTGATCATGGTGGGCACCGCGATGATCGCGGCCCAGCTGGTGACCCGCTTCATGATCTCGTTGAGCCGGAAGCCCTGCTGGGCGAGGCGGGTCTCGCGGACGTTCGCGAGCATGTCGCGGATCGACTCCAGCCACTCGGTCACGCGCAGCACGTGGTCGTAGACGTCCTGGTAGTACGGGACCATCACCGGGTCGGCGACGAGCGCCTGGTCGCGGCGGAGCAGGGTGCCGAGCACCTCGCGCATCGGTAAAGTGATCTTGCGGAGCCTGGCGGTGTTCTTGCGCAGCACGTACATCTCCTGCTGCAGCTGCCTGGCGTCGCGCACCTCGTCATCGAACAGCGACTCCTCCAGTGCCTCGGCCTGCCCGTCGAGGTCCTGGACGAGGTCGAACTGGGCGTCGACGATGTAGTCCAGCAGGCCGTGCAGCAGGAAGCCCACCCCGTGGCCGGCCAGGCGGGCATTGGCGTCCCAGCGCTTGACGACTTCACGGATGTCGAAGTGGTCGCTCTCGCGGACGGTCACCAGGGCGTTGGCCGTGACGAAGACGTTCACCTCGACGGGGTCCAGCCGGTCGTCGTCGAAGTGCACGTGGTAAGCGGTGATGAACAGGTGGTTATCGTAAACGTCGACCTTCGGCCGCTGATGGTCGGACAGCACGTCCTCGACCGCCAGCTCGTGCAGCCCTAGCTCCTCCCCGATCATGCCGAGGTCCTCGGGGGACGGCGAGCACAGGTCGAACCAGACGAGGTTGTCAGGATCCTCTACATAGTCGGAGACCTCCTCGACCGGGAACCCTTCCTTCTCGAGGACGCCGTTCCTATACAGACGCGTGTGCACTAGCCGAGTCTGGCAAATCGTCGCGCGTTCCGCACCGCGGCCCCTCCCAGGTCGTTGTTGAAGTACACGTAGACGTCCTCCCAGCCGGCCTCCCGCACCCGTCCGGCCCAGGTCCGCAGCGAGGTTTCGCCGTACTCGACGCCGGCCCGGCCCTGGTGCATGCGCACGTAGCCCCAGCCGGCGGTGCGCCAGAACGGGTTCTGCGGCCTGCCGAGCCGGTCCGCCCAGCACAGGGCGGCGCCGTGGGCGGACAGGACGTCGCGTACCTCGTCGGTCCACCAGGAGTCGTGCCGCGGCTCCACGGCCACCCGCACGTCGCGCGGGAAGCACGCCAGGCACCTGTCGAGCCTGCCGGGCTCGGCCCTGAGGGTCGGCGGCAGTTGCAGCAGGATCGGGCCGAGTTTCTCCTTCAGCGCCGCGGCGGCGCCCATCAGCCGCTGGACCGGCTCCTCCGGATCGGCCAGCCGCTTGATGTGGGTGAGGAACCTGCTGGCCTTGACCGCGATCAGGAACCCGTCCGGCGTGCGCTCCCGCCAGGCGGCGAACGTCTCCGGCCTCGGCAGCCGGTAGAAGGCGTTGTTGCTCTCCACCGTCGGGAACTCCCGCGCGTACGCCTCCAGCCAGAGCCGCTGCGGCACTCCCGCCGGATACAGCACCCCCCGCCAGTCCTTGTACTGCCACCCCGAGGTGCCGACCAGCCATGCCATGCTTTACGCCTACCCTGACCTCCGCGGTGCAGTACTGTCACTATTCGTCAGTCGAGGAGGATCCACACGTCGATGGGCGCCAATCACGCGCACGGCACCGCCGTCCCCAGCTCGCGGCGCACGCTCGTGGCCACCCTGGCCGCGCTGGCGCCGCTGGCGATCATCACGCTGGCGGGCCTGCTGTGGCTCTGGCCCGATGGGCGGCACGACGCGGGCCCGCCCCCGCAGTCCAGTGTCGAGCGGCTGACCGGCACGGTCACCGGCGTCACGCTCAAACCGTGCCCGGCCGTCGTGGAAGGCGCGCCCAAACCTGACCCCGCCACCTGCGGGAACGCCACCGTCAAGGTCGCGGAAGGCCCCGACGTCGGCAAGGACGTCGCGCTCCGCCTGCCCACCGGTCCCGGGGCGCAGCATTTCGCCCCGGACGACGACGTGATCCTGCTGCGCGACGCGGACGGCGCCTACCAGATCTCCGATCACGACCGGGCGTTGCCGCTGTGGCTGTTCGGGGCGGCGTTCGCGCTGGCGGTGATCGCCTTCGGCCGCTGGCGCGGCGTCACCGCGCTGGTGGGACTGGCGGTCACGTTCGTATTCCTGCTGACGTTCGTCATCCCCGGCATCCTCGAGGGCAGGCCGCCCATGCTGGTGGCCATCGTCGGGTCGGCGGCGATCATGCTGATCGTGCTCTACCTGACGCATGGGTTCTCGCCCTCCACCTCGGTGGCCGTGCTGGGCACGCTCGCCAGCCTGGCGCTGACCGGCGCGTTGTCGTACGGGGCGCTGGGGTTCGCCAAGCTCAACGGCATCACCGACGACAGCTCGCTGATGCTGGGCATGAGCGTGTCGATCGACACACAGGGGCTGCTGCTGGCCGGGATCATCATCGGCGCGCTGGGGGTGCTCGACGACGTCACGGTCACGCAGGCGGTGACGGTGGCCGAGCTGGCGCAGGCCAACCCCTCCTACGGGTTCACGCGCCTCTACCGGGCGGCCGGCCGGATCGGGCGGGCGCACATCGCGTCGGTGATCAACACGATCATCCTGGCGTACGCGGGGGCGTCGCTGCCGTTGCTGCTGCTGTTCAGCATCGGCTCGCAGCCCTTGGGGGACGTGCTGACGACGCCGGTGATCACGCAGGAGATCGTCCGCAGTGTGGTCGGCACGCTCGGCCTCATCTCGGCCGTCCCCATCACCACCGCCCTCGCGGCCCTGATCGCCTCCCGCCACGCCACGCCCGATTCCCGCGGTGACGGGCGCGAGGAGCCTTCCAGCCGCCGGGAACGCCTCCCCAGCCGACGGGACAGACCTTCCGGCCGCACAGACGAGCCCGAGGACTTCTTCTCCCGCAGGGACGGCGACGCGGACGACGACTTCTTCAGCCGCCGGGACGACGACGATCGGGACGACTTCTTCTCAGCCCCAGGCGATCGCCGCGAGACCGCCCCGGATCGCCCCCGCGACACCCCGATCCCGGAAGGAGGCTTCTTCACCCCGGCCGGGCTCCGCCCCGGCTCTCCGGAGGGCCCGCCCGGGCATCCCGCCGGTCCTGCCGCGCGTCCCGCCGAGAGCGCCCGGCAAGGCGGCGATGTGGCCGACCGGCCGCCGCCCGCACGTCATCGCCGCAGCTAGCGAAATCGGCACCGGCCGAGGACATCGCTGCGGGGCGGGCCTGCCTAGGCGTAAGCTTCGGTGCTGCCGTCCACGCGCAGCTTCCGCCGCGCCCGTTCGTAGAACGTGGTGCCGACCCGGACCACCTTGGCCGCCCCCGGCCACGCGCTCACCGTGATCTGGTCGCCGGGGCACAGGTGCCTGACCACGGCCCCGTCCACCTCGACCGCCAGCCGCCCGCTGCTGGGCAGCACTTCCAGCGTGACGTCCTCGTCCGCGGGCAGCACCAGGGCCCGGTTGAACGCCGAGTGCGCCGCGGCCGGCACGACCAGGACGGCCTCCACCCGGGGCGACACGATGGGTCCTCCGGCGGAGAAGCTGTAGGCGGTCGAGCCGGTGGAGGTCGCCACGATCACCGCGTCCGCGGCGTACCGCACGAAATCGCTGCCCGCCGGGGTGACGGACACCGCCGCCAGCCCTTCCCCCGGGATCCGCACCAGCGCGATGTCGTTGAACGCGGTCACGTCCACGTCCAGGACCCTGCTCCTGATCGCCATCCGCGACTCGATCGTGTAGCGGTGCCCGTCGATGGCCGACAGCGTGTCCGCCAGGTCATCCACGTCGATTTCCGCGAGGAACCCGAGGCGCCCCAGGTTGACCCCCAGGATGGGCGTCGGCCGCCCGGCGAGCAGCCGCATGGTGCGCAGCATCGTCCCGTCCCCGCCGAGCCCGACCAGCAGGTCGGCCCGCTCGACGAGAGTGTCGGAGTCCACGGCCACGGCGGTGCAGTCGATCCGCCCCACCTCCTCGGGCAGCCCCAGCACCGTGGCACCCTTGCCCGCCGCCCAGCGCAGGATGGTGTCTATCGCCTTTTTGGAGTCGCGCTGCGGGTGCAGCACCAGCCCGACCGTCCCGACCATGCCCATGAGGCCCACCTTACGGCCACCACACCGCCTACCCGCGCGACGGACCTCCGATAACGTCACGTTCATGCGGCTTCATGTGGGATGCGCGATGTGGACGCATGCGGCGTGGCAGGGCCGGTTCCTGCCCGGCCCGCTCCCGCCCGGTGAGCGCCTGCGCGCGTACGCGACCTGGTGCAACGCGGTGGAGGGCAACACGACGTTCTACGCGACGCCGACCAGGGCGACCGTGGAGTCATGGGCCGCCCAGACCGGCCCGGACTTCCGTTTCGTCAGCAAACTCCCCAAGCCCATCACCCACGAGCACCGCCTGACCGGCGCCGATGACCAGCTGCGCGCGTTCCTGGAGGCCATGGAGCCGCTCGGCCCGCGTACGCATGCCCTGTGGGTGCAACTGCCGGGCTCGTTCGGCCCCGCGGACCTCGGCACGCTGGCGGCCTTCCTCCGCCGCCTCCCGCGGTCCTACCGGTATGGGGTGGAGGTTCGCCACCGGGCGTTCTTCGAGGACGAGCGCTCGGAGCGGCTGCTGGAGCGCGTCCTGGCCGCCGTCGGCGCCGAATGGGTCCCGTTCGACACCACCACGCTCTTCGCCGCCCCGCCGACCAGCGACGCCGAGCGGGACGCGTGGACCAAGAAGCCACGGGTGCCCCGCCGGTCCAAGGCGCTGACGGACCGGCCGATTGTCCGCTACCTCGGCCGGGACGCCACCGACCGTACGGTGGAGGGCTGGCGGCCCTGGCTGGAGACGGTCTGCGCATGGCTGCGGGAAGGCCGCTCCCCGACGGTCTTCATCCACACCCCCGACAACGCCGACGCGCTGACGCTCGCCCGCCGTTTCCACGACGACGTACGCGCCCGCCTGCCGCAGCTCGAACCCCTGCCCGAGCCGATGGACGATGACGAGCCGCTGACTCTTTTCTGATCACGCTAATCTTTCGTGGCATGACTGCCGACATCGTGGCGAAACGGGTGACCAACCTGCTGGCGCCGCAGGTGCTGGTGATCCTCATGCCGCCCGTCGTCGGGCTGCTCGCGCAAGGGTGGCGTGGCGCGGCGTGGGGGCTGGTGGCATCGGCGTTCTGCGGTGGTGTGCCGGCGACGGTGATCGCGCTCGGGGTGCGGTCGGGGCGGCTGGATTCGCATCACATCGTGGATCGGGCGCGGCGGACCGGTCCGTTGCTGGCCGCCGTGGCGGCCGTGCTGGTGGCCTTGGCGTTGCTCGTCGTCATGGGGGCGCCGACGTTGCTGGTGGCGACCGTCACCGCGATGCTGGCGGCGCTCGGAGTGACGGTGCCGATCACGTTGCGGTGGAAGATCTCCTTTCACGCCGCCGTGTCCGCGGGAACGGTGGTGGTGCTCGCCCACGTGCTGCCCGCCCCGCCGACCGCGATCGCCGGGGGCGCCGTCGTGGGGCTGGTGTGCTGGGCCAGAGTGCGGCTCGCGCACCACAGCTGGACGCAGGTCACGGCGGGCGCGGTGGTCGGCACGGCGACGACGTGGGCGACGCTGGCGGCGTTCGGGCTGGGATAGGGCGCGGCCTGGTCTAGGAGCGTTTCCCGGGGCTGGAATAGGCGCGTGGCCGGCGGGGTTGCCGCGTTCATGGAAGCTGGGAACCGTGGCCGGGTACGCGTCGAGCGGACGGCCAAGCGCGTGAGGACCTATCTGGGCGGCCGGGTGGTGGCCGACACCACCTCCGCCCTGCTGGTGTGGGAAGTCCCGTACTACCCCACCTACTACTTCCCGCTCGCGGACGTGGACGAGGCCGCACTCAAGTCGACCGGGACCACCAAACACTCCCCGAGCAGGGGTGAGGCCGTCGTCTACACCGTCACCTCCGGTACGGCGGAGGCCACCGAGGCGGCGCTGGCGTACCCGGACTCGCCGCTGGAGGAGATCCGGGGCCATGTGCGGTTCGAGTGGGACGCCATGGACGCCTGGTTCGAGGAGGACGAGCAGGTCTACTTCCACCCGCGCGACCCGTACACGCGGGTGGACATCCTGCCCAGTTCGCGGCACGTGCGGGTGGAGGTCGACGGTGTCACCGTGGCCGACTCCCGCGGCGCGCGCATCCTCTTCGAGACGGGGCTGCCCGCCCGCTACTACCTGCCGAAGACCGACGTACGGCTCGACCTGCTCGAGCACACCGACACCGTCACCCACTGCCCGTACAAGGGGACGGCCGAGTACTGGTCGGTCAACGGCGCGAAGGACCTGGCCTGGTCGTACCGGACGCCGCTGCCGGAGAGCGAGCGGGTCGCCGGGCTGATCGCGTTCTACAACGAGAAGCTCGACATCTACGTGGACGGCGAGCTGCAGGAGCGGCCGAAGACCAAGTTCTCCTAAGCAGCGCTCCAGTAGGGGTCGCGGCCGAGGTAGCGCAGGAGGGCCGCCACGTCGTCGTCGCCCTGCTCGGGGGCCAGGGCGGCGGCGTACGCGCCCCAGGCGCGCAGCGGCTCCACGATCTCCCTGGCGACCTTGAGGAGGGGGCGGGCCAGCTCCGGCGTGAGCGGTGAGGGCCGGCCCGTCGCCAGGGCGATGTCCCAGGCGTGGACGGCGGCGTCCAGAGCGCACGCCGCCGAGCCGGACCACGGAGACATCTTGTGCGGCGGCACCGGCGTGGGCACTTCGGCGGCGTCCCGGTCGACGCCGGCCCACGCCTTGGCGGTGCGCGCCAGGGCGGCCTCCATGAACGCCTGCGGGTCCACGCCCTCCAGCACGCCCGACGGGTCGAACGGGTTGAAGTCGGGGCCGGGCTCGCCGGTCAGGGCGGCGGCGAAGCCGATCTGGTCGCCGACGGCGTGCTGGAAGACCTGGGCCACGGTCCAGCCCGCGCAGGGCGTGGGCAGGTCCCAGCCGTCGGCCGGGACAGCGCGGACCGCTGTGCGCAGCGCTTCATGCGCGGCGTCCAGGACGTCCCAACCGCTGGAGATCGTGGTGTCGCTCATCGGAGAGCCCCCTTCTTCGTCGTTGACCCCCACTATATCAGAACGGAATGCTTTGTTCCACACCGCTGAGCAGGCGGGTGAGGACGCGGGTGCCGAACTCCAGGCCCTCCACCGGCACCCGCTCGTCCTTACCGTGGAACATCCCGAAGTAGTCGAGATCCGGCCGGAGCATGAGCGGCGCGAAACCGTAGCCCTTGATGCCGATCCTGGCGAAGGACTTGGCGTCCGTGCCGCCGCTCATCACGTACGGCACCGGCCTGGCCATCGGGTCTTCGGCCGTCAGCGCCCCGGCCAGCTCGTCGAAGAACGCCGACGGGTACGGCGCGTCGGGCGCGTCCTCCAGATTGACGAACTCGCGGGTGATCTTGGGCCCGAGCAGCTCGTCGATCGTCGACAGGAACTCCTCCTGCAGCCCGGGCATGAAACGCCCGTCCACGTGCGCCTCCGCCGTTGAGGGCACCACGTTGACCTTGTAGCCGGCCGCCAGCATCGTCGGGTTCGCCGAGTTGCGGATCTGGCTCTTGAACAGGCCGCCGAGCGGGCCGAGCCGGGCGGCCTCCGCATCCAGCCGGTCCAGGTCGATCGGCTGGCCGGTGATCTCCGACAGGCTCTGGAGCAACGCCGCCACCGACGGCGTGAGGCGGACCGGCCACTGGTAGGAGGCCACGCGCGACAACGCGTGCACCAGCGTGGCGACCGGATTGTCCACCGGGGGGCGTGAGCCGTGCCCGGCCACGCCGTGCGCGGTGAGCTTCATCCACGCGGTCCCGCGCTCGCCCACGGCGATCGGGTAGACCCGGTGGGCGCCGGAGGCCACGCTGAATCCGCCGGACTCGCTGATCGCCTCGCTCACGCCGTCGAACAGCTCCCGGTGCTCGCTCACCGCGTGCCGCGAGCCGTAGTCGCCGGTGGCCTCCTCGTCGGCCAGGAACGCCACCACCAGGTCCCGCGTGGGCCGCACCCCCCGGGTCGCCAGGTCGACCACGGTCGCGAGCGTCATCGCGCACGAGCCCTTCATGTCGACCGCGCCCCGGCCGTACACGCACTCGTCCACGATCTCCCCGGAGAACGGGTGCATCCGCCACTCGGCCGGGTCGGCGGGCACCACGTCCAGGTGGCCGTGGATGAGCAGCGCGTCGGGGGAGTCGCCGTCGATCCTGGCCACCACGGTGGTCCGCTTCGGCGCCGACTCGAACACGACCGGATCCAGGCCCGCGTCGGCCAGCAGCGTGGCCACGTATTCAGCCGCCGGGCGCTCGCCCGCCCCCGGATTGGTGGTGTCGAACCTGATCAGATCCGAGCAGATCTCGGCGACGCTCTTCACGCTCTCCCTTTCAGCTTCAACGGCGGCACCTCGGGCGTCTCCATTCCGAAGATCAGCCCGTAGAAGGCCAGCTCGGCCTCGAGCGCCGCGACGATGGTCTCCTCCCTGCGCCAGCCGTGCTGCTCGCCGGGGAAGGTCAACAGTGCCCACTCTTTGCCGTGTTTGTCCAATTCGGCGGTGAACCGCTCGGCCTGCCCGACGTCCACGATCGCGTCCTCCAGGCCGTGCAGCATGAGGCACGGGCCCGACGCGCGGGCGGCGTTCAGCAGCGGCGAGCGCTCGGTGTAGCGCTGGCGCGTCCCGGGCAGCGGGCCCACGAGGCCGTCGAGGTAGCGGGATTCGAAGTCGTGTGTCTCGGCCGCCCAGCTCTCCGGGTCGGTGATCGCGTAGTGGGCCACCCCGCCCGCGAACACGTCACTGTGCACGAGCGCCGCCACCGTGGTCCAGCCGCCGGCGCTGCCGCCCCGGATGGCGAGCTTCGCGGCGTCGGCGCGGCCCAGCTCGACCAGGCCGCGGGCCACCTTGGCGCAGTCTCCCACGTCCACCACGCCCCACTGGTGGCGCAGCCGCTCCCGGTAGGCGCGGCCGTAGCCGGTCGAGCCGCCGTAGTTCACCACCGCCACGCCGATGCCGCGGCTGGTGAAGTAGGCGATCTCCAGGTCGAGCACCATCGGCAGGTGCATGGTCGGGCCGCCGTGCACGAAGATCACGTATGGGCCCGGGCCCAGGACCCCGGACGGCGGGTAGAGGTGCGCGTGCACACCCTCGATCGTCACGGCCTCCGGAGTGGGCAGCAGGTCACGTTCCGGCAGCGGTTTCCTGGCCGACACGACCTCGGGCGCGCCCCCGTCGAGATCGACGAGCGTGACCTCCATGGGCGTGTACGGCGTCGCCCGCACCGCCGCCGCCCTGCCGCCCGCCACCGACACGGTGGCCGACCAGTGGGTGGCCGCCCCGCCGATCTCCCGCAGGTCGCCGGTGTCCGGGTCGAGCACGCCGAGGCGGCGGCCGTCGCCCGTGCCGTAGATCACGACCAGCCTGCCGTCCTCCGCGACGGCGAAGTACGTCAGGCCCGGCTTCCACGCCGCGTCGCCGAACTCCTGCTCCATCGGCGTGAGGTTGCGGCCCGGCGAGCCGTCCACGGGGACGAGATGGATGTTCCACCAGCCGGTGGGGTCGGTCGCCGCGTACAGGGCACCGTCGTCGCGCCACTCGGCCTGCGTCACCGACTCCCGCGGACCGCCGGCCACCACGCGGTGCTCACCTGCCGTGCCGTCCGCGCGCAGCGGGGCCACGCACAGCTCGGAGCCGTCCCAGGGCATGTTCGGGTGATCCCAGCCGATCCAGGCGACATAGTGCCCGCCGGGCGAAATGCGCGGATTAATCAGGAAATGGTGGGCTTTGACGATCACCCGGACCGGCCCGCCGTCCAGCGGCACCGCCACCAGGTCCCGCACGTCGTCGGTCTCCCGTACGGCCCACACCTCGTCCCTGCCGGGAGGGAGATAGAGGTCCGCGTAACGCGAAGGACCCTCTGGAGTGATCGGCACGGGCGAGGAGCCGCCGTCGAGCCGGTACAGGCGCTGGTCGGCCCAGTTCGTGAAGACCAGCCCGCCGCCCGGCAGCGGCCGCCAGGAGCGGCCCCCGTACTCGATGACCCGGTTACGCGCGTTCCACCCCTGGGGCAGCACGTCGGTACGGGAGCCGTCCGGCAGCCGGCGCACCACGCACCGCCTGCCGCCCTCGTGCGGACGCGGCTCGTCCCACCAGGCCTCGACCCCGGAAGGCGTGGCCACCGCCTCCACCCACAGAGGCCTGCCGTCGGTCCGGGCCACGTCGATCGGTCGAATGCTCACAACAACTCACCAATTGCCGTCGGTACAGGGAGGAAGGGGATGCCCGGGCGGGTGCAGCACGTACGCGATGCCGCCGCTGCCCGAGCTCCTGAGCCACACGTTCTCGAACGCCGCCCGCGGATAGATCCGCCGGACCTCGTCGTCGCGGGGCGCGGCGGGATCGTTCACGACGACGTCGCCCCCGGCCGTGAAGCCGGCCACGACGAGGATGTGCCCGTTGGTGGAGTAGCAGGAACCGGGTAACTCGTGCGCCTTGAAGGACTGCGACGTGATCACCGGGATCCCGGCACGCACGAACAGCTCCAGCTCCGCCGCGGACCGCAGCCGCGTCACGAACCCCGCCAGCCCGTACCGGCCGGCGTACGCCACGTTGAACGGCCAGTTCCCGGTGCCCTGGTAACTCTCGTCGTACGTGCCCATGGCCGCGTGGTCCACGACCGGAGCCGGGTCGCCCGCCCCTACCCAGTCCAGCTCGCTCGGTTGCGGGCCGCGCCCCCAGAAACCGAGCACCATGGCCACCGACGCCGGGCCGCACCAGTTCGCGCCACCGCCGTCGAAGCGCGGATGGTGCCCCGCGTGCGCGTGCTGCGCATGCCGCGGCACGGCCAGCTCCACGGGGTCCGCCGCGACGGGATCACTGGGCGTCACGGGCCGCTGAGGCACGGCCGAGGCCATCACGCCCAGCCCGGTGACCAGGGCGCCCGCGCCGTGCCGGGTGATGCGTACCTGGTAGGCCACCACCGGCCGCCTGGCCACGAACGTGTCCACCGCCACGTCCCCGTCCTCGTCGCCCTGCCCGGGCACCGACGTGCGCGGATCGCCGAGTTCGGACCAGCGCCCCATCACGTACCACTTGGTACGGGCCCCTGATGCGGCCCTGGCCCGAAGCGCGACCTCGATCCACGCACCCGGCGGGGTGCGCGCCGTCCACGAGGGCACGAGCTGAGTGGCGGGAAAGCCGATCTCGCGTTCCTCGCTCGTCCACACGTCCTCAGCCGCGACGGGCACGGCGAAGCGGGCGAAGGAGACACGGGCCAGATCGACGGTGAGCACCAGACCTATTGTGGTTTCGCACTTCGTGTCGCACATCGGATGGTTTACGTACCGGCCGGGACCCGCTCCACCTGCGGGCCGGGCTGCCGGTCGTGACTTAGAGGTAGAGGCCCGTGGACTCGTCGCCCGCGACGGGAGTGATCGCGCGGCCGGAGCGGAGGGCGTAGAGCTCCGCGAGCGTCGCCCCCGACGGGCCCACGCCCTCGGACGTGCCGAGCCAGGCGACGGCCTCGTCCCTGCTGAGCGGGCCGACCTCGAGCTGCGCCAGGCAGCGGCCCGGGCGGATGACCGCGGGGTGGAGCCGGGCCAGGTCCTCGTTGGTGGTGATCGCCACCAGGACGTCGCGGCCCTGGCCGAGCAGGCCGTCGGTCAGGTTGAGCAGGCGCGACAGGCCCTGGCCCGCCTGCGCCTTCGCACCCGCGCTGATCAGCTCGTCGCAGTCCTCCAGGACGAGCAGCCGCCACCGCTGCGTCTCATCGTCGTCGCTGTCGTAGCCGACCGCCACCTCCATGAGGTAGCCGGGCTCGTCGAACAGGCGCTCCGGGTCGAGCACGCAGTCCACCTGACACCATTCGCCCCACTGCTTGGCCAGCGTCCGCAGCAGCGTGGTCTTGCCGGTGCCCGGCTGGCCGTGCAGGAGGATGAGGCGGCCGTTGACGTCCCCGGGAGTGACCGCCATCAGCTTGTCGATGGCCGGGCGCACCTTGCCCGGGTAGTTGGCGCTGATCTCGGACCAGGGCTGCGCGGAGATCGGCTTCTCCGAGCGGGTGCCACCGTGCGTGCCGCGCCACCAGAAGCCCATCTCGACGTGGTCGGCCTCGGGGACCGCCTCCTCCGCGCCGTCGATGCTCTCCTCGAGCACGGACTTGGCCAGCTCCTCGCTCACCGCCGTCACGCTGACCATCGCGGTGCGGTTGCGGTGGCGGATGACCCGCAGAGTCCAGCCGTCGCCTGAGATCAGCCGGGACTCCGAGCCGTCCTCGACCCGCGCCGTGCGCAGCACGCGGCCGCTGGACGGGCTCAGCGGGGCGTCGGGCCGCACGCGCTCCAGATTGGCCAGGCGGGACCAGGGCTGGGCGCCGGTCGCGAACGGCGACAGCGCCAGCGCGTCGATCACGTCGATGGCGGAGTCGGCGTCGTCGATCCAGATGTTCATCGGCAGCTCAGAGGAGTCCGGGCTGGGGAACGGCACCTCCCTAATCACAGACATACCGTCAATGATCTAGGCCTCCACGTCGGATGTCGAAGGGTTTTGGCGGTGGTTCACGCTGAGCGTACCGGTCGGGGATGAGCGGGCGGTGCGCACTATGGCCGATACGTTACCCGTCGCGCTGCGGAAGTGAAGATCGCCCGGTACCGTGGACCGTTGGGTTAAATCACTCCTTTCACGGAGGTAACGGGGAAAGTGTCGAAGATCACGTTCCGTGAACGGGCGCGGTACTGGTTCGACAACACGATGTCCAAGGGCACCGCCTCGCTCATCGGCTGGCTGGCCCTCGTGTCGGTCGCCCTCATCGCGGTCGTGACCGTGCTGACGCTCTGGCTCGCGCCGGGTGAGCCCGAAGGCGTGGGCCACGCCGGGGAGGTGCTCTGGATCGCTCTCATGCACGCCCTCACGCCGGGCAAGGTGGCCAGCGACAAGGGCTCGATCGCGTACATGGCGGTGATGTTCACCGGCTCGCTCGGCGGCCTGTTCATCGTCAGCATGCTCGTCGGCCTGCTCTCGAACGGGCTCAAGCAGAAGGTGGACCGCCTGCGCAGGGGCCGCTCGCGGATCGTCGAGTCCGGCCACACGGTGGTGCTCGGCTGGTCGGACCAGGTGTTCACGATCGTGGGGGAGCTGGCCAAGGCGCACGCCAGCCAGAAGCACTCCGCCATCGCCGTGCTGGCGGAACGTGACAAACTCGAGATGGAGGAGGCCATCCGCGAGCATGTCGGCGACCTGGGCGGCACCCGCCTGGTGTGCCGCACCGGACGGCCCACCGAGCCACGCGACCTCGCGCTGATGAACCTGGCCAAGGCCCGCTCCGTCGTCGTGCTCTCGCCCGAGGGCGAGGACCCGGACGCGCACGTGATCAAGATCCTGCTCGCGCTGGCCAAGCGCCAGGGCGTGCATCCGCCGGTGGTCGCCGCGCTCGCCTCCAGCCGCAACATCGCCGCCGCCCGCCTGGCCGGCGGCCGGGACGTGCACCTGGTGGACTCCGACGACACCGCCTCCAGGCTGATCGTGCAGTCCTCGCGCCAGTCCGGCATGTCCGTGGTCTGCATGGACCTGCTGAACTTCGACGGCGGCGAGATCTACCTGCGCACCCCGAAAAAGCTCGTCGGCGTCACGTACGCGGAGGCGCTGCACGCCTACCAGACCGCCTCCGTCATCGGCCTGCGCCGGCCGTCCGGCGTGGTGCTGAACCCGCCGTCCGACACCGTGGTCAACGCCGACGACGAAGTCATCGTGATCGCCCACGACGACTCCCACGTCCGCCTGGCCGCCGGCAAGCCGTCCCTGGACGAGGCCGCCATCGTGGAGGCCGGGAGCCCCGCCCCCGAGCCCGAGCGCACGCTCCTGCTCAACTGGAACGGCCGGGCCGAGCAGATCGTCCGCTACCTCGACGGGTACGTCGCGCCCGGCTCCGTCCTGGAGATCGCCGCCGACCACCCCAAGGCGGGCACCGGGCTGGCCGGGCTGCGTCACCTCACCGCGAACGTCAAGGACTGCGACACCACCGACAGGTTCGCGCTCGAGTCACTCGGCGTCGGCCTCTTCCAGCACGTCATCGTGCTGTCCGACGACCGCTTCGACCCGCACCACTCCGACACGCGCACGCTCATGACGCTGCTCCAGCTCCGCGACATGCAGAGCACGCTGGGCGAGCACTACTCGATCGTCAGCGAGATGCACGACGAGAACAACCGCGCCCTGGCCGAGGTCACCGAGGCCGACGACATCGTGATCAGCGACACCGTCATCGGCCTGCTCCTCGCGCAACTGGCCGAGAACAGGCACCTGGCGGACGTGTTCGGCTACCTCTTCGACTCGCGCGGGTCGGAGATCTACCCGCGCCCGGCCGCCGCGTACGTCAAGACCGGGACGAAGGTGACGTTCTCCACGGTCGTGGAGTCCGCCCGGCGCAGGGGCGAGACCGCCATCGGCTACCGCAGCTCCGCGGCCCGCAACGTCCCTCCGCACTATGGCATCGTGCTCAACCCGAGCAAGGCGGAGCCCATCGTGCTGGGCGCGCGCGACTCGGTCATCGTGCTGGCCGAGCGCTAGACGTACTACCGTTTGCCTCGTGAGGACCATTGACTGGGCTGACGGCGCCGTCGAGCTCGTGGACCAGACGCTGCTGCCCGACAAATGCGTGATGCTCCGCATCCACACGGTGGACGAGCTCATCGACGCCATCCATCGGCTGGCCGTGCGGGGCGCGCCCGCGCTCGGCGTGGCCGGCGCCCTCGGCGTCGTGCTGGCCGGTGGCGACCCGGCACAGATCGCCAGGCTCCGCGCCGCCCGGCCCACCGCCGTCAATCTCGCCTGGGGCGTCGACCAGGCCGCCGCCCACCTGCCCGAAGGCCGCGAGGCGGTGCTGGCCGCCGCACTGCGCGTGCGCGACGACGACATCGCCGCCTGCAAGGCCATGGGGGAGCGCGGCGCCGACCTGCTCGAAGGCGACCGGCTGCGGATCATGACCGTGTGCAACACCGGCGGGCTCGCCGCCGTCGAACGCGGCACCGCGCTCGGCGTCGTGCAGACGCTGCACGAGCGGGGACGGCTGGCCGAGGTGCTCGCGCTCGAGACCCGTCCCCTGCTGCAGGGAGCCAGGCTCACCACCTGGGAACTGGCCAGGATGGGGGCGCCGCACCGGCTCATCACCGACTCGGCGGGACCATATCTGCTGGCCAAGGGCGAGGTGGACGCGGTGCTCATCGGCGCCGACCGCATCGCCGCCAACGGCGACACGGCCAACAAGATCGGCTCGTACGCGCTCGCGCTCGGCGCGGAACGCGCCGGGGTGCCGTTCATCGTGGTCGCGCCCGAGTCCACGATCGACCAGGGCACGCCCTCAGGCGACCACATCACGATCGAGGACAGGGGCGCCGACGAGGTCGTGTCCTTCTGGGGCGTGCGCGTGGCGCCCGAGGGCACACTCGCACTGAACCCGGCCTTCGACGTGACCCCGCACGACCTGATCACGGCGATCGTGACGGACAAGCGAGTGATCAGGCCTTAGGAACCAAATCTCCGATCTCCCGGACCTGTCTGCTTCGACCGCGTTACGCTCGGTGTCCCCGACGACTCTCCCGGAGTTCACCGTGGCCATTGACCTGGTGTTGCGGCGCGACTGGAACGCTCGCGCGCCGCGTGGCGCCTACACGCAGCTTGACTCGACCAAGGGCGTGAAGGTCCACTACACGGGCGGCCGGGTCAATCCGGGCATCGTGTCCGACCACGACGGATGCGTCTCGCTGGTGCGGTCGATCCAGGCCCATCACATGGACGGCAACGGCTGGATCGATCTGGGCTACTCGTTCGTGGCATGTCCGCACCAGAAGGTGTTCGAGGGGCGAGGGCTGCACCACCTGCCCGCCGCGAACGGCCCGGGACTCAACGCCGGCCACTACGCCGTGCTGGGGCTGGTGGGCAACGCGGGACTGGTGCAGCCGCCCGACGGGGTCCTGCACGCGATCCTCGACGCGGTCCAGTACGTGCGCGATCAAGGCCACGCGGGCAGGGAGGTCAAGGGGCATCGTGACGGCTACGCCACCGACTGCCCCGGCGACCCCCTCTACGCGTGGGTGCGCCGGGGCGCGCCCCGTCCCGGCGGGACCGCGCCGCCACGGCCCGGCCCGGTGGCGCCGCCCTTCCCCGGCCGGCTGCTGAAGTATCCCCCGGTGATGCGTGGGGAGGACGTGCGGACCTGGCAGCGGCAGATGCGCACGCGGGGCTGGGACCTGGACGTGGACGGCGCGTACGGTCCCGGCTCGCGCGACGTGTGCCGCCGGTTCCAGCGCCAGCAGGGGATCGAGGACGACGGGATCGTCGGGCCGGTCACGTGGCGGCTGGCTTGGGAGGCCCCCGCCCGTGGACAGGGGTGACCCGGGGTTACTGGTCACCCGGCGTTGCGCCTACTATCCGAATCATGGAGCTGGCAGCGGGATTCGAGCCCACGACCCGGGACGGCTGGCGGGCGCTCGCGATGCAGGTGCTGCGCAAGTCCGGGATCGAGGCGGGTTCGCCGGAGGAGGCCCTGTCGCACGCCACGTATGACGGGCTGACGGTGGCGCCCCTCTATGACATGGACGACCTGCCCGAGGATCCCGGGCTGCCCGGGGCGGCACCCTACGTGCGCGGGTCGCGGGCCGTCTCCGGCTGGGACGTGCGGCAGCGGCACGCCGTGCCCGACGCCGAGGCGGTGCTGGCCGACCTGGAGAACGGCGTCACCTCGTTGTGGCTGGTCGTCGGCGACGGCGCGATCCCGGTCGGCGCGCTGGAGACGCTGCTCGCCGAGGTCTCCCTCGACCTGGCGCCTGTCGTGCTGGAGGCCGGCGTGCTGGCGCGCGAGGCCGCCGAGGCGCTGTTGCGGCTGGCCGCCGCGCGCGGCACCGCGCTCAGCGGCAACCTGGGGGCCTCGGGCGCCGTGGGGGCGGAGCTGGCGCTGCGGTGTGCCGCCGAGCTCCCGGGCTCCGCGAGCTCCGCCGGGCTGCGGGCCGTCACCGTGGACGCCACGCCCTACCACGACGCGGGCGCCGGCGACGCCGAGGAGCTCGGCTGCTCGATCGCGCGGGGCGTCGCGGAGCTGCGGGCGCTCAGCGGGGCCGGGCTCTCTGTTGAGCAAGCGCTAGGGCAGATCGAGTTCCGGTACGCCGCCACCGCCGACCAGTTCGCCACCGTCGCCAAACTGCGGGCCGCCCGCCGGTTGTGGGCCAGGGTCGCCGAGGCGTGCGGCGCCCCCGAGCACGGGGGGCAGCGGCAGCACGCGGTGACCAGCTCGGCCATGATGACCGCCCGCGACCCGTGGGTGAACATGCTGCGCACCACCATCGCCTGCTTCGCCGCCGGCGTGGGCGGCGCGGAGGCGGTGACCGTGCAGCCGTTCGACGCCGCGCTCGGGCTGCCGGACGCGTTCTCGCGCCGCATCGCCCGCAACACGCAGTCGCTGCTGCTGGAGGAGTCGGGGATCGGGCGGGTGATCGACCCGGCCGGAGGCTCCTGGTACGTGGAACGCCGCACGGCCGACCTGGCCGAGCGGGCGTGGGCGTGGTTCCAGGAGATCGAGGCCGCCGGCGGCCTGGACGCGGCCGCGGGACTGGTGTCCGAGCGCATCGCCGCCACGCGCGCCCACCGCGCCGCCGACATCGCCCGCCGCCGCTTCCCGATCACCGGGGTCAGTGAGTTCCCCAACCCGGGCGAGAAACCCCTTCGCCGCACCCCGGCCCCCGCAGCGGGTAGGCAGGCGGCGGGCGAGGCTGGGTTGCCGAAGGTGCGCTACGCCGAGGAGTTCGAGGCGTTGCGGGACCTCGCCGACGCCCAGCCGGAGCGGCCCAAGGTGTTCCTGGCCACCATCGGCCCCGTCGCCGCCCACACCGCGCGGGCCGCGTTCGCCGCGAACCTGTTCCAGTCGGGCGGCCTGGACACCGAGACCGCGGGGCCCGGCGCCGACCCCGAGCAGATCGCCACCGCCTTCGCCGTCTCCGGCACGACCGTCGCCTGCCTGTGCTCCAGCGACAAGCTCTACGCCCAGCACGCCGCCGCCGTCGCCGTGGCGCTGCGCAAGGCCGGGGCGAGAAAGGTGTGGCTGGCGGGGAAGGGGCACTACGACGGCGTGGACGCCAACCTCTACGCGGGCTGCGATGCGCTGCACGTTCTCCGCACGACCTTCGACGACCTGGAGGTGACCCGATGATCCCGGACTTCTCCGGCATCCCGCTCCACCCCCTGCCCGAGCAGGGGGCGGGGGAGCCGAAGCCCGAGGGCGAGGTCTGGGAGACACCCGAAGGCATCGCCGTCAAGCCGCTCTACACAGCCCGGGACCTCGAGGGACTGGACTTCCTGCGGACCTATCCGGGCGCGCCGCCTTACCTGCGCGGCCCCTACCCCACCATGTACGTCAACCAGCCGTGGACCATCCGCCAGTACGCCGGCTTCTCCACGGCCGAGGACTCCAACGCCTTCTACCGCCGCAACCTCGCGGCCGGCCAGAAGGGCCTGTCGGTGGCCTTCGACCTGGCCACCCACCGCGGCTACGACTCCGACCACCCGCGCGTGGCCGGCGACGTGGGCATGGCCGGGGTGGCGATCGACTCGATCTACGACATGCGGCAGTTGTTCGACGGGATCCCCCTGGACCGGATGTCGGTGTCGATGACCATGAACGGCGCCGTGCTGCCGGTGCTGGCGCTGTACATCGTGGCCGGCGAGGAGCAGGGTGTCGCGCCGGAGCAGCTGGCGGGGACCATTCAGAACGACATCCTCAAAGAGTTCATGGTCCGCAACACCTACATCTACCCGCCGGCGCCGTCGATGCGGATCATCTCCGACATCTTCGCCTACACCAGCGAGAAGATGCCGAAGTTCAACTCGATCAGCATCTCCGGCTACCACATCCAGGAGGCCGGGGCGACGTGCGACCTGGAGCTGGCGTACACGCTGGCCGACGGCGTCGAATACCTGCGGGCCGGGGTCGCGGCCGGGATGGACGTCGACAGGTTCGCGCCGCGGCTGTCGTTCTTCTGGTGCATCGGCATGAACTTCTTCATGGAGGTCGCCAAGCTGCGGGCCGCCCGGCTGCTGTGGGCGAAGCTCGTCGCCGGTTTCAACGCGAAGAATCCGAAGTCACTGAGCCTGCGTACGCACTCCCAGACCTCCGGATGGTCGCTGACCGCGCAGGACGTGTTCAACAACGTCGTCCGCACCTGCGTCGAGGCCATGGCCGCCACCCAGGGCCACACCCAGTCGCTGCACACCAACGCCCTCGACGAGGCCCTCGCGCTGCCCACCGACTTCTCCGCCCGCATCGCTCGCAACACCCAGCTCCTCCTCCAGCAGGAATCGGGTACCACCCACGTCATCGACCCCTGGGGCGGGTCATACTACGTCGAACGCCTCACCCACGACCTGGCCGAACGCGCCTGGGCCCACATTCGGGAGGTGGAGGCCGCCGGCGGCATGGCCAGGGCCATCGAGGCCGGCCTGCCCAAGCTCCGCATCGAGGAGGCGGCGGCCCGCACCCAGGCCCGCATCGACTCCGGGCGGCAGCCGGTGATCGGCGTGAACACATACCGTGCCGAGAGCGACGAGGCCATCGAGGTGCTCAAGGTCGACAACAGCGCGGTCCGCGCCCAGCAGCTGGAGAAGCTGGCCAGGCTCCGGGCCGAACGCGACGACGTGGCCGTGCGGCACGCGCTCGACGCGCTCACCAAGGCCGCCGACAACCCGGCGCCGGGACTGGGCAACAACCTGCTCAAGCTGGCCGTGGACGCCGCCCGCGCCAAGGCCACGGTGGGCGAGATCTCAGACGCGCTCGAGCGGGTGTTCGGCCGGCACGCCGAGCAGGTCCGTACCATCACAGGGGTGTATCGCGACGAGTCGGGCTCCACCGCCAACATCGAACGCGCCCGCCAGGCCTGCGCCGACTTCGAGCGGGCCGAGGGCCGCCGCCCGCGCATCCTGGTGGCGAAGATGGGCCAGGACGGCCACGACCGCGGCCAGAAGGTGATCGCCACCGCCTTCGCCGACCTGGGCTTCGACGTGGACGTCGGCCCGCTGTTCCAGACGCCCGAAGAGGTCGCCAGGCAGGCCGTCGAGGCCGACGTGCACATCGTCGGCGTCTCGTCGCTGGCCGCCGGGCACCTCACCCTGGTGCCCGCGCTGCGCCAGGCGCTGGCCGACCTCGACGCGGCCGACATCATGATCGTCGTGGGCGGGGTCATCCCGCCGGACGATCACGACGAGCTGCGGGCCGCGGGCGCCGCCGCGATCTTCCCGCCGGGCACCGTGATCGCCGACGCCGCACTGGATCTGCTCGAGGAACTCAGACGTCGTCACACAGCGTGACCGAGATGGACCGCTGAATGAGGACGGGAGAGGTGATCCGCAGCGTGACGCGGTGCGTGCCGCCGGCCGTGCCCGTGAGGTTGCGCGGGGAGGCGAGGTAGCGCTGGCCGTTCTCGGAGATGACCGCGGAGGAGCGGGCGACCGTGGTGCCGTCGATGAGCCAGGCGTACCTGAACGTCAGCGGGTCGCCCGTGCGTGCCACCAGCGCCTGCAGCGTCACCTGGCCGCCGGCCCAGCAGTCGCCGTCGCGCGTGCCGCCCGCGCGCAGGGAGGCGACCCTGAGCCGGCCCGTCACGGCGGCGGGCGTCGTCTCGGCGCTGGGCGTGCCGGCGGTGCTGGTCACGGTGTCGGCCTTCGACGTGGGGGTCGTGGGGGTGAGCCACACGATGGCGGCGGCCAGCGCCAGGACGGACACACCGGACACCAAGGCGATCATCACGGTCTTCACCCGTCGCCGGCCGGACCGTTTCCGCGCCTTGCCGCCGCCGCCCGGCTGGCCCGCGACCAGGATGTCGACGAGCGTGGAATGCTCCACGAGAGCCCCCGGCTGCGCCTCACCGGCCGCCGGCGGCCCGTCCGCGCCCGCATACGTGTCGCCGTTCTCGGCGTATCCGCCGGCGGCGTGGTGCGCGGCGGTGTGCTGCGCGGCGCCGGGGTGCCCGGTGGTGGTGAGGAGCCCGGCGGCGGCCAGGGGCGGGTCCACGGGGGCCGACAGCGGGACCCGGCCCCGGTGCGAGGCGGAGGGCTGGCGCCGGTCCGCGCCGTGGTGTGGCGCGGCGGCCGCGTCGTGCTGCGATGCCCGGCCGGGGTGCGCCGAGTCCCCCCGCGACGCGGGAGCGGTGCGCGGCCCGGCGTCATGCGCCGCGCCATGGTGTGCGGGACGTGCCGGGTGCTGACCGGACGCGTGCACCGCGCCCGGGGCAGAGCGATCCGCCGCAGGGGTCGCGTAGTCGTCGTCGGGGGTGCGAGCCGGGTGGCGGCGCGGCCGGTCCGGTCCTTCGCCGCCGATCAGCCGCAGCAGCACGTCACGCATCGCGGGCCGGCCGGCGGGTTCCTTGGCCAGGCAGGCGGCCACGACGTCACGCAACGGCCGTGGCAGGTCGTCGATCCGCGGCTCGTCACGCAGGATCCGGTTGATGACGGCGGGCAGCGAGTCGTCCCCGAACGGCGGCACCCCCGTGGCCGCGAACACGACGACCGACGCCCACGCGAACACGTCCGCCGGCGCCTGCGCCGCCTTCCCCGCCAGCTGCTCCGGCGCCATGTACGCGGGTGTGCCCACGATGTTGCCGGTCGCACTCATCCTCGGCCCGAACGCCCCCGCGATGCCGAAGTCCACGACCCGCGCCCCGTCGGACCCGATCAGCACGTTCGCCGGCTTGAAGTCCAGGTGCAGCACGCCGGCCTGGTGGATGGCGTCCAGCGCGGTCGCGGTCGCCACGGTGAGCCGCTGCAGCTCCGCTCCGCCGAGCGGCCCCGCCTGTTGCAGCGAGCGTCCCTCCACATACTCGGAGACGACGTACGGTCTCCCGCCGGCCGACCCGTCCAGCACCCGCGCGAGGCAGAACGGCTCGACCTTGCGCGCGGCCGCGATCGCCGCGGCGAGGCGGTCGCCCCCGGCCAGCCCTTCACGCAGCACCTTGACGGCGACAGGGGTCCCGTTGCGGGCCTGGCCGAGGTAGACGACACCGTGGCCGCCCGCGCCGAGCCGCCCGACCAGCCGGTACGGCCCCACAGCCGCCGGGTCGCCGTCGCGCAGGGGTTCGACGTTGGGCATGAGGGGAGTGACTCCTGTGACGGCTGAGAAGAGAACTCCAGCACCATACTGGCAAATGTCAAGACTTGTCAGAAGTTAGCCTGATCAAACAGAAGAAAGGGGCAAGCCGGGTGCACGCGCTGGAGGACTACGCCGGGGGCGTACGGGCGGGCTCACGTACGTGGATCGCCCGCGCGATCACCCTGGTCGAGTCGACCAGGCCCGACCACATGGCCCTGGCCCAGCGCCTGCTCGTCGAGCTCATGCCGCACACCGGCCATGCCTGCCGGGTCGGCGTCTCCGGGGTGCCGGGCGTGGGCAAGTCCACGTTCATCGACTCGCTCGGCACGCTCCTGACCGGGCAGGGGCACAAGGTCGCCGTCCTGGCCGTGGACCCGTCCTCCACCAGGACGGGCGGCAGCATCCTGGGCGACAAGACCCGCATGTCCCGCCTGGCGGCCGACCCGGCCGCCTTCATCCGCCCCTCGCCCACCTCGGGAACCCTCGGCGGCGTCACCAAGGCGACGAGGGAGGCGATAGTCGTCGTCGAGGCGGCCGGGTTCGACGTCGTCCTGGTCGAGACCGTCGGCGTCGGGCAGTCGGAGACCGCGGTGGCCGACATGGTGGACACGTTCCTGCTGCTCACCCTGGCCCGCACCGGCGACCAGCTGCAGGGCATCAAGAAGGGCGTGCTGGAGCTGGCCGACGTGATCGCGGTCAACAAGGCCGACGGCGAGCACCAGCTGCCGGCCAGGAAGGCCGCGCGGGAGCTGGCGGGCGCGCTGCGCATGCTCCGCTCGGACTCCACCCCGCCTCCCGTGCTCACCTGCAGCGGCCTCACCGGCGACGGCCTGGAGCGGCTGTGGCGGCAGATCCTGGCCCACCGGGAGTCGCTCGACCTGGCCGCCAAGCGCCGTGCTCAGCAGGTCGGCTGGACGTGGACCCTCGTCCGCGAGCGGCTGCTGTCCGAGCTGCGCAACGACCCCGAGGTGGCGGCGATCAGAGCGGAGATCGAACGCGAAGTCCTGGCGGGCGAGCTGACCCCGTCGCTCGCGGCCGACCGCCTGCTGTCCGTCTTCAAACGTCCCTGATCCGCTCCCGCCGCGCCCGGCTATGCTGACCCCGATGGACGTCAAGGCGCTCCTGCGCGACCACCCGGACTGGCTCGCGCACCTCGAATCCGTTGCTGAATGCCTCAAGGGCTATCAGCAATCCCGGCCTTTCGGCCGGAAAGGTCCGTGACGGTGTCACCAAAGCGTGAGAGCTTCGGTGGCCTGACGACGGTGTCCCGCTTCCTTCCCGCACTGGGCGGGGATTGCACCACCTGCTCGCCCGCCCGGGCCGGTTTCCCGGCTGGGCGGTGGCGGCGAGTCTTCTGGTCGGTTCCACGGGCCTTCAGCGCTTTGCGCGCTCCGGTCTCCGCCCACTGCGGTACCGGTCATCCCAGCCGCCGCGAGGGCGGCGAGGTTGCGTGCGGCGTTCTCGTCCCGGTCCATGATCAGACCGCAGTTGTCGCAGCAGAGGACTCGCACGTGCAGCGGCAGCTTGGCTTTCGCCGCGCCGCACGTCGAGCAGGTCTTGGAAGATGGGTACCAGCGATCCGCGATGTGCACTGTCCCTCCTGCCCATCCAGCCTTGTAGACGAGCTGTCGGCGGATCTCGCCGAACCCGGCGTCGGCAATCCGCCGGGCGATCTTGGGGTTCTTGAGCATCCCCGCGACGTTGAGGTCTTCGACGACGACGTGCCCGTACTCGCGGGTGAGGCGGCGAGTGAGCTGGTGGATGCCGTCTGCCCGGAGGTTCGCCACGCGATGGTGGAGTCGGGCGAGTTGCTGCTTGGCCTCCAGCCACCCAGCTGAGGGAGTGCGCTTGGCCTTCCGGCCGGTGGCAGGGTCGTAGACGGTCGGGCCCTGCCTGCGGGCAAGCCGCCGAGCGGCCTTGCGCAGGAGTCTGAGCGCGGCATCGAGATGCTTGGGGTTCGGCTCGTACCGGATCTCACCTGTAGAGTCGGCCATCACCGCCAGGTGCTTGACCCCGAGGTCGACACCGACAGCTGTATCGGGCTGCGAGGCTTTACGCTCACCCCGCCGGATCTCGACCTGGAAGGACACGAACCAGCGTCCCCGCAGGTGCTTGACGGTCGCCGACAAGATGCGCGCCGTGCCGTTCGTAAGATGCTGTTCGAGCTTGCGCGTGGACTCGTGCGTCTTCACACGGCCGATCACCGGCAGCACCACGTGCTTACGATCGGTCTCGAGGCGGATCGTGCCGGTGGTGAACCGGCAGGCCGGAGTCGCCGTGGCTTTGCGCTTCCGTTTTGGGATGCCCATCTTCGGGCCCTTGCGGGTGCCGTTCTTCGACTTCGCATAGTTGTCGAACGCAGCCGCGGCGTTCGCGAACCCGGTGTTGTACGCCTCCTTGCTGTTCTCCTCCCACCATCCGGCGAACCTTGGGTCGGTGCGCTTGATCTGATTGAACGTCTTGCGCAGGGACGGCAGGGACCACGATCGCCACGGGGTGAGGTCAGGTTCGGCCATGCCGTAGGACTCTTCTGCCTTCCGCTGCCACCACGCGGCCAGGACGTAGGAGACAGCCCAGTTGTACGCGGCCCGCGCCGCGCCGGTGTGGGACCACAACCGACGCTCCGTCTGGGCGTTCGGATCCAACGCGAATTGGAACGCAGCAATCGTGTAGCCGGGGCGTGCTTTGAACCTCTGGAGCCGCTTCTTCCTCGTGGGCTCCTCGTCGCTGGTCGCGCTCAATTGGCGGCCTTGCCCGTGGCTGCCGCGACGGCCCATGTGGCACGGTTCTTCGCGGCACGGCGCCCATGCAGGTGGGCGCCTATCGAGGTGAGGATCTCGGTGATGTCTCGTTCGAGATCGTCTGTAGTCTCCTGCGGATCGAGGACCGCGCGTCGGCGACCGATGGAGGGCAGCCAGGTTTCGAGGTGCTGGACACCGAAATGGGCCAGGCGGTCCCGGCCCTCGATCACGGCCGCGTCCCGGCCGGCGCACAGATGGTCCGGCTTGCGTCTATGCCCATTCGTCGTAGAACGGTGGGTCACCTCACGCACCTCCTGTAACAGAAGCCTCACCCACCGCACATATTACTTATTGTTACCGAGGTTTTCCATATTGTTTTCGAAAGAAGCTTGGGCAGCTCCGACGGCAGGCCGCCCAGGAGGGCGATGGCGAAGCCGCTGAGGTTTCAGTAGCGGCTAAGCGGGTGTGGTGAGCATCGCGGGCAGCGGGGCCGCCCGGCCGTCGCGGATGCACACATATGTGATCGTGCCGACGGCCACCAGCTCGTCCGCGCGCCGCATGGTGAACGTCATCGTGATCGACGTTGTGCCGACCCGGATGGGCACACTCTCCACAGCCAGCACGTCGCCTAGCCGGGCGGGCGCGTGGTGCTCGCAGCCGCTGGCCTTGACGACCAGGTCGGCGCCCTCCTGCCGGAGCCGGTCGTAGCCGCCCCTGGCGCCGAGCCAGTCGAGGAAGGCGTCTTCGAAGTACTCGTAGTAGCGGGTGGCGTGCATCATCGCCTGCGTGTCGCAATGCCGCGGGCGTACCGGGAGATGCGAGATCACCCCATGAACCCTACGCGCGGCGGTGAGGCGAGCGGGAGCCGTCCGGCCCACCGCCCGCCCGCGCGCTAGCCCTCGTAGAAGGAGTCCAGCGTCTCGCCGTAACGCTCCTCGACGGCCTTACGCTTGATCTTGAGGCTGGCCGTCAGCTCGCCCGTCTCCACCGCGAAGTCGTCGGCCAGGATCGCGAACTTCTTGACCGTCGCATAGCTGGCCTCGCCCGCGTTGACCTGGTCGATCGCCTTCTGGACCTCCTCGCGCACGCGCGGGTGCCCGCTCAGCTCGCGCGGGTCCTCCGGCAGGCCCTCGGCCTGCGCCCACGGCCTGGCCACGTCCATGTCGAGCGTGACCAGCGCCGTGACGAAGTTGCGCCGGTCGCCGTGCACGAACACGTGTGACAAGTACGGGCAGGCCGCCTTGATACGCGCCTCGAGGTATGTCGGCGCGACGTACTTGCCGCCCGAGGTCTTGATCAGCTCCTTCTTGCGGTCGGTGATGCGCAGTCGCCCCGCCTCGTCCAGCTCGCCGATGTCGCCCGTGTGCAGCCAGCCGTCCTGCAGCGCCGCGGCCGTCTCCTGCGGCAGGTTGTGGTAGCCGCGCATGATGCCGCGCCCGCGGATGAGGACTTCGCCGTCGCCGGCGACGCGGACCTCGGTGCCCGGCAGCGGCGGGCCGACCGTGCCGAACTTCATCGAATCCGGCAGGTTGAAGAAGTTGCCCGCCGACGACTCGGTCAGGCCGTAGCCCTCGAGGATCGGCAGGCCGGCCCCGTCGAAGAATTCGGCCATCTCCATGGACAGCGGGGCAGCGCCGGAGACGAAGAACCGGATCCGGCCGCCGAACCGGTCACGGAGTTTGGCGAAGACCAGGCGGTCGGCCAGGGCGTACTCGAGGCGGGAGGTGAGCGGGATGGCCGCGCCCCGCTGGCGGGCCCTGCTGACCCTGATGCCGGTTGCGCGCGCCCAGTTGAAGATCTTCAGCTTCAGGCCGCCCTCGCGCTGGACCGTGGCGGCGACCGTGTTGTGGATCTTCTCGAAGATCCGCGGCGCGGCGCCCATGAACGTCGGCTTGACCACGCCGAGATTCTCGGCGATCTTGTCGAGGCGGCCGTCGATCACCGTCGGCACCCCGATGTCGATCATCACGACCTCGAGCAGCTTGCCGAAGGAGTGTGACAGCGGCAGCCAAAGGAAGTGCAGATCGGCGGGAGAGATCAGGTCGAGCCGGCGGACCGCGTCGGCGACGTAGAGCCAGTTGTCGTGGGTCAGCTCCACGCCCTTGGGCCGGCCGGTGGTGCCGGAGGTGTAGATGAGCGTGGCCAGGTCGTCCTCGGCGATGGCGTCGACCATCGCGTCGTAGTCGCCCTCCTCGGCAGGCAGCGAGCCGAGCGTGACCACCCAGCCGTCATCGCTCGGCGAGCCGTCGATGACCACGACGTGGGTGACGTCGGGCAGCTCCTTCTGCACGGACCTGATCTTGGCGACCTGCTCGTCGTTCTCGGCGATGACGATCGTGCTGCCGGAGTCCGTGATGACGAAGGCCGACTCGGCGGCCGTGTTGGACGGGTAGATCGTGGTCGTGGCCGCGCCGGTCGCCAGCACGGCGAGGTCGGTGAGGATCCATTCGAGCCGGGTCGAGCACAGGATGGACACCCGCTTGCCCGGCCCTGCCCCCAGCTTCGCGAGGCCCAGCGCCAGCCCGCGTACGCGTTCGCCCACCTCCCGCCATGAGATCGATTCCCAGTCGCCGCCAGAGGGCACTCGATACGCCTCGGCGTCGGGGGTGGCCGCGATCCGGTCGCGGAGCAGGGCGGGAATGCTCGACATGCCTGGCCTCCTGGAGAGTGTTGACCAGACTTTAGGACGACAGGAGCGGATCAGTCGATGGTTGCGGCCCGGCGCGTGCGCGGCGGGACCATGGCGACCGTTCCTGACGTGCGCACCTCCCACGCGCCGCAGGTGCAGCGCAGGTAGGAGACCAGGCCCTCGGAGGTGCGGTGTGATGAGACGACGGTCAGGGTGAGCGGGTCGTGCAGGACTCTGGAGTGCATGGCTCCCACTCTGATGTAATGGCCTTATGCATTTCAACGCTTACGGCGGTAACGGGGCGGCCCTCGCGGCGGCGCTGGTCAACGCGACCGACTTCAGCCCGCGCGCGGTCGAGGCGATGCTGAGCGAGCACCGGCTCCTGCGTGCCGCCGTCAAGGCCGGGCAGGCCGAGGAGCTGCGGGCGTGGGCGCGCCTGCTCGACCCGGTGTTCGGCGAGGCCGACCAGGACGTGCAGATCAAGCTGATCAACGACCTGCTCGACGTCACCGCGTCGAAGCCGTACGTCAGTGCCCACGACGGACGCGAGCCCCACCTGCACTTCTACTCGCCTGACGCCGACATCGTCTCCAGGGCCAAGGACACGACCGCCGGCGGGCTGGCCATGTGCATGTCGTTCGCCGGCGGCGGCCGCCTGGGGCGGTGCGACCGGGAGGGGTGCGGGATCGTCTACGTCGACACCTCGCGGAACGGGCGGCGCCGGTTCTGCTCACTGGCCTGCGCGAACAGGGTCAACGTGGCGGCCCACCGGGCGCGCCGGGTTGCCAGCTGATCGGGCCGTCGCCTACGCTGGCAGACGTCTTATCCCCGACCCGTGAGGGCAGTTGATTTGAGGATCTGAGGTCGCGGGCACCGCGCCGTTCCGCCCTGTCGTGGGCATTGCGCGCACACCTGGACCTCTGGCGACCTCTTCGCCCTCTGTCGTGGACGAGACGAGTTCCTTGTGCGTTGCGCGCATCTGCGGTGATTCCCGCCAAGTCACGAAATTTCGGGTTTTGTGATGGGAGCCGCCTTTATGTCTTTTTCCATTGTCGTCGACCACGTCTCCTTCGGCTGGCCGGACGGCACCAACGTCCTTGACGGGCTCGACGCCGCCTTCCCGGCCGGCCGTACCGGGCTCATCGGGGTCAATGGGTCAGGCAAGTCCACCCTGTTGAAGATCATCGCTCGAGAGCTGGTCCCGCAGTCCGGGTCGGTCTCCGTGTCCGGCGTGGTGGGATACCTGCCGCAGAACGTGCCGCTCGCGGCCGCCCGTACCGTCTCCGACCTGCTGGAGATCAGCGGCAAGCGGGCCGCGCTGCATGCCATCGAGAGCGGCGACGTCGCCGAGGAGCACTTCACCGCGATCGGGGACGACTGGGACGTCGAGGAACGCGCCAGGGCCGAGCTCGACCGGCTCGGCCTGGACCACATCGGGCTGGACCGCACGGTCGGCACGCTGTCCGGCGGCGAGACCATCATGGTCGCGCTCGCCGCCCAGCTACTGAAACGGCCCGACGTCCTGCTGCTCGACGAGCCCACCAACAACCTCGATCTCGACGCGCGCGAGCGGCTCTATGCCGCCGTGTCCGCCTGGGCGGGCGTGCTCGTGGTGGTCAGCCACGACCGCGCGCTGCTCGGGCTCGTCGACCAGGTCGCCGAGCTGCGCGAGGGCGTCGTACGCATGTACGGCGGCAACCTCGCCGACTACGAGGACCAGGTCGCGGCCGAGCAGGAGGCCGCCCTGCGCACCGTGCGCACCGCAGAAGGGGAGGTGCGACGGCAGCAGCGCGAGCTGGTCGAGGCCAGGATCAGGATCGACAGGAACATCCGGGCCGGCAAGAAGGCGGCCGCCAACAACAAGGCGCCGAAGATCGTCGCGAACGGGCTCAAGCGCAAGGCCCAGGTGACCGCGGGCAAGCAGCGCACGCTGCACCTGGAGAAACTGGAGGGGGCCCGTGACCGGCTGAGCGAGGCCGAGCAGTCGGTGCGCGACGACGCGGAGATCCGCATCCAGCTGCCGGGCACCGAGGTGCCGGCCGGCCGCACGGTCCTCACCCTGCCCGTCGGCGATCCCGGGAACGCCTGGGCAGGGGAGGAGGAGACGCGGGTGACGGTGCTGGAGACGCTGGTCATCCGCGGGCCGGAGCGGATCGCGCTGCTCGGGCCGAACGGCTCCGGCAAGACCACGCTGCTCAAGCGGATCGTCGAGCACGGCGCCCACGTGCCGGTCCGCTACCTGCCACAGCGGCTCGACCTGCTGGACGACGCGCTGAGCGTGATGGACAACGTGCGCGCCGTCGCGCCGTCCGCCTCGGTCAACGAGGTGCGCGCCCGCCTGGCACGTTTCCTGTTCAGGGGCGAGCGGGTCAACCAGGCCGTCGGCACACTCTCGGGCGGCGAACGGTTCCGCGCCACGCTCGCCGCGCTGCTGTCGGCCGAGCCGCCCCCGCAGCTGCTCCTGCTGGACGAGCCGACCAACAACCTGGACATGCCGAGCATCCGCCAGCTGGCGCAGGCGCTGTCGGCCTACCGGGGCGCGCTCATCGTGGCCAGCCACGATCTGCCGTTCCTGGAGACGATCGGCATCACCCGCCGACTGCGGCAGGACAGGGAGGACGGCCTGACGGAATCGTGATTGACGGGCAGGGAGCAACCGGGCGATAGTGTGGCAGGTGGCTGCACCCCGGTTGATCTCGTGCGTTCTCGCTTTAGCGACACTCACGCTCAGCGCGTGTTCCCCCTCCGTGCCGACCCCTGAGGGCGGCGAGCCGAGGGTCAGCGGCGTCGCCGGCGGCACGGGCGACACGGGCGGCGTCGGGGCCGACGGCGGCAGCACGCCGAGCAGCAGCCCGAGCCCGGCGGCGCTCACGCCCGAGGCATACAAGGCCGAGCTCGACAGCAGGCACAAGTCCCTGTCCGGCGCGATCAGCGCCCTGGCGGGCGCGCGCGACGTCAAGGCGCTGGACCAGCGGGTGACCAAGGCCGAGGAGGCGCTGAGCGGGGCCGCCGACGCGCTGGGCGCCCTCAACCCGCCCGACACCGTACGCGCCCAGCACGACGCGTACGTGGCGAGCCTGCGGGACTTCGCCAGCGAGCTGGGGTCCACGGAGGGCAAGGTCGGCGCCAGGGACCTGTGCACGTCGTCGGCCGTGCTCATCGACCTCGACGACAAGCTGGCCGCCCTCGACGAGGCGGGCGAGGCTCTGCAGAGCGCCGGCGACTACCCGGCGGACATCGTGAGCGTGAAGGCCGGGCGCAAGCAGACCAGGCGGCTGAGCAACGGCTCGTTCGTCCGCAAGGGCAGCACGCTCAACGGCCGCAGCTCACTGGAGATCGACAACGGCGCCCCGCGCGACGCCGTGGTCACCGTCGTACGAGGCGGCAGCAAGGCCTTCAGCGTGTACGTGCGCAAGAAGGCGAAGTTCAAGGTCCGGGGCGTGCGGGACGGCAGCTACAAGATCTTCTTCACGCACGGCGTGGACTGGGACGGCAAGAGCAAGGCGTTCACCCGCGAGTGCAGCTTCGAGCGGTTCCAGAAGGCGGTGACGTTCAAGACCACCTTCACCGCCACGCAGATCCGCTGGCACGACTGGCGGGTCACGCTGCACGCCATCTCGGGCGGCAACGCCCGTACGGCGCCCGTGGACCCGGGCGACTTCCCCAGCTGAGGCTCGGCAGGCGTCAGGGCCGCGTACCCGCCCGGTGCGCGGCCCTCGCCTCGCCGATGAGATCAGGTCGAGAACAGCATGCCCACCCAGCTGCGCTGCCGGTGGTGGCCGTAGTGGTGACCGCCGCCGTGCGGCGCGCCCCAGGCCGGGCCGGGGGCGGCGGGCGGCGGGGGAGCCGCGTGGTACTGCGTCTCCATCCTGGTCAGCGTCTCCAGCTCGCCGTAGTCGAGAAAGATCCCCCGGCAGTTGTCGCACTGCTCGATGTGGACGCCGTTGCGCTCATAGGTCCGCATGTTCCCGCGGCACTTAGGGCACTGCATCTAAGTCGCTCTCCTTGGTTGGGGCTTGCAGGATGAAACCTACCGCGCGCAACCCCGTCACGCTCGGACGATTCTGTTGCACGACTCGACTAACGAGTGTTCGACCTCGTCGAGTTCCCGCCCGTCGCGCTCGGCGTTGACCACGGCCACCGCGGCCAGCTGCACGGTGAGCGCCCTGGCCGGCACGTCGAGCCGCCGCCACGGGTCGTCCCCCCGGCCGAGCGCCGGCCCGCCGGACGCCAGGTACGCGCCGAGGAACCGTTCCCACACCGCCGGATCCAGCAGCCCCGCGGCGTACCAGGCGGCCGGCCTGGCCAGGTCCCACGCCGGGTCGCCGACGCCGAGGTCGTCCACGTCGATGAGCAGCCAGCGGTCGCGGCAGACGAGCTGCCCCAGGTGCCAGTCGCCGTGCGTCAGCAGCCCCGGGGCGGGCGCCGACTCCGGCAGCTCCTTGAACGCCCGCCTGATGAGCTGCTCGACGGGCCCGTCACCGGTCATGCGCCCCACCGCGCGGGCGGCCCGCGCCGGCCCCCCGGCGGCGGGCAGCGCCGGCAGCAGCGTGAGGGGGGTGGCGTGCAGGGCGGCCAGCAGTCTGGCCCCTTCCTCCCAGGGTGCCGCATCGGGGTCGTCCTGCGCGACGGGGCTCCCGGCGGGCCAGACCGTCACCGCGCGCCCGCCGGCCGCCAGCACCTCGGGGTGCAGCGGGGCCAGCATGACGCCGCTGACCGCGGCCGCGGCGGCGGCCCGCAGCCGGACGCGCAGGGCGTCGCCGTCGTCGCGGGCGGAATGGGCCTTGACCACGACCTCGCCTCTGCGGAGCACGACGACGTCCGTGCGCGTCGGGTGTAACACGGGGGCTCCCGCGCCGCCGTACGTGGCGGCTATGCCCGCCAGCTCCTCCTCCAGACCCACTCGTACAGACTATTCGGCGGTATGGGCGGTTCATGCCGCCGGACGCGATCGCTCGGCGCTGGCTCCACCCCGTACATGCCCTGGATGCCGTAGCTGCCCGGGACGGCCGGCGCGCACGACATCACGAGCTTGCCGCCCGGAGTCAGCCGGTCAGGCCGTCCGAGTCGTCACAGCGCGCCAACCGAAGGCGATGGCGCCAGTCAGCAGCACCACCCCGGACAGCACGCCGCTGATGAACGGTACCCAGGCGACGGTGGCCGTCAACGCCAGAACCAGACCGCCGCCACCGAGCAGGGTGAGAACCACGCCCGGTACGGCGATGCCCCAGTCCTTCCAGACCGGCGCCAACGCGATGAAATGCACGCCCACCACCAAGGCCACCCACGCCACGTTGGCCTGCTCAGGATGTCCCCAGGCGGCCAGCATCCGAAGCCCGCCGAAGAGCAGGATCGCCTCGGCGGCGACGACGATCAGGTAGCCACGACCGAACATGTTCCGCTGGGGGCGCGCGGCGGAACGCTCCCTCCGGGCAGTGACAAACCACATGCCGATGACGCTCGCGGCCGCCACGCAGGCGGCTGCCCGCAGAAGGTTCACGGTCACGGCGTTCAGCGGGCTCTGCGCGTTGACGACGACGAAGACCGCGCCGAAGATCGCGCCAACCAGTAATCCAGTCATTCGCTGCATGACGTCATCGAACTGCGCCCGAGACTGCGTCTGCATGGGGGCTGGGGCGAGAACGTGGTCGGGTTGGCACTACCTCACTGTGCCGCGCAGGTAGGCCAGCACCGCCAGCACCCGCCGGTTGTCGTCGGGCGTCTCGGGCAGCTTGAGCTTGGCGAACACGCTGGCCACGTGCTTGCCAACGGCTGCCTCCGTGATCGACAGGGCGCGCGCGACGGCGCTGTTGGAGCGCCCCTCCGCGATCAGGGCGAGCACCTCGCGCTCGCGGATACTCAGCCTGTGGGTCGGCTCGTCGACCTCCCTGGCCTTGGCCCAGGTTCGCTCGAACAGGTCAATGAGGGCGGTGAGCAGACTCTGCTGCCTGATCACCAGAGTGCCCGGCGCGTAGACGAAGGGGGCCATCCGCAGGAACGCCACCGCGCGATCGAAGATGAGCACCTGCTGAATCGGCTCGTCGACGACCCGGTGCAGGTCACCGGAGACATGCAACTGCCTGATGCGGGCCGCCTTGCGAGGGTCGTCCAGCACGCTCGCGTGGACGATCGTGCGCATCGTCATGCCACGCTGCAGGGCATCGAGCACACTGCGTCTGCTCTTATGCTCCTGGGAGCCCTGCTCCATCGAGCCCAAGGGGTGCATGGCGCGTAGCTCGCCGGCCGCGGGGACGGCCTGCGCGATCTGCTGCCGGGCGAGCGCGTCGTCATCCACCCGCTCGACGTCGACGGGGATTCCTCGTAGCTCGCCCACTACCTCTTCCAGACGATGGACAAGCTGGGCCAACGACACGCTGTCGTTCACACGTCTCCCTCGGGTCCGCAATGGTGAGCGGGCAATGCAATATAGTGCCGTGCGCTTCGCCGTCTGACGGCTGATAGGTGAAGCCCCCATCTCGGCCGTGGGAGTCGGTTCCACATCAGCAGGCATGTGGTGGCGTATTCGACGCCGGACGGCTCGCCGTGACCCCTCCGCCCGAGACCGCGCTGGAGATCGGTCCTCAGCTCGCAGACGGTCACGAGATGGCGGTCGGTCGGCCGAGGCGCTGACTCACTCGGCGGTCTCCTGACCCGGACCCAGCGGGAAAGCACGCTGAACGCGGCAAGCTGCCTCCCGGTCAGGTGGGGGCGAGCCCGCGTCCGAGCATCCGAGCGAGGGCGATGCGGGTGAGCCAGCCCAGGCCGGCCGTGAAGAGTGGCGGCCACACGATCGGCCCGAAGGTGTAGCCACCAGCACCACGAGCGGGATCCACACGCGGTTCACGGCCTGGTGGAGCGCGCCGGGCGGGCGGACCCCGGCGAGCCGCGTCAGATCGGGTAGCACGAAGAACACCAGCGCGGCGGCCGTGGTTGGAAGGCCGTACTTCTGGCTCTCGAAAACGGCGAACGCGGCCAGGAACAGCGCGAGAGCGCCCCAGGCGATCCTCTTTGGCAAGCTGCCCGCTCCGGGGCGGCGCGGCGTCGCGCGGGGGTTCAGTCGTCACGCGCACAGCGTAGAGGTGACCTTCGATCTGCTGACCGACCCCGGCCAGGCGCGCCCTGGAGCTCAACCACGCCGAGTGTGCCAGGGCCCGTGCCGAAGATCATGTCGGTGTACAGGGGCGGCACGGTGGTGTTGTAGCTGGTGCAGCCGACCGGGTGGCCACGCCGGTGGGCGGCTCGTCTCGTGCTTCTTCGCAGGTCACAGGCTCATTTCTGGGACGATTTCGCGTCGGTCAGACTAGGGTGCATGAGAATCGGTTTCGCCGTACCGCAGTCAGGGCCCTGGGCCACACCCGAGAACATGCGCCGCATCGCCGTACGGGCCGAGGAGCTCGGCTATCACGATCTCTGGACGTTCCAGCGGCTGCTGTACCCGGTCGGGCATCCGATGGGTCCGACCTACCGCAGCGTGCACGACCCGATCGCCACCCTGGCCCACCTGTCGGGTATGACGGGCCGCATCGGGCTGGCCGTGGCGGTGATCAACGCGTACGTGCCGCCGGTGCTGCTGGCCAAGCAGCTGGCCACGCTGCAGACGCTGTCCGGAGGCCGGCTCACGGCGGGGATCGGCCTCGGCTGGCTGCCGGAGGAGTTCGAGGCGTCGGGTGTGGGCATCGAGCGGCGGGGGCGCAGGGGCGAGGAATTCGTCGAGGTGCTGCGCAAGGCGTGGACGGATGACGTGGTCGACCATGAGGGCGAGTTCTACCGGGTGCCGCCGGCCCACATCGACCCCAAGCCCGTGCCGGGGCCGCCGCCGATCCTGCTCGGCGGCACCGCCGAGGTCGCGCTGCGGCGCGCCGCGCGGCTGGCCGACGGATGGGTGAGCTCCAGCAGGGAGGACCTGTCGGCCATCGCCGGGCGGGTGGAGCTGATCACGTCGGCGTTGGCGGAGTCCGGGCGGGACGCGGCCGCGTTCAGGTTCGTGTGCCGCGGCGTCACCCAGGTCAGGGACGACGGTAGACGCCCGCTGACGGGCCCGTACGACAAGATCAGGCGGGACCTGGACGAGCTGGCCGCCGCCGGCGTGACGGACGTCTTCCACGACCTCAACTTCGACCACGAGATCGTCACCGCCGACCCGAAGGAGGCCATGCGCCGGGCCGAGGAGGCGATGGAGGCGCTGGCGCCCTAGCCGCCGCCGTACGGGACCGTGATGATCTCCAGGTTGTGGCCGTTGGGGTCGGACCAGTAGAGCCCGCGGCCTCCGTCGTTGGTGTTGATCCGCTCCGGCTCCTGGTGGAACGGGTCCGCCCAGTAGGTGAGGCCGCGCTCCTTGATCCGGCCCTGGATCTGGTCGAATTCCTCCTCGCTGACGAGGAACGCGTAGTGCTGCTGGGGCACCGGCCCGTCGACCTGGACCACGTCGAGCGAGACGTCATTGCCCAGCGTGACCACGCGGAACGGACCGTAAACCGGCGCCGGGTCGAGGCCGAGCACGTCGACGAAGAAGGCGGCGGTCTCGTCTCTGTCCTTCGCCGGCACGATGGTGTGATTGAGATGGACAGCCATACTTCGAAGGTTATGCCAAACGCTGCGCCTCGCCCGCGACGGCGTGGCGCAGCTCGCGGATGCCGTCGCGGCCCCGCACCGGGTGGACGGCGTTGGTCAGCAGCACCACAGTGAGCCGGCGGGTCGGGTCGATGAGGAGCGAGGTGCCGGTGAAGCCGGAGTGGCCGTACGCGCCGTCGCCCGGCGTGCCTGCGAGGGCCGGGTCGCCGATCCGCACGCCCAGCCCATGCCGGAAGGCGGCGCCCTCGGCGCCCTGATCGCGCACCATCTCGGCCACGCTCTCCGGCCGCAGCACGGGCCCGCCGCCGAGCCGCAGCGCCTCGCCGAAGGCCAGCAGGTTGTCGACCGTGGCGAACAGCCCGGCGTGGCCGGCCACGCCGCCCAGCGCGTACGCCGTCTCGTCGTGCACCTCGCCGCGCACACAGCCGGGTCCCGGGCGCTCGGGCTTCCACTCGGTGGCGGCGACGCGCGGCAGCGCGCCCGGCCGGTAGCCCGTGTCGGCCAGGCCGAGCACATCGGTGATGCGGGAGCGCACGAGCACGTCGAGGGGCGCGCCGCCGGTCAACTCGGCCAGCCGGCCGGCCATGATCATGCCGACGTCGCTGTAGAGGTAGGGCCCGCCGACCGGGTGGCTGATCGGTGTCTCGAGCATCGCGGCCAGACGTTCGGCCGGGTCCGCGGCGGGCAGCTCCAGATCGATGCGGCGGGTCGGGGTCAGGCCCGCCGTGTGGGTGAGCAGCCGGCGGAGCGTGATGCGCCGGTCCAGGCTGGGGATCCAGGCGGCGGCCGGCTCGTCCAGGGCGATGCGGCCCTCCTCGGCCAGGGAGAGCAGCACGACCGTGGTGAAGAGCTTGCTGATCGAGGCCAGGTCGAAGATCGAGTCGCGGCGCGCGGGCGGCCGGTCGGCGGTGAGGGTTCCCCCGGCGTCGGCGTAGCGTACGAGCTCGCCGGTCGCGGCCGCGGCGGCCACGGCGCCGTCCACGGCGATCAGCGCGACCGCCGCCGAGCAGACCCGCGGCACCGCGCCCTCCAGGATCGCCCGCAGCTCCGTCATGCGACCCGCCCGATCGGACATCCCCGTCCCCCTAAGCCCGTCGATCGGACATCCCCGTCCCCCTAAGCCCCGAGCCCCGTATCCGTCGCCCCGAACCCGTCCTCTCCCCCAGGAGAGGCCGTTCAGCCGCTCAGCGCGTCGCTGAGGCGCTCTCCGTGCGAAGCCAGCAGCGCGCGCGCCGCCTCCGCGTCGAGCCCGTGCTGGATCATCAGCACCGCGATCTTCGTTTGACCGCCCGCCGCGTCCAGTGCCGCGCCCGCCGTTTCCTCGTCCGCACCGGTGATGTCGGTGACCATGCGCAGCGCCCGGCCGGCGAGCTTGTTGTTCATCGCCGACATCTCGACCATCTGGTTGCCGTAGGTGCGGCCGAGCTTGACCATGCAGATCGTGGAGATCATGTTCAGCACGAGCTTCTGAGCCGTGCCCGCCTTCAGCCGCGTCGAGCCGGTCACCACCTCAGGCCCCACGACCACCTCGATCGCGTGCTCGGCGGCGGCCGACAGCGGCGCGCCCAGGTTGCACGACAGGCCCACGGTGAGCGCGCCGCGGCGGGCTGCCTCCGCCAGCGCGCCCAGCACGAAAGGGGCCCGCCCGCTGGCGGACACGCCCACCACCGAGTCCAGCGGGCCGGCCTCCAGGTCTTGCAGGGCGGCGGCGCCTGCCTCGGCGTCGTCCTCCGCACCCTCGACGGACCGGGTGAGCGCGTCGGGTCCGCCCGCGATGATGCCCTGCACCAGCGACGGGTCGGTGCCGAACGTGGGTGGGCACTCGCTGGCGTCGAGCACGGCGAGTCGTCCCGACGTGCCCGCGCCGACGTACAGCAGCCGGCCGCCCTCGGCCATCCTGGCGGAGATCGCGTCGATGGCGTCCGAGATGGCCGGGATGGCCACCGCGACGGCCGCGGGCACGGCCGCGTCGGCCTGGTTCATCAGTTGGGCGATCTGCTCCGTCGGCAGCCGGTCGATCTGGCTGTAGCGAGGATCGCTCTGCTCGGTGGACAGCTCGCGTAGCGGATCAATCATGACGCTAATTTCCACCCTAATCTTCCTTCTTGTAAATATATTTCAGCACAATGGCCTGATGGCACATGTGCGTACCGGAGCTGAACGGCTGTCGGCGGATCCCGCGCTCGCGGGAGGCTCCCGCCTCGGCCTGGTCACGAATCCCACCGGAGTCCTGCCCGACCTGACCCCCACGCCGGACGCGTTGCTGGCCGCGGGGGTACGGCTGACCGCCCTGTTCGGCCCCGAGCACGGCCTGCGCGGCACCGCCCAGGCGGACGGGAGCGAGGCCGACACCGTGGACGACCGGACCGGCCTGCCGGTGTACGACACCCACAAGCTGCCGGGTGAGGCACTGGACCGGGTGGTGGCCGGCACCGGCGTGGACACGCTGGTGTTCGACATCGCCGACGTGGGCGCCCGGTTCTACACCTACGTCTGGACGATGTACGACCTGATGGCCTCGGCCGCCCGGCTGGGGCTGCGGTTCGTGGTGCTGGACCGGCCCAACCCGCTCGGCGGGACCGTGACCGAGGGGCCGCTGCTGGATCCGGCGTTCGCCAGCTCCGTGGGCAGGTTCCCGCTGCCGATCAGGCACGGCAGGACGGCCGGGGAGCTGGCGCTGCTGTTCGGGTTCGACCTGGACCTGACCGTGGTGGAGATGGCGGGCTGGCGGCGCGACATGACGTACGCCGAGACCGGGCTGCCCTGGGTGATGCCGTCGGTGAACATGCCCACCCCGGACACCGCGCTCGTCTACCCCGGGACTGGCTTGTTCGAGGGGACGAACTTCTCCGAGGGGCGCGGCACGACCAGGCCGTTCGAGCTGGTCGGAGCTCCCTACGCGGACGCGCGCCTCGCCTGCGAGCTCAATGCGCTCGGCCTGTCCGGCGTGCGGTTCAGGGACGTCTGGTTCACGCCGACGTTCCACAAGCACGCCGGGGTCCCCGTACGCGGGGTGCAGCTGCACGTGCACGACCGCGAGACGTTCCGGCCGGTGCTGACCGGCCTGTCGATGCTGCATGTGGCCCGCACGCTCTACCCGGACGACTTCCGCCTGCTGGAGTTCCTCGACCACCTGTGGGGCTCCGGCACGCTCGCCGGCCGCCTGGAGTCCGGTGCGGACCCCCGCGATCTGTGCCCGCCACCGGGTCGCCCGGCGGGACGGCTGCTCTACGCGTGACATCACACCAGGTCGCGCCGGTAGAGCCAGAAAACGCGCTCGGCCCGCGCGCCCACGGCCCGCGAGTAGAACCGCAGCGGCCCCACCCATCCGATCTGCGCGCTGGCCTGGCCCGCGGCCCGCTGCTCGGCCAGGCACCTGCGCAGCAGCACCCGGCCGAGACCGAGCCCGCGGGCGGCCGGCGCGGTCCCCATGGGCCCGAACCAGGCCGGCCGGGCGCCCCAGGCGGCGAAGGCGAGGATCGTGCCGTCGCGCTCGGCGTAGTGCAGCCCGCTCGCGTTGGCGGCCTCCCACGCCCACCGCTCGTTCCAGTGCTCGGCGACGAACGCGGCGACGCGCTCGCGGTCCGCACCAGCCGCGCGCACGGCCACTCCGGCCTGGTCCAGGCGCTGGAGGTCCTCCTCGACGGACAGGTCGCCGGTCAGGTCGGCCGTCATGTTCCAGGCCACGTGGTAGCGCTCGTAGCCGAGGCTCTCGGCCAGGCAGGCGGCGGCGGTGTAGCGCACGTCGATGCCGGGCCAGGCGTAGCACGGCGGGTTGCCGGCCCAGCGGGCCTGTCGTGCGCCCTGGTCGCGCAGCCATTCCTCGGCCGCCAGCACCAGCGCCCGGCCGCGCCCCTGCCCTTGGGCCGACGGGTGCACGGCCAGCAGATCCAGGTGGCCGACGGTGGGGTCCTTGGTGGACAGGGAGGCCATCACCACGCCGCCGTCCACGGTCAGCGCCGTCCACCGCCGGTCAGCCGGCGGCCGCGACAGCCGCTCCACGAGGGCCGCGCCTTCCCCGGCGTCCAGCGTCAGCGCGGCCTCGGCGATCGTCGCCGCCTCGGCGAGCTTTGCAGCCGTCATCACACCTCGCTCATCGGGCGGGCGATCACGCTGCGGCGCTCGGGGTAGAAGCACGCGTGCTCCTGCGGCACCCCTTCTGTCAGCTGCAGCAGCGGCCGTTCGCTCGTGCACCGCTCGCCGCGGAACGGGCAGCGGCGGGCGAACAGGCAGCCCGTGTCGGCCTGGCTGTCGTCCAGCGTCTCCAGCGGCATCACCGGCTGCTCGCCCGGCTGCTCCAGGCCGTGCAGCACCGGGATGGCCGACAGCAGCGCCTGCGTGTACGGGTGCACGGGGTCGGCGATGACCGTGTCCACCGCGCCGCGCTCCACCACCTGCCCACGGTAGATGACGTACAGCTCGCCGTCGTCGCCGATGTAGCGGGCGGTGGCCACGTCGTGGGTGATGAACAGCACGCTCACGCCGAGCCGCTCGCGCAGGTCCTTCAGCAGTGCCAGGATGCCCAGCCGCAGCGAGACGTCGATCATCGAGACGGCCTCGTCGGCGACCAGCATCTCCGGGTCCACGGTCAGCGCCCGCGCGATGACGACGCGCTGCCGCATGCCGCCGGACAGCTGGTGCGGGTAGCGCGACAACACCGTGCCGGGGTCCAGGCCCACCAGCGTCAGCACCTCGGCCGCCCGCTCCTCGATCCAGGATGAGGACCGCCCCGTCTGCCTGGCCCGCAGGCTCAGCGGCGCGTACAGGGTCTGGTGGATCGTCCTGGTCGGGTTCAGGGCCGAGTACGGGTCCTGGTGGATCAACTGGATCTTGCGGAAGTGCGGCTGCCGGTGCTTGGGCTTCAACGGCGACATGGCGACGTCGTCGATGAGCAGCTCGCCCGCGTCGTACGTCTCCAGCCCCGCGATGATCCGCCCGAGCGTGGTCTTGCCACAGCCGGACTCGCCGATGAACGACGCCGCGCCGCCCTTCGGGATCGCGAAGTCCACGCCGCGCAGTGCCTGGACCTCACGGGCGCCGAGCACCTTGCCCCGCTGCTTGAAGGTCTTGACGATGCCGGTTCCGGTGATCACGCGTGCTCCTTCACGTTCACGGCATGGCAGGCCACGACGCGCGGCCCCTCGGACAGCGCCTCGGGATCCACGGTGTCGCAGACGTCCATGCGCAGCGGGCAGCGCTCCCTGAACACGCAGCCCTCCTTCGGCACGGTCACCAGCGTCGGCGGCCGTCCCGGCAGCGCCTGCGCCTCGGCGATGTCGCCGACGAGCCGCGGAATGGCTTTGATCAGACCCCTGGTGTACGGGTGCCGCGGCGCGCCCAGCACCTGCCTGGTGGGGCCCTGCTCGACCAGGCGGCCGCCGTACATGACGGCCAGCCGGTCGGCGACCTCGGCCACCACGCCGATGTCGTGCGTGATCACCAGGGTCGTGAGGCCGCGCTCGGCGTGCACTTCGCGCACGATCTTCAGGATATTGGCCTGCGTGATCATGTCGAGCGCGGTCGTCGGCTCGTCCAGCACCACCAGGTGGGCGTTGAGCACCAAGGCCAGCATGATGCCGACCCGCTGCCGCATGCCGCCGGACAGCTCGTGCTGGTGCGAGTCCAGCACTCTGGCCCCGTCCAGTCCCATGCGGCCGAGCAGCTCCTTGGCCTCGCGCACCAGGCCGCGCAGGTCGTCCACGCCGTGCGAGCGGCCCAGGTCGAGTAGCTGCTTGCCGACCGTCTTGAGCGGGTTGAGAGAGTTCTGCGCCGCCTGGAAGACGTACCCGACGTGCTTGCCGCGGGCCTTGCGCAGGTCCTCGCCGCGCAGCGCGACCACGTCGCCGAGCCCGTCGATGTCGACGCTGCCCGCGGCGATCCTGCCCGGCGGCTGCACCGCGTTGAGCAGCGACAACGCCAGCGTGGACTTGCCGGAGCCGGACTCGCCGACGATGCCGGTGATGGTGCCGGGCTCCAGCGTCAGACTGATGTCCCGGACGGCGGGCAGCTCGCCCGCGGGGGTCTTGTAGACGACCGTGAGGCCGTCGATGCGCACTCCCGGCGCTTGCTTCCGCACGTATTACTCCTCACGCAGCCGGGGGTTGAAGATCTCGTCCATGGCGTCGACCACGAGCACGATGGCCAGGGTCAGCAGCAGGATCGCCAGCAGCGGCCCGAGCAGGAAGCCGAGCGCGCTCGGCACGGTCAGCGCTCCGGAGCGGAACACGGCCGTGTTGAGCATCTGGCCCCAGTTGTTCGACTCGTACGGCAGCACGCCCAGGAAGAACAGGCCGACCTGCGCGTACACGCCGCCGGTGATCGCGATCAGCATGTTCATCGCGATGTACGGCGCCATGCTCGGCAGCAGCTCCTTGCCCACGATGTGGGAGGTGGACAGCCCGAGCCCGCGCGCCGCCTCGATGAACCCGCGCTCGCGCAGCGAGAGCGTCTGCGACCGCACCGCCCGCGCCACGCCGCCCCAGCTGAGCAGCCCCAGCACCAGGCCCATCTGCACGGCGCTGCTGAACTTCCATACGGTGGACAGGACCAGCAGCAGCGGCAGGCCGGGAATGGTCAGCTTCATGTCGGTCAGCCGCATGAGGATCGTGTCCCAGCGGCCCCGCTTGAAGCCGGCGAACAGCCCGAGCCCGGCGCCCACGACCACCGTGATGACGGCGGTGACGAGCGCCGCGAGCAGCACGTAGCGTGACCCGGTCACGACCAGCGCGATGACGTCCCTGCCCTGGTCGTCGGTGCCGAGCCAGTGCTCCCAGCTCGGCGGCCTGGTGATCTGGTCAGCGTCGCCGGGCAGCGGGTTCGGGTAGAACATCGGCCCGAACAGGCCCATGAACGCGAACCCGATCATGAGCGCCGCGCCCACCAGGCGGCTGGGCTTGCGCTTCATGACCCGCCAGACGCCCCGCCAGAAGTTGCGGCGCATCGCGGCGCTGGTGGATGAGCTCTCCAGGAGAACACTCATGCGGACACCTCCTCCCCGCTGCGGACCCGCGGGTCGATCACGCTGTAGAACAGGTCGGCGAGGATGTTCGCCACGATGATCGCGACTGTGATCAGCAGGAACGCCCCGCCCATCAGCGCGTAGTCGCGCATCGTGATGCTGTCGAGCAGCAGCTTCCCGAGCCCTGGGTAGTTGAAGATGCGCTCGATGAACACCGCGCCGCCCAGCAGCAGACCCAGCGACAGCGCCAGGATCGTGAACAGCGGCAGGATCGCGTTGCGCGCGATGTACCTGAAGATGATCGAGCGCTTCATCCCGCGCAGCTCCGCGGCCAGGATGAAGTCGTCGCCGAGCACCGTGACGACACTGGACTTCATGGCCAGGATCCAGCCGCCGTACGCCGACAGCGCGTACGTCGCCACCGGCAGCACCGCATGCTGGACCAGCGAGCCGATGTAGCCGGCGTTGAACCCGGGCTCATACAGGATGTCCACGGGCCCGTCGCTCGGCAGGATCGGGATGAGCGTGGCGAAGATCGTGGTGAGCAGCAGCCCCAGCACGTACTGGGGCACGCCGTGCAGCAGCGACCCGGAGATCGCCAGCGCGTCGCCGAGCTTGCCGCTGCGCTTGATGGCCGCGTAGACGCCCATGATGATGCCGACGAGGAAGCTCAGCAGCGTCCCGGCCAGCACCGGTAGAACGGTCCACTTGGCCGCCTCGGCCAGCACGTCCGTGACCGGCGCGCCGGCGTGGGTGATGGACTGGCCGAGGTCGAAGGTGAACAGCCCGGAGACGTAGTCCCCGTACTGCTCCCAGAGGGAGCCCTTCGGCTGGAACCCGTACAGCACACGCGTGGCCTGCTCGGCCGCCTCGGGCGACATGCCCTGCTCGATCAGTTTCTGCGTGTGCGCGGCGACGGGATCGCCGGGGATGCTCCTGACGATGAAGAAACTGATCGTGGCGACGACCAGGATCATGACGACCCCGCGGGCCAGATGGCCCGCGAGCCTGCGTGCGATGACAACCATGTATTACTGCTTCTTCTTGACCATGCCGAGCTGCATCCACACCCCCGCGGGGAGGCGCAGCACATCGGCGTCTTGCTCGGGCCAGCCACCGAACCGGGTGGTGTTGGTGAACTGGGTGTTGACGTAGTCCCACAGCTGGATCGCGGGGAGATCCTGGTTGGCGGTCTTGGCCAGCTGGGCCATGATCGGCTTGGCCTCCTCGGCGGAGACCGCGTTCAGCTTGGCGGTCAGCTCACCGGGGTTGACCTTGCCGATGCCTTCGACGTCGATCTCCTCGGCGCTGCCCATCCAGTTGCCGCCCTTGCCCGGCGCGCTGTGCGCGACCTTGCCGGCGACGTTGGTCCAGCCGTTGGAGGCGCCGTAGAGGCGCTGGAAGATGTCGTACGGCGCGGGGCCGAGCGCCATCAGCCAGAAGCCGACGTCGTACTTGCCGGCCGAGAGCTCCTCCAAGTAGACCGGATAGTCCGCGACGGTCACGACCTCGGCGTCGACGCCGTTCGCGACCAGCTGGCTCTTGATGTTCTCCTGCGCGGAGATCCAGTCGGAGAACGGCGCGGGCGCGGTCATGGTGACCTTCCACGGCTTGCCGTCGGCCAGCGTCCACTTGCCGTCCTTCTTCTGCAGGCCGGCCTCCTTGAACTCGGCCTCCGCCTTGGCGACGTCGTGCTTGTACGGCTCCAGGGCGGCCAGCTCCGAGCCGATCCACTCCTGGGCCGGCTTCTGGTGGATGCCGGAGGTCGTCACGGCCGGGGTGCCGCCCTCGGGCGAGGCCACCTTGGTCACCTGGTCGCGGTTGACCAGGTAGGCCAGGCCGCGGCGCACGTGCACGTTGTCGTACGGCTTCTTCGACTGGTTGAACGCCATGCCGACGGCCACCGGCGAGAAGCCCCTGATGACGTTGGAGCCCGGCGCCTGCTTGATCCGGTTCATCACATCGGTGGGCATGGCGGTGAAGCCGGCCTGGTCGAGCTTACCGGCGCTCAGGTAGTTCCAGATCTGCTCGTTGCCGCTGTAGTTGAGGAACTTCACCTGGTCGGGAACGATGTTCGCGGCGTTGTAGAAGTTCTTGTTCTTCAGCAGCAGCGCCTCGCCGGGGTTGACGCGCTCCAGCACGAACGGGCCGCCGGAGACGTCCTTCGGCGGGGCGAAGGCGAGGACCTTCTGGCCGATGGCCAGGATCTCCTCGCGCGCCTTGTCTGCCTCGGCGCCGGTGCCCTTGGAGGCCTTGAGCTTGTCCCAGAAGTCGGCGGGCAGCACGCTGCTCCACACATGCGCGGGGACGACGAAGCTGTCCATGACACCCCGGGCGAACTTCGCGCTGGGGTTGCTCATGTCCTGAGTGATCTTGACGGTCTTGTCGTCGACGACCTGGATGTCGGCCGCCGCGCCGGCGGCGCCCGGCGTGACCGCGAACGCGGTGCTGCCGGTCGTGTAGGCGATGCCCAGGGACAGCTTGACGTCCTCGGCGGTCACCGGCTTGCCGTCGGACCACTTGCCGTTCGGCTGCAGGTGGAGGGTGATCGAGGAGTTGTCGGGAGCGATGTCCCACTTCGCCGCGATGCCCGGGTAGAACTGGTTGGGGTCGGTAAGATGGTTCCTGACCCAGCCGAGCTTCATCGCGTTGTAGCCCAGGAAAGAGTTGCCCTTAGGGGCCCAGGGGTTCGCGGGGCCGCTGGCGTCGAGACCGGGCTTGAGCACGTCGACCGTGGTGAACAGGCCGCCACCGCCGCCCGAGCCGCCTGACTTGGTGGGGCCGCCGCTGCACGCCGCTGTCGCGGCGGCCAGGCCCAGCACCGCCACTACCGCTGCAAGTCGCTTCATTTGCCGCTCCGGGGGATGTCTCTAGGGATTGACCGGACACTACGATCACGCCACATCAGCGTCAATAATCTCCACAGGTTGTAAGGCTAATGTAACTTTCCTTCATGAGTGTGCGGAGTGGAACTAAGCGCCGTCAAGTAAAACTTCACGTCATGATCAGTACGGCGGCCCCGTTGACCTGGTCATTTGCCAGATCAGTGAGCGCCTGAGCGGCGGCGGCGAAGGGGTAGGGCGCGATTTTCACGCGCGGCGGATGCGCCAGAGCGAGCTCCAGATATGCCCGCCCGTCGGCCCTGGTGTTGGCGGTGACACTGCGCAGGGTGCGCTCCTGGAACAGGTGCCGGTCGTAGTTCAGGACCGGGACGTCGGTCAGGTGGATCCCGGCGATGGCGAGGGTTCCGCCGCGGTCGAGCGCCTCCAGCGCGGGCGGCACCAGATCGCCCACCGGCGCGAACAGGATCGCCGCGTCCAGCGGCTCCGGCGGCCGGTCACCGGCCGAGGCCGCCCCCAGCTCCAGCGCCAGTCGCCGGGACGCGGCCGACCTGCTCACCGCGTGCACCGTGGCGCCCTGCGCGATGGCCGCCTGCGCGGTCAGATGCGCCGACGCCCCGAACCCGTAGATGCCGAGCCGCCCACCCGGCGGCAGATCACATCGCGCCAGCGCCCGGTAGCCGATGATGCCCGCGCACAGCAGCGGCGCCAGCCGCTCGGCGGGCACGTCGTCCGGCAGGGGATAGACGTAGCCGGCGGGCGCCGTCAGATATTCGGCGAACCCGCCGTCGGCGTCCCACCCCGTGTAGGTGGAGTCCGGGCAGAGGTTCTCCATACCCCTGGCGCAATACCGGCACGTCCCGCAGGTGGAGCGGAGCCAGGCCACGCCGACCCGCTGCCCGGTGCCCACGACCCGGCCGACCGCCTGGTGGCCGGGGGTGGTGAGCGGCCGCCGCGGCTGGAGATCGCCCTCGGCCAGGTGCAGGTCGGTACGGCACACGCCGCACGCCTCCACCCGTACCAGCACCTCGTCAGGGCCGGGCTCGGGCATCTCCCGCTCGATCAGCGCCAGCGGCCCGGACGCCATCGGCCCCGGCTCGCGCACCACCCACGCTTTCACGGGGCGAGACGTGTGGAGGCGAGAGTGGCGTAGAGCGCGGCGCCGTCCGGCAGCACCGCGTCATCGAAGATCGCCTCCGGCGAGTGGTTGTACGGCGCCGTGGCCGGGTCCCGGTCCGGCGGGCACGCGCCCAGGAAGACGAACGCCCCCGGCACCTCCTCCAGCACGTACGAGAAGTCCTCCGACCCCATCACCGGCTGCGGCGAGACGAAATACCGGCCGGCGCCGAACAACTCGTCGGCCGTCCTCCCCACGAACTCGGCCTCGCTCTGGTCGTTCACCGTCACCGGGTAGCCCATCCCGAACGACGCCTCGACCTCCAGCCCGTGCGCCGCCGCGATGCCCTGCACCACCTCCACCAGCCTGCGCTTGACCAGCGTCCGGTTGTCCTTGCTGAACGTGCGCACCGTGGCCTCGAACCTGGCCTCGTCCGGGATCACATTGTCCGCCGACCCGCCGTGGAAGCTGCCCACCGTCACCACCACCGGGTCGAACACGTCGAACGTCCTGGTCACCATCGTCTGCAGCGCGCTCACCATCTCGCACCCCGCCTGGATCGGGTCCAGCGCCCGGTGCGGAGTGGAGCCGTGCCCGCCGCGCCCCTTCACCGTCACGCAGAACACGTCCGCCGCCGCCATGATCGGCCCAGGGCGGGAGGCGAACAGCCCGATGGGCAACATCGCCGACACGACGTGCATGCCGTACGCCGCGACCGGGCGCGCGCCCGCCGCCTCCAGCACACCCTCGGCGATCATGTGCTTGGCGCCGTCGTGCCCCTCCTCGCCCGGCTGGAACATGAAGATCACATCGCCGGCCAGCTCCTCGCGCCGCGCGCTCAGCAGGTGCGCCGCACCCGCCAGCATCGCGGTGTGCAGGTCGTGCCCGCACGCGTGCATCTGGCCGGGCAGCTGGGAGACGTACGGCAGGTCGTTCTTCTCCGTCACGGGCAACGCGTCCATGTCCCCGCGCAGCAGCACCGCCGGGCCCGGCCGGCCGCCGCGCAGCACGGCGGTCACCGAGCTGAGCGCCGTCCCCGTCTTGATCTCCAGCGGCAGCCCGTCCAGCGCCGCCAGCACCTTCTCCTGGGTTCGCGGAAGGTGCAGACCCAGCTCGGGAGTGGTGTGGAGGGAGTGCCTGAGGCGGACCAGCTCGTCCCGCAGGTCCAGCGCGGATTCAGTGAACGACATGAAGAACATTGTTCACGTACCGGCACGGAAGTCGACAGGGCGCGCTCGGTACGATGGCCGGGTGACTCAGCGTAAGCGGATCGACTCCTGGTTGTCCGACATGGACGGCGTTCTCGTCCACGAGGGCCGGCCGGTTCCCGGGGCGGACGAATTCATCAAACGGCTCAGCGAATCCGGCAAGAAGTTCCGGGTCCTCACCAACAACTCGATCTACACCCAGCGCGACCTGTCCGTGCGGCTGGCCGGCGCGGGACTGGACGTGCCCGCCGCGTCCATCTGGACCTCCGCGCTGGCCACCGCCCAGTTCCTCGACGACCAGCGGCCGGGCGGGTCGGCTTACGTGATCGGCGAGGCCGGGCTGACCACGGCCCTGCACGGGGCCGGCTACATCCTCACCGACCTCGACCCCGACTACGTGGTGCTCGGCGAGACCCGCACCTACAGCTTCACCCAGATCACCCGCGCCATCCGCCTCATCGAGGGCGGCGCACGCTTCATCGCCACCAACCCCGACTCCATCGGCCCCTCCACCGAGGGCTCCCTGCCGGCCTGCGGCGCCGTGGCCGCGCTCATCACCAAGGCCACCGGCGTCGCCCCCTACTTCGTCGGCAAGCCCAACCCCCGCATGATGCGCAGCGCGCTCAATGACATCGAGGGCCACAGCGAGACCACCGCGATGATCGGCGACCGCATGGACACCGACATCGTGTGCGGCATGGAGGCCGGTCTTTACACCATCCTCGTCCTCACCGGCGTCACCCGGCGCGAGGAGATCGACCGCTACCCCTACCGGCCCTCCCTCGTCGTCGACTCGGTGGCCGACCTCATCGACCTCATCTGAACCTGACCCCTGCTGACAGGTATAGATGGGACGCTGATGTGTCATGACCCGCCTGTACCTGGAGATCGGCCCCAAGAAGGTGTTCGCCTGCTCGCTCGACTGGCCCGGCTGGTGCCGGATCGCCAAGGGTGAGGAGGCGGCCATCGACCGCCTCATGGACTACGTGCCCCGCTACCGCGTCGTGGCCGAGCGCGCCGGCCTGTCCTTCTCGCCGGGCGACCCGGTGGTGGTGGCCCGGGTGCCCGGCAGTCCCACGTCCGACTTCGGCGTGCCGTACGCGGTGCCCGACCTGGACCAGGAGCCGCTGCCCGCCGACGAGGCCGCGCGCCAGGTCGCCCTGGTCCGTGCCGCCTGGGACCTGTTCGACGAGGTCGCCGCCGCCTCCCCGGAAGAGCTCCGCAAGGGCCCGCGCGGGGGCGGGCGGGACCGCAGCAAGATCGTGGATCACGTGGTGGAGGCCGAGCGCGGCTACGCCCGCATGGTCGACGTCCGCCACAAGCCCTTCACCTCGGTCGCGGACCGTGACGCCATGCGTGCCGAGCTGGCCGAGGTCCTCTCCCGGTCCTGGGCCCCGCCCCAGACGGCCAAATGGCCGCCGCGGTATGCCATCAGGCGCATCGCCTGGCATGTCATCGACCACGTGTGGGAGATCGAAGACCGGGTGTAAGAAAACCACTCCCGTGGCCTTCCCTCGTGGCGACGCGCCCGCGCACTCTCTGCAATCATGTGCTGACAGAAAGTGGGACCCGGCTAGTCTTAGTAGCCAGGTCCCTTCCGGCCAACCTACGGGAGGGGCACGTGCACGTACAGACCGAGATCGAAGGCTTGAAGGAGCGCATGGACTTCGTAGAGGGGATCGTGGGCGTGAAGGGCAGGAGAGGACTGCTGTCGGACCACTCGAAAGAGCTGGATCGGCACGCGGACCTGCTCTGCGAGATCAACAACCGGACGAAGAACATCGAGCTCGACATCACGGTGATGAAGGGCGACATCGCCCGGATGGACGGCGACATCGCCGCGATGAAGACCGACATCGCCCGGATGGACGGCGACATCGCCGTGATGAAGGACGATATCGCCGACGTCAAGGCTGATGTCGGCGACCTTCGGAAGGAGATGAACGCGGGGTTCGCGGCCGTGGACATGCGATTCGCCGCCATCGATGAGCGATTCACCGCCGTAGATGAGCGATTCGCCGCCGTGGATGAGCGATTCACCGCCGTCGACACCGAAATCGCAGCCATCCGCTCGGACGTATCCGAGCTCGACGCCAAGGTCTCGACCCTTGACGCCAAGCTGGATCGAGTCCTGGACAAGATCGGGGCGTAGAGGCGTCGCGGCGCCCCCGGTCCTGGGCGGGCCGGGGGCTCCGGTCGATTGATGGGTAAAACCGCACTCGGCGCGGTCAGCCGCTGATTACCATCGCTACTGATTGCAACCGCATGGTGACGAAAGCAGAGGAAAGTAGGGCGTCTGTGGACGTGCAGGGGGAGGTTCTCCAGACGGGTACGCCGGCCTGGTATGGGGACCTGCTGCGTGAGGTCGACGACCGGACCAGGCATCTCCAGGCCGAGGTCGCCGAGCTCCGCACCGAGCTCGCCGCCGCCCGGGCCGAGTTGGGTGAGGACGTCGCCGCCGTGCAGACCGAGGTCGAGGGCGTGCGGCGGGCGGTGAACGCGCGGCCGGGGGACAGGGGCGACGAGGACGGGGATCTGCGGCTCGACATGGTGGAGGGGTTCGCGGCCGTACGGGCGGAGCTCGCCCACGAGTTCGGCTCCGTCCGCTCGGAGATGCTCGATCTGGGCATCAAGCTCGATCGGCTGCTAAATCGGGACGGATGCCGTTAATCGCTCGACAGGTCCTTCGGGTAACCTAACCTACGGTACCGTAACCTGAAGGAGAAGATCTTTATGGCGATGACTCAGACTGAGCTGCTGCACGAGCTCGAGCCCGTGGTCGCCGGGGAACTCGACCGTCATCACCAGATGGCCAAGGAGTGGTTCCCGCACGAGTACATTCCGTGGAGCGAGGGCCGCGACTTCGACGGCATCTACGGGGGCGAGGCGTGGCAGGAGAGCGACTCGAAGATCCCCGAGGCGGCCCGCATCTCGCTCATCGTGAACCTCCTGACGGAGGACAACCTCCCCAGCTACCACCATGAGATCGCCACCACGTTCGGCCGTGACGGCGCGTGGGGCACATGGGTGCACCGCTGGACGGCGGAGGAGGACCGGCACGGCACCGCCATCCGCGACTATCTGACCGTCACCCGCGCCGTCGATCCCGTGGCGCTGGAGCGGGCCCGCATGCAGCACATGGAGAACGGCTTCATCAGCGACTACGGCACCATGCTGCAGCAGCTGGCATACGTCTCCTTCCAGGAGCTGGCCACCCGCATCTCGCACCGCAACACCGGCAGGGCCTCCGGCGACGAGGGCTGCGAGCGGCTGCTCGCCAGGATCGCCGCCGACGAGAACCTGCACATGCTCTTCTACCGCAACCTGCTCAAGGCGGCCTTCGAGCTGGACCCGAGCCAGACCATGCGCGCGGTGACCGACGTCGTCACCACCTTCCAGATGCCGGGCTCGAACATCGACGGCTTCGTCCGCAAGGCCATGATCATCGCGAACGAGGGCATCTACGACCTGCGCCTGCACCTCGACGACGTGCTCATGCCGGTGCTGCGGCAGTGGTCGGTGTTCGACAAGAGCGACCTGGGCCCCGAGGGCGACAAGGCGCGCGAGGAGCTGGCCGCGTTCCTGGACAAGACGGAGGCGACGGCGGCCAGGTTCGTCGAGCGCCGTGAGGAACGCAGGGCCCGCGCCGCCGCGAGGAGGTAAGAACGCAGGCTCCCACGCCGCCGCGGCGCGTCAGCCGTACCGTTCTTGACCCGGAGATGGTCTTGGACATCCACGGCATCGGGCAGGTTTCCCGGTAACACCGGAACCCCTTGGGAGCAGAGGGTGAAAATCATCGGGATCGCCGCCGGCCTCCACGAGGGGTCTTTTATCAACAGATTGCTGGATGCGGCGGGCGGTGAGCTGCCCGAGGGCGTCGGATTCCAGGTGTGGCCGGGACTGGGCGAGATACCGTCGTACGCGGCCGGGCCGGTGCCGGCGCCCGTCCGAAAGCTCCTGGGGCTCCTCGCCGCGTCGGACGCGGTGCTCATGACCGCACCCGAGCACAGCCTGTTGCCTGGCGAGCTGATCCACACCCTCGACTGGATGTCCGCCGGTGAGGCGCTGACCGGCAAGCATGTGGCGGTGATGAGCGCGAGCGCGCGAGCCTGCGGGGCCATGTGGGCGCAGGCGGAGTTGTACAAGCGGCTCCAGGCGGCCGGGGCCGTCGTGATGGGCGCCGAGCTGGTGATCTCGCCTGCCTGCCCGCACTTCGACGAGGACGGTTATCTCGCCGATCCCGCCCTGCGCCGCCAGGTCCGCGCCGTGATCGCCCAGTTGTGCCCGGCCGAGGTGATGGAGCCCGCGCTCCTGCTCTGAGCCGGGCCCGTGCTGTGCGCTTTAAGGTTCGCGGCGCTGGCGTTTGAGGTCGGCGCGGTGCTTCTTGGCGGCGATGCGGCGTTCGATGGCCCCCCGGCTCGGCTTGGTCGGGCGGCGGCGCTTGGGCGGTGGGGCGATGGCCTCGCGCAGCCGCTGCGCCAGGCGGTGCGCGGCGGCTTCTCTGTTCCTGAGCTGGGAACGGTACTCCGAAGCGGCGATCGTGATCGTGCCGGAGCCGAGCCGGTCGAGTGCCCGCGCCTTGAGCGGGGGTGGCAGCGCCGTGCTCGCGGCGACGTCGAAGATCAGCTCCACACGGCTGTCGGTGGTGTTGACGCCCTGGCCGCCCGGGCCTGACGAACGGGAGAAGCGCCAGACGAGCTCGGCGTCGGGGATGACGACCGAGTCGTTGACGACCAACGGGCGGGACATGGGTGGGGCTCCTGTTCAGAAATATGCCTGATGTAGGTAAGTGTCACCGTATCTGTGCGCCATATGCCGCACGCAACGGCATTTTCCATGACTGCCTTCGGGATCGCGCCGGCTCAGACCCTGAAGCCGGGCGTTCTCGTGATGGCCGGATGCAAGCGGCATGTGCCACCATCGCGCCAGAAGATCGCGCGTGAGGAGGCAGGATGGCGGTCATCGTCGGCGTACACGGGATCGGCAAGTACAACTACTACGTGGAGGCCGGCCGGTCCGCGGCCGGTGCCGCGCAGGCCATGCGCCTCAAATGGGACCGCTACCTGCACACCGCGCTCGGCGGCGAGGCGAGGGCGTACTTCAGCGAGATCGCGTACTTCTCCCACCACCTGCACGACGGGAAGGACGCCCCGCGCTCGCTGGCCGCCCTGGAGGCCCCCGCTCAGCAGGTCCTCGTGGAATGGGCGAAGAACCTGGGCGTGGGTGAGCACATCACCGGCGCGCTCAAGTCGTTCACCGGCTGGCTGCTCACCAAGCTCGACGGCAGGTCGGCGGCGTTCGCCCAGCTGTTCGCGCCGGAGGTGGCGGCATACCTCACCGACCAGGCCAGGCGCGAGAAGTGCCGGCAGGTCGTCGCCGAGACCATCCGCAGGAACCGGCCGAAGGTGGTCATCGCGCACTCGCTCGGCAGCGTCGTCGCGTACGAGGCCCTCTGGGCCAACCCCGACCTGCGGATCGACCTGCTGATCACCCTCGGCAGCCCGCTCGGCATGCGCAACGTCGTCTTCGAGCGCCTGCTGCCGGCCCCCATCAACGGCCGAGGCGAGCGCCCGTCCGGGGTCCGGCGCTGGGTGAACATCGCCGACAAGGACGACATCGCCGCCATCCCGCCCGACCTGTGCGGCAGCTTCGCCGGCGTGGACGTCGAGGAGCTGGTCAATCTCGACTGGATCGACTTCCACACCGCCGAGAAGTACCTGGGCTGCCCGGTGCTTGATCCGCATCTGCGACCATTCTTGGTATGACGTGGATTGTCTTCGACTACGGCGGCGTCCTGTCGCAGCCCCAGCCCGAGTCCGATGCCCTGGCCATGGCGCGGGCGGTGAACGTGGACCCCGAGGTGTTCAAGGAGGGTTACTGGGAGCACCGCCTGGACTTCGACCGCGGCCTGCCCCCGCTCGCCTACTGGTCCGCGGTGCTCGGCAGGAGCGCCACCCACGGCGAGGTCGCCCGCCTGGTCGCCATGGACGTGGCCAGCTGGGCCCATCCCAACGAGGGCACGGTGACCCTGCTCGGCGAGCTCATCGAGGCGGGGTGCGACGTCGCGCTGCTGTCGAACATGCCGGTCTGCATCGGCGACGGGCTGGACCAGCTGCCCTGGGTCGCCGCCATCGGCCGCCGCTTCTACAGCGGCAGGATGGGCCTGGTCAAGCCGGATCGGGAGATCTTCGACGAGATGGCCCGCGCGCTCGGCGCCGCCCCCTCAGAGATCGTCTTCATTGACGACCGTCAGGAGAACGTCGAGGGCGCCGAACGCGCGGGCATGCGCGGCGTGCACTTCACCGATGCTGCGGCCCTGCGCGAAACGCTGCCCGACGTACGGGACGACTGATGCTGTTCATCCGCCCTTGACTCCACTGTCACGGCGGGGTCAGCGCAGGCGGACATACCTGTGGACGTGGACCGTAGAGCCTTCCTGACGGCGGCGGCGACAGCCGGCCTCCTCAGCTCACAAGCCCCCATCTCCCCAGCATCCGCCACGTCCTCCTCCAGAACCCTGAGAACCGACCCGTTCACGCTCGGCGTGGCCTCCGGCGACCCCTCGTCCGACGGCTTCGTCCTGTGGACGCGGCTGGCCGTCAACCCGCTGAGCGGCGACGGCCGCGGCGGCATGCCGGCCCGCGACGTGCAGGTGGACTGGCAGGTCTCGGCCGACGAGCGCTTCTCCAGGATCGTCGAGTCCGGTACGGCAACCGCCCGGGCCCGCGACGCCCACAGCGTCCACGTCGAGCTGAAGGGCCTGGAGCCGGGGCGCGACTACTTCTACCGGTTCAGGAGCGAGGGCCGGATCTCGCCCACGGGCCGCACCAGGACGACGCCTGCCGGCGAGACGACACCGCTCACCTTCGCGGTGGCCGCCTGCGCGCACTACGAGCACGGCTACTACACCGCCTACCGGCGCCTGGCCGAGGAGGAGCCCGATCTGGTGGTGTTCCTCGGCGACTACATGTACGAGTACGGCCCCAGCGGCTACACGGCACTTGCCGGCCGCGTCCGCACCCATACGCCCGGCAAGTGCCAGACGCTCGCCGACTACCGGCTCCGGCACGCCCAGTACAAGAGCGACCACGATCTCCAGGCCGCGCACGCGGCGGCGCCGTGGCTGGTGGCCTTCGACGACCACGAGGTGGAGAACAACTGGGCCGGGCCGGTCTCCAGCAGGGAGACTCCCGGGTTCGCCCGTGTGCGGGCCGAGGCGTTCCGCGCGTATTACGAGAACATGCCGCTGCGCCGCGCCAGCCTCAACGGGGCGGTGCTCAAGGTGAACCGGCGCATCTCCTGGGGCACGCTGGCCCGCTTCCACCTGCTCGACACCCGGCAGTTCCGCGATGACCAGGCGTGCCTGGACGGCGTACGGGCCGGGTGCGACGACCGCCTCGCCGACCAGCGCACGCTGCTCGGCGCCGGCCAGTGGCGGTGGCTGGAGGAGGGGCTGCGCGGCTCCACCACCCGCTGGAACCTGCTCGGCCAGCAGATCATGATGACGCACCGCGACTACAAGGTCGGGCCGGGGCGTGAGGTCAACCTGGACTCGTGGGACGGGTACGCGGCCGAGCGGACGCGGCTGCTGGGGTCGCTGGCCCGTACGCCCAACCCGGTGGTCCTGACGGGGGACGCGCACATGCACCACCTGGCCGAGCTCAAGACCGACTTCGACGACCCCGACTCGCCGGTGGTGGCCAGGGAGCTGGTGGCGTCGTCGATCGCGAGCGATGGGGACGGGTACCGGGACCGGACGTGGATCGCGGAGGCTCTCCAGGAGAATCCCCACATTTCCTACATCGACCAGCGCCGCGGCTACCTGGTGGCCCGCCTGACCCGCGACGACCTGTCCGTCGACTACCGAACGCTGGACTACATCTCCCGCCGCGGCGCCAAGGCCAAGACCGCCCACCGCATCAGCATCCCGGCCCTGACGGGGGCGGCGGCGGCCGGCCAGGCGGGGGCGCCCCCGGTTGGCTGAACGTCCGCTGGGAACCAGCTGAAGATCCCCTCAACACAGGTGGCGGGGGGCGGAGGTCATGCGCCGGGCCAGTTGCCGTCAGGGAACTCGCCCGTCGTGCCGCCCGACATGACCACCTGGTCGCTCTCGCCCAGGCCCGCGGTGACCTCGACGAACTGGTCACCGCGTACTCCCGTCCGCACCACTTTCGCCACGTCCCGGCCTCCCGACCGTACGGTGACCACCTGGGTGCCGTCGGACCTGTTGCGTACCGCCGCCGCGGGGACGTAGATCGTGTTCTTGGCCTCGTCCGTGGTGACGGTCACCGAGGCCGTCTGCCCGAGCATGAGGCCGGACGGCGGCGCGTCGAAAGCGAGGGTGACCGAGTAGCGGACGAGCTGACCGTCCACGGTGGCGGTCGGCGCGATGGCCGTCACCGTGCCCTCATGGCGTTCGCCGCCACGCGTCGCGAGCGTGATCTGAGCTCTTTGGCCGAGCTTGAGCCGGTTGACGTCGGATTCGGTGACCATGGCCTGGACCTGCAGCTCGTCCAGGTGGCCGAGGCTGATGAAGGTGTCCGTGCCCGCCGTGTCGCCGACACCGCCCGCGACCGACAGCACCGTTCCCGCGGCCGGGGCCACGATGCGAGTGGCGCGTACCGCGTCCGCCGCCTGCTCGAGCGCGGCCTCGGCGCGGTCCACGTTGGCGGCGGCCTGCTCTTCGCCGGCCTCGGCCCTGGCCCCGGTCTGGTTCGGCCCGCAGGGGCCGGTGCCCTGCGTAGGGCGAGCGCCGCTCGACGCACCGGTGCTCGGTCGCGCCGACGGCTTACCGCTCGCGGTGGGCCTCCCGCTCGCGATGGGTTTTCCGCCGGCGGATGGCTTGCCGGCGGGGGAGCCGGTGGGGGAGCCAGTGGGGGAACTCGTGGCCGACGGGCTGCCGTCGGCCGAGGACGGCCGCCCGTCGCCAGGCTGCTGGGCGCCGCCGCTCGGCGTGGCGGTGACGGTCGCGGTGACGGTGGCGGTCACGGTGACCGTCACCGTGGGCCGGGGCTCGGGCCCCGGGCCGGTCGGCTCCGTGGTGGGGGTGGCCGACGGGCGCGGGCTGCCCGCCGGGTCCGGCGTCGAGCTTCCCGTCGGGCTGAGGCTCGCACTCGGACTCGGGCCTGCGGAGCGACGGCCCGCTGGACCCAGGGCACCCCCGCCGCTGGGGGCGCAGGAGGTCACCGCGCTGTTCGACGTGCCCGTCGTGGCGGACGCCTCCTCCAGGGCCTCTTCGGCCGCCGCCACGCCGGCCTGGGCCGCCTCGTACGCCTCCCGCGCCGCCCGCCCGTCGATCCTGGCCAGGACCTGGCCCTTCTTCGCCTTGGCCCCGACCTTGACGTACACCTTGGTGAGCGTCCCGGAAGAACCGAAGGCCAGGTCGCGGCGGGAGCCGTCCACGGTGTTGCCGGCGGCGCTCACCACGGCCGTGACCTGCCCGCGCTGGGCGGCGGCGAGCCGTACCTGAAGGGCGGCCGGGGTGTCGTCGCGCAGCGTGAGCGCCAGGCCGGATCCCGCGGCGAGCACGGCCAGGGCGAGCCCGCCCAGCGCGAAAGTCCGTCTCATGGCGGATCATCCTGGCGAAGCAGGTTCGCGGCACGCTGCGAGGAGCCTCAGAGTTCGCTGTGCGTCCGCCCCGGGACCGGCGTTGTCAGCGAACGTTCAGCTTGCTCGCGGCTGCGGCGCAGGCTTGTGTGCAAGGGTCACCGCCTGTGAAGGTGTCGAACAGGCGCAGAGCGCGGATGAGCCGCCGGGCGCTGATGACCAACGGAGCCCTGACAGTGCTCCTGCTGGGCGGTGCCGTGCTCGCCTACGGCCAGCTCGGCACGGGACAGGCGGCGGGCGAGACGACCGTGCGCACGGTGACGGCGAGCCGCGGCTCCGTGGTGGCCTCCGTGTCGGCCTCGGGCGCGGTCGCGAGCTCCAAGTCCCGCGCCCTCTCGTTCGGGACGTCCGGGACGGTCGAGAAGATCTACGTGAAGGCCGGCGACAAGGTCGGCAAGGGCGCCATCCTGGCCAGGCTCGACGACGACGCCGCCCAGGAGAGCCTGGCGGCGGCCAAGGCCGCGTACGACAGCGCCGTGGCCGACGGGACCGGCACGGCCCAGCTCTACTCCGCCTCCATCAAAGCCCGCAACGACTATCGGGAGGCGCGGCGCACCGTGGCGGGCACCGTGCTGAAGGCCCCGTTCGGCGGCACGGTCACAGCGGTGAACGGCTCGGTCGGCGGCAACAGCGGCTCAGGACAGAGCTCAGGACAAAGCTCGGGCCAGACCTCGGGACAGAGCTCCGGGCAGAGCACCGGACAGGCCCAGACCGGCTCCGGGTCGGGATCCAGCGGATTCATCGAGATCGCCGACACCGGCAAGCTCCAGCTGGTCGCCTCCTTCACCGAAGCCGACGCCGGCAAGCTCAAGCAGGGCCAGACGGCCACGGTCACGTTCGACGCGCTGCCCGGCGTGCGCGCCACCGGCAAGGTCACCCAGATCGAGCCGGTCGCCGCCACCAGCAACAACGTGGTGCAGTATCCGGTCACGGTCACCTTCACGGAGGTGCCGGGCCAAGTGCGGCTGGGCCAGACCGCCACCGTCGAGGTCGTGGTCGGCCAGGCGGACGACGTCGTCACCGTCCCCTCCACGGCGGTCTCCACCAGCGGCGGGCAGACCACGGTCACCCTGTTCAAGGACGGCAGGCAGACCAGGACCCCCGTGGAGGTCGGGGTGCGCGGCGCGACGCTGACCGAGATCACGTCGGGCGTGTCCGAGGGTGACCGGATCGTGCCGCCGGCGGCCTCGACCGGCACCACCACCGGCGGCGGCATCCAGCGCCAGTTCGGCGGCGGGGGCTTCCCCGCCGGCGGCCCGGTGCGCAGTGGGGGCGGCATGCAGGGAGGCGGGCAATGACGGCCCCGGACGGCCCCGCGCCGGTCCTGCGCGTCAGGAACCTCGTCATGGAGTACGGCGAGGGCGATGCCCGGGTCCGCGCCCTGCGCGGCGTCAGCATGGACGTCGAGCGCGGCGACTTCGTCGCCATCATGGGCGCCTCCGGCTCCGGCAAGTCCACGCTCATGAATATCCTCGGCTGCCTGGACGTGCCCACGAGCGGCACGTACCTGATCGACGGCGCCGACGTGGGCCGTCTGGACGAGCACCAGCTCGCCATCCTGCGCAACCGCCGGGTCGGGTTCGTCTTCCAGTCGTTCAACCTGATCCCGCGCATGAGCGCCCTGGCCAACGTGGAGCTGCCGCTCGTGTACGGTGGCGTCGGCCAGGCCGAGCGGCGCGCCCGGGCGCTGGCCGCGCTGGAGCAGGTCGGCCTGGCCGACCGCGTGCACCACGAGCCGAACCAGCTCTCCGGCGGCCAGCAGCAGCGCGTCGCCGTCGCCAGGGCACTGGTCACCGCGCCGGCCCTGCTGCTGGCCGACGAGCCGACCGGCAACCTCGACACCGCCTCCACCGGCGACGTGCTGCAGATCATGGACCGGCTCAGCGACTCCGGCCGCACGATCGTGCTCATCACCCATGAGGACGACGTGGCCGCGCATGCCAAGCGGGTGGTCAGGCTGGTGGACGGGGAGATCGTCGAAGACCGCCGGCAGGCGCCCGTGGACGGCCCGCCCCCGAGGATGGCGGCCCGGTGAACCAGCTCGAGATCCTCCGCTTCGCGCTGCGCGGCCTGCTGGCCAACAAGATGCGCAGCTCGCTCACCACGCTCGGCATCCTCATCGGCGTGGCCGCCGTCATCATGCTGGTGGCCGTCGGCGAGGGCTCCTCGCGCAGCATCCAGCAGAACATCCAGCGCCTCGGCGCGAACACGCTGACGATCTCCCCTTCCTTCTCCGGGGGCGGAGGCGGTGGCGGGGGCGCGGGCATGCGGACGCAGGGCGGCAACACCGGCCCGCGCACCCAGGCCAGGCAGCTCAGCCTGGCCGACGCCAAGGCGCTGACCGACAAGACGCTCGCGCCCTCGGTCAAGAGCGTCTCGCCCGTGGTCACCCCCTCCTCCTCGACCGCCGCGTACGGGGCGGCCAGCCACACGATCGCCCAGTTCGTCGGCACGTACCCGAGCTACTTCGAGGCCACGAACAAGCCCGTGGCGAAGGGCACGTACTTCTTCAACGACGACGTGCTGGCCGCCAGGAAGGTCGTGGTGCTCGGCCGGACCGTCGTGGAGGAGCTGTTCGGTACCGTCGACCCGATCGGCAAGCAGGTCAGCGTGTCCGGCGTGCCGTTCACGGTCGTCGGCGTGCTGAAAGAGGCCGGGTCGACCGGCATGCAGGACGCCGACGACGTGGCCGTCGCGCCGCTGCCGGCCGTGCAGCAGAGCCTGAGCGGGTTCGGCTCGCTCAGCTCGATCGTCGTCCAGGCGACCGGGGCCGGGACCACCACGACGGCCCAGTCGGAGGTCACGGCTATCCTCAACCAACGACATGGCATCACCAACGACAACCCGGACTACCGCCTGCTCAACCAGGCCACGTTGCAGGAGACCGTCAGCGCGGCGACGGGCACCTTCACCGTGCTGCTCGGCGCCGTCGCCGCGATCTCGCTGCTGGTGGGCGGCATCGGCATCACCAACATCATGCTGGTGACCGTCACGGAGCGCACCCGCGAGATCGGCATCCGCAAGGCGATCGGCGCGCCCAGGAGCGCCATCCTGGGCCAGTTCCTGCTGGAGGCCACGTTGCTGAGTCTGGTCGGCGGGCTGTCGGGGGTGCTGGTGGCGTTCCTGGGGACCAGATTCACGATCGCCGGCATCGAGCCCGTCCTGGTGCCGTCGTCGGTCGCGCTGGCGCTGGGCGTGTCGGTGGGGATCGGGCTGTTCTTCGGCAGTTATCCCGCCAACCGGGCGGCCAAGCTCAGGCCGATCCAGGCCCTGCGCCATGAGTAGGGCGCCACGTAAGGAGATGCACATGGCCCAGCTCGACTCCTCGCCGTACCCCGACGACCTGCGCGAGGAGCTCACCGTCCAGCCCCGCGCGGGCCTGTCGAAGCTCACGCTGACGCTGGCCGCCGGCGTCGTGCTGGTGGCGGGGATCATCATCGGCATCCAGGCCGGCAAGCTGACCGGCGGCTCGGCCGGCACCTCGGCAGCCCAGCTGCGCGCCGGAGGAATGCAACAGGCGCCCCAGGGGTACGGCCCCGCGGGAGTGCAGCAGGCGCCCCCCGGGTACGGCGGCCGGCAGGGCGGCCTCGCCCAGCGCACGGGCGGCGGCGGCACGATCGGGACCGTGGAGAAGGTGGAGGGCGGCACGATCTACGTCAAGACCATGGACGGCTCCACCGTCACCGTCACCACCACCGACCAGACCACCGTCCAGATCGCCAAGCCGGGCAAGGTGTCCGACCTGCAGGCGGGCAGCACGGTCACGGTACGCGGCCGGCAGGGCGACGACGGCTCCGTGGCCGCGGCCTCGATCACCCAGGGAGGCGGCCCGCGATGAGCCGCGAGCCCGAGGCCAGGCTGCTGGTGGTCGACGACGAGCCCAACATCAGGGAGCTGTTCTCGGCCAGCCTGCGCATGGCCGGGTTCGAGGTGCTGACCGCCGCCGACGGCATGGAGGCGCTGCGGGTGGCCGAGGAGAGCTCGCCGGACCTGGTGATGCTCGACGTGATGCTGCCCGACCTTGACGGCCTGGCGGTCGCGGGCAGGCTGCGGTCCCGCGGCCGCCGGGTCCCGGTGCTCTTCGTGACCGCCAAGGACGCGCCCGAAGACAGGATCGCCGGGCTGGGGCTCGGCGAGGACTACGTGACCAAGCCGTTCAGCCTGGAAGAGGTCATCGCCCGGATCCGGGCGGTACTGCGCAGGACCCGGCGCGCGGGCTCCGGCACTCCGCCGCCGAACCGGCTGCAGGTGGCCGACCTGGAGCTGGATGAGGAGACCCACGAGGTCTGGAGGGACGGCATCCCCGTGAAGTTGTCGCCGACGGAGTTCAGGCTGCTGCAGTACTTCATGCTCAACGTGGGCCGGGTGCTGTCCAAGACGCAGATCCTCGACCACGTCTGGAACGGCGACTGGCGCACCGACGTCGGCCTCGTCGAGTCATACGTCTCCTACCTGCGCAGGAAAGTGGACACCGGCGAGCGCAAATACCTGCACACGCTGCGCGGGGTCGGCTACATCCTGCGCCCGCCCCGCGTATGAGGAAATATCTGGCGCGGACTCCGCTCTGGCTGCGGCTGGTCTCGGCCACCCTGCTGCTGGTCACCCTCGCCATCACCCTGACCGGCCTGTTCGCCGTGCGGTTGCTGCGCGGCTACCTCGTCGACCGCGTCGACCAGCAACTGCGTGCCGCCAGCGCCCCGCGCGACGTGACCCCGCCGCCCGAGCCGCGCCCGGCGCGCCCGGCACGTTTCTTCGGGCTGTTCCACGTCGTGGTGCTGAACGCGAACGGCGCCACGATCAGGACGCTCAGCGAGTCGACCGACGAGCACGTCCCCGCCCTGCCCCGGCTGGCCGCCGCCGACGTGCGCGCCCTCCAGGGCCGCCCGTTCACCGTCGAGTCGCGAGCGGCGGGCGGCCCGAGCTGGCGGGTCGTCGCCGCGCCCGGGCGCGAGGGCGAGAGCCGGGTGATCGGCGTCAATCTGGGCGATGTGGACGCCACGGTCTCGCAGCTCGCCCTCATCGTGGCGGTGGCCGGCGGCGGCACGCTGATCGTGCTCGGCGTCGTCTGCCATTGGCTGGTACGCCGCAGCCTGCGCCCGCTGCGCGACATCGCGCGGACGGCCAAGGACATCGCGGGCGGCGACCTGTCGCGCCGCGTGCCGCTCTGGGCGGCCACCACCGAGGTCGGCAAGCTCGGCCGCTCGCTCAACACCATGCTCGCCCGGATCGAGTCGGCAGCGCGGGAACGGGAGAAGGCGGCCGAGTCCGCCCGCCGCTCCGCCACGGCCGCCAGGCGCTCGGAAGAGCTGATGCGCCGGTTCATGGCCGACGCCTCCCACGAGCTGCGCACACCGCTGACGTCGATCAGAGGGTTCGCGGAGCTCTACCGGCTGGGGGAGGAGCGCGACCTGGACGAGGCCATACGGCTGCTGAGCCGCATCGAGGGGCAGGCGGCGCGGATGGGGCTGCTGGTGGAGGACATGCTGCTGCTCGCCCGGCTGGACCAGCGGCGCGAGCTGGCCATGCAGCCCGTGGACCTGCTGAGCCTGGCGGCCACGGCGGTGATCGACGCCCGGACGCTGGCGCCCGACCGGCGGATCGAGCTGGTACGGCTGTTCGCGGGAGACGGCGACGTGGTGGTGATCGGGGACGAGCCGCGGCTCGGGCAGGTGCTCGGCAACCTCGTGACCAACGCGCTCACCCACACCCCGGCGGGCACGGCGTTCCAGGTGCGGGTCGGCGTGGACGGCGACCAGGCCGTGGTGGAGGTGGCCGACGAAGGGCCCGGGTTCCCGCCGGACGTGGCGGAGCGGGTGTTCGAGCGGTTCTACCGGGCCGACCCGGCACGCGGCGCCGGCGGGTCGGGACTGGGATTGTCGATCGCGGCGACCCTGGTGGAGGCCCACGGCGGGATCGTCACCGCGGAGTCCGAGCCCGGCAAGGGCGCCCTGTTCCGGGTGATCCTCCCGCTGACTCAGCCGATGGCGTAGCCGAACAGGCCGGTGCCCTTGCTGAGCTGGCGGACCTTGCCCAGCCGCAGACCCGGCTTCCTGGAGCCCGGCGCGTACATGACCAGCCCCTGGTCCGGCGCCGCCACCACCAGCCCGTACAGCGGCCGGCGCTTCTCCAGCGGCCGGTAGCGCTCGCCCAGGGGCAGCGCGGCCAGCGAGGCGCCGAAGTCCCGGCCCTTGCCCTTGATCAGCAGGTTCCCGACCCTGGTCAGCCCGCCGGAGGACCGGCCCATCAGTACCTGGACCGCCCGCTCGCCGGGCACGCCGATGGCCAGCTCGTCCCTGCCGTCGCCGTTGAAGTCCCCGGCGGCCAGCGACGCGCCGAACCGGTCGTAGTAACGGGGCTTGCCGTCGAGCGTGTTCTGCGACCAGGCCTCGGTCTTGTCGGTGCGCAGCCCGTTGCGGGAGCCGTACAGGACGTCTACGGTGCCGTCGCCGTAGTCCAGGGCGCGCTGGTTCTTGGTGATGCCCTCGCCGGGCACGCCGATGGCCAGGTCGGCCTTGCCGTCGCCGTTGAAGTCCCCGGTGGCCAGCGCCGCGCCGAACCCGTCCCACTTCTCGGAGGCGCCCTTGATGCCCGGGCTGCTCTGGGTGAGCTGCCGCGCCCGCTCGCCCCGTACGTCGATCACCGTCACCGAACCCTGCCCGTCCAGCGTGACGCTGTCGGCAGGCGCCCCGACGGCCAGCTCGTCGCGCCCGTCCCCGTCGAAGTCCCCGGTCGCGAGCGAGGCGCCCCACTGGTCGGTCACGTTCGCCGCCTGCCGCACCCACGGCGTCTTCTGCGTGATCTGGTACGGCTTGCGGCCCTTCATCCAGTACACCGTCACCGCGCCACCCGACCGGTGGCTGGGCGCACCCACGACGAGCTCGTCCCGCCCGTCTCCGTCGAGATCCCCGGCGGCCAGCGAGGCCCCGAACCGGTCGCTGGACGGCTTCGCGACCGCGAGCTCCTTGCCCTTGACCAGACCGTCCACGGACCCGCTGAAGAGCTGGACGACCCCGTTCCCGTCGGCGCCGGAGATCCGCTCCCCGGCGAACTCCTCCGACACCCCGACGGCCAGGTCGGCGCACTTGTCGCCGTTGAAGTCGCCGACGGCCAGCGCGGAGCCGAACGAGTCGCCCGGCTCCGCGCCGTCCTGGGCGAGCTTCACCTTCTTCCCCGACCCATACATGACGGTCACCGAACCGGCCCGCGCGTTGTCGTAGGGGGCGGCCACGGCGAGGTCGGGACGGCTGTCGCCGTCGAAGTCGAGAGGATGCCCGCCGCACGAGCGGGCGGCGGCGGGAGTGGCGCCGGAAGCGAGGGGCAGAACCAGGCAGGCGGCGAGCAGCGCATTCATACTTGCAGGTATGTCCGGCCCGCACGAACCCGGCTTTAACACCGTGGGAACGTGCCAGGATAGACGGGTGGACATCGACCTCGCTGATCTGGATTTCTGGCGCAGGCCGCTCAAAGAGCGGAATGAGGCGTTCGCCCGGCTCCGGCAATTAGAGCATCCGGTGTTCTTCCCGGAGAAGAAGGTGCCGCTCCTGCGTTCCGGCAAGGGCTTCTATGCGCTCGTACGGCACGCGGACGTGGTCGAGGCCAGCCGCAACGCCAAGATCTTCTCCAGCGAGCCGGCGGTCACCAACCCGGAGCCGCCCGGCTGGGTGAAGCAGGTGTTCGGTGAGTCGATGGTCAACATGGACGACCCGCGCCACGCCCGCCTGCGCCGCATCGTCACCCGCTCCTTCAGCCCCAAGATGCTGGCCGGCCTGCAGAGCGACATCGAGGCCGCCTGCGCCCGCATCGTCGACGACGTCGTCAAGGACGGCCCCCGCGACTTCGTCACCCAGGTCGCCGCCCGCCTGCCGATCCACGTCATCTGCGACATGCTCGACATCCCGCAGGAGCTGCGGGCCAAGGTCCACCAGCACGTCGACATCTCCACCGCCTACACCGGCGTACGCCCCAGCCTGGCCCGCAGCGTCCAGATGGCCGGCCAGAACATGCTGGCCCTGCTGGCGTTGCAGCGCATGGTCATCAAGCTCGGCCACGAACGCGTCGCCGACCCCAAGGGCGACCTCGTCTCCCTCCTGGTCAACGCCAACCCCGACGGGGAGAAGCTGACCGATAAGGAGCTCGGCTCCTTCTTCGCGCTGCTGCTGGTCGCCGGCAACGAGACCGCCCGCAACACGATGGCGCACGGCATCAAGCTCCTCACCGACAACCCGGCGCAGCGCGAGCTGCTCATGAGCGACTTCGGCACGCACATCAACGCGGCCATCGAGGAGATGGTCCGCTACGTCTCGCCCATCATGCAGTTCCGCCGCACGGTCACCGAGGACTATGCGCTGCGCGGCCTGGAGCTGAAGAAGGGCGACAAGGTCGTGTTGTTCTACGGCTCCGCCAACCGGGACGAGTCGGTCTTCCCCGACCCGGACACGTTCGACATCACCCGCGACACCAAGCCACACGTCGGCTTCGGCGGCCCGGGACCGCACTTCTGCCTGGGTGCGAACCTGGCCAGGCAGGAGATGCGCACGATGTTCCGCGAGCTGCTCACCAGGCTCCCCGGCGTCCGCTCCGTCGGCGAGCCCGAGCTGCTGCTGTCGAACTTCGACAACAGCGTCCGCAGCCAGGCGTTCACCTTCTAGTCCTCGGCCGCCAGCACGTTTTCCTTGATCGTGACGAACGTGATCAGCGCCGACACCACCATCATCCCGGCGCTGATCAGCATCGCCATCCGGAACCCGGCGTCGAACACCGGCGGATTCTGGAACGCGTCGCCCACCAGCCCGACCAGCGGCGGCACCGCGGCCACGGCGAGCAGGCTGCCGGTGCGGGCGACCGCGTTGTTGACGCCGCTGGCGGTGCCCGCATACCGCTCGTCGGCGGTGGCCAGGACGGTGGCCGTCAGCGGCGCGACCGCCGCCGACAGCCCGAGCCCGAAGACGGACACCGCGGGCAGGACCTGCAGCACGTAGGAGGCGTCCGGACCGATCGTGCTCATCCAGAGGAACCCGCAGCCCGCGATCAGGATCCCGATGGTCATCGGCAGACGCGGCCCGTAGCGCTTGGCGATGTCACCCGCCCTGGCCGACAGCACGATCATCAGAATCGTGGTCGGCAACATGGCGAGGCCCGCCGCGATGGGCGAGAACCCGGACACCACCTGCAACTGCACGACCAGCAGGAAGAACACCACGCCCATGGCCGCGTACATGATCAGCGTCACCACGTTCACCGCCGAGAACACGTGGTTCTTGAAGATCCCCACGGGCACCAGCGCGTCCGGCGACCTGCGGATCTCCAGCACCACGAACGCGGCCGCCATCGCCAGCCCGACCAGCAACGGGACCAGGGCGCCCGTCTCGATCAGCCCGTACGTGATGCCGGCCAGCGCCAGCGCCGCCAGCACCGATCCCAGCACGTCGAAGCGCCCCGCCGCCTGCTCGTCCCTGCTCTCGGGCACGTGCCGCAGCGCGACCAGCACCACCACCAGCGCGAACGGCAGGTTGATCAGGAACGCCCACCGCCACCCCACCGTCTGCACCAGCCACCCGCCGAGCAGCGGCCCGATCGCGGCGGCCACTCCGCCGAGCCCCGACCACGCCCCGACCGCCCGCGGCCGGTCGTGCCGCACGAATGACGCCTGAATGATCGCCAGCGACCCCGGCGTCAGCAGCGCCCCGCCGACGCCCTGCAGGGCCCGGGCCGCGATCAGGACCTCGATGTTCGGCGCCAGCCCGCACAGCGCGGACGCCACGGCGAACCACACCGTGCCGACGAGGAAGACCCTCCGCCGGCCGTAGCGGTCGCCGAGGGACCCGCCCAGGAGGATCAGCCCGGCGAGGGTGAGCGTGTAGGCGTTGATCGTCCACTGCAGGCCGTCCATGCCCGCGTCGAGCTCTCGTCCGAGGAAGGGCAGCGCGACGTTGACCACGGTGCTGTCGAGCAGCGCGAGCCCGGACCCGAGGACGGTCGCCAGTAACACCCACCGGCCGCTCGCCGACTTCAGCTCCAGGTGGTCGCCATTGTGGAGCTCTTTGGGGCCGAATGTCATGGGCCCCATCCTGTCATCGCGCCGAACGCGGTCAGGTAGCGGATCCGCTGCCGAGCGCCCGCAACACGAACTCGCACACCAGCGCCTGCGCCGCCTCCACCGTGACAGCCCCGCTGATGAGCGGCACCCGCTCGGCCCCGATGACGGCCAGGACCATGCGGGCGGTGGCCGCGACATCGACCACCCGGAAGTCGCCCGACGCCATGCCGCTCTCCAGGATCTCCACCAGAATGCGTTGCATGGGCGCGACGTGCTCGGCCAACTGCTGGTATGCGTCCGGCCCCAGCGCCGCACTGAGATCGGCGGCCCCAGGATGCGGATGCGCCAGCAACCCGGCCAGCTGCAGGCGCACGAACGCCCGCAACCGATCCGCCGGCGGGGCGCCCTCCGGCAGCTCACGCTCGTAACTGGCGATGAAGTATTGGGTCACCCGTTCGGTGAACGCCAGCAGCAACGCGGCCTTGTCCGGAAAGTAGTTGTACAGCACCGTCCGGGTGATCCCGGCCTCCGCGGCCACGTCTGTCAGGGAGATGCCGTCGATGCCCTGCACACGCGCCAGGCGCGAGACGGCCTGCAGGATGCGGTCGCGCGTCTGAGCACGGTGCTCGCCGATCGTGGCGGCCGAGATGCGGGGCATAGGCCCATGGTAGGCCGAGCCGGGCTGATCGCCGCCGGCTCCCGGTCCTCACATGACGGGTGGGGCGCCCCTTATAACAGTCTGGTCACGTCCGATGCCTCCCGCTCGACACCGGGGAAACCTCTGCCCAACAATCACGTCAATCGTTCCACGTAAATCGTTTGACGTGAGAGGAGCGGCTGGTGGCGACGCTGAAGGATGTGGCGACGAGAGCGGGCGTTTCGGTCTCCACCGTGTCGCTCGTCATGAACGGCAGGGACGCCGGGCGGGTCAAGCCGGCCATCGGTGAGCGCGTCAGGCGCGCGGCGGCCGAGCTCGGCTACGCGCCCAACCTGCTCGCCCGTAGTCTGCGCACCCGCCAGACCAACACCATCGGCCTGCTGTCGGACATGGTTGCCAGCACGGCGTTCGCGGGCCGGATGCTCAAGGGCGCCCAGGAGGCGGCGTGGGAGCAGGGCTGCCTGCTGCTGCTCATCGACACGGGCGGCAACGCCGAGATGGAGCAGAGCGCAGTGCAGGCACTGGTCCAGCGCAATGTCGACGCGCTGATCTACGCCTCGATGTACCACCGCGAGATCGAGCTGCCGGAGATCCCCGAAGGGCTGCCGCTGATCGTGCTGGACGGGCGGCCCGTCGAGGGGGACGTCGACTGGGTGGTGCCCGACGAGCGCGGCGGCGCGCGGGCCGCGGTGGAGCACCTGATGGCCGCCGGGCACACCCGGATCGGGTTCTGCACGATCGATGACGACATACCGGCCGCCCACCAGCGGCTGGAGGCCTACCAGGACACGCTCGGCGAGCACTTCGAACCGTCGCTGGTGATGCGTGGGACGACCGGAGACGTCCACAGCGGGCAGTGGGCGGCGCGGGAGCTGCTGTCGCGGCCCGACCGGCCGACCGCGCTGTTCTGCTACAACGACCGCGTGGCGATGGGGGCTTACCGGGCCGCCCGCCACTTGGGGCTCGCCGTGCCGGGCGAGGTGTCGATCGTCGGCTTCGACGACCAGGAGCACATCGCCGACTCACTGGAGCCCGGGCTGACCACCGTCGCCCTGCCGCACTACGAGATGGGCGCCTGGGCGGCGTCCCGCTTGCTGAGCAAGGCCGAGGGCGACGCGACCGAGCACAAGCTCATGCCGTGCCCGCTGGTCGTCCGCGACTCGGTGGCGGTGCCGCGGTGACGCCGCACCGTCCGCAGCTGCACTACACACCCGCGCGCAACTGGATGAACGACCCCAACGGCCTGGTCTGGCACGACGGCGAGTACCACCTCTTCTACCAGTACAACCCCTACGGGAACGACTGGGGGAACATGTCGTGGGGACACGCCGTCAGCACCGACCTGGTCCACTGGGAGGAGCTCGGCGTCGCGATCGAGGCCACCGACGACGAGTACGTCTTCTCCGGGAGCGCCGTGATCGACCACGACGGGACCATGGTGGCCGTCTACACCAGCCACTACCCCGCGTCGGGGCTGCAGGCGCAATCGCTGGCCCGCAGCATCGACCGGGGCAGGACGTGGACCCGCCACCCGGGCAACCCCGTCCTCGACATCGGCTCCAAGGAGTTCCGCGACCCCAAGGTCTTCTGGTACGGCCCAGGGGGCTACTGGGTCATGGCCGTCGTGCTGGCCCTGGAGTGGAAAGTGAGCTTCTACCGCTCCGACGACCTGCTCTCCTGGACGTGGCTGAGCGACTTCGGACCTGACGGATCTGTAGACGGCGTCTGGGAGGTTCCCGACCTGTTCGAGCTGGACGGCAGGTGGGTGCTGGTCGTCAGCTTCAATCCCGGCGGGCCGGCCGGCGGCTCCGGCGTCCAATACTTCGTGGGCCGCTTCGACGGCGTCACCTTCACCAGCGACTGGCCGGCCTCCTGGGCGGACCACGGCCGTGACTTCTACGCCGCGGTCTCCTGGAACCACACCCCGGTCGGGCGGCGCCGCTGGATCGGCTGGATGAGCAACTGGGACGACGCCGCCGCCCACCCCACCGATCCCTGGCGTGGGGCGCAGAGTTTGCCGCGCGAGCTGCTGCTGGAGGACATCGGCGGCCGCCCGCGCCTGGTGCAGCGGCCCGTGGCCGCCCTCCAGGCGTTGCGCACGACCGACGCCGTCCACCTCGCCGATCTGGACGTCCCGCCCGGCGTCACGTTCCGTCCCCTCCCCGAGGGGGCGCTGGAGATCACCGCGGAGTTCGAGCCGGGTACGGCGGAGCGGTTCGGGCTGGTGATCCACGAGGGACTGCGCATCGGGTACGACGTCGTCCGTGGCGAGACGTTCGTGGAAGGGACGCCCAGCGGCAGGCACGCCGCCCCGCTTTCCGCGGATGGCCTGCGCCTGACCGCCATCGTGGACACCTCCTCGGTCGAGGTCTTCTTCGACCGCGGTCAGGTCGTCTTCACCGAACAGGTCTTCGCCGACCCCGGCTCGCCCCGCGTGGGCCTGTTTGCTGACCGCGGCACGGCGCTGCTGCGATCGGCGACCATCCACTCACTGGCCTCCATCTGGGACGAATGGTGATCATATCGGGGGACATATGGTTAAATCATTCGGTCACTTGAATGGATGGTTGATTCGTGCTTTCATGGGTTCATGCTCTACGGCACTCCCGCACTCGAGCCGGCCGACAAGACGGTGCTGGCCGAGATCGAGGACATGCGGCAAGACCTCAAATACCGCCTCGCTGAAACGCACCGGTGGGACGGCCAGCTCCGCAGACAACTCCAGGCACGGGCGATCCAAGGATCGAACTCTATCGAGGGCTACAAGGCCAGCGTCGAGGACATTCAGTCGATCATGGCCGGCGACGAGCCTCTTGAGGCATCCGCCGCCATCGCGAAGGAAATCGCCGGCTACCAGCAGGCTCTGACCTATATCGGGATGCTGTCGCGCGCTTCCGTGTTCCGTTACGACGTCGGCATGCTCAACGCGCTGAACTTCATGATGATCGGCCATCACCGCAACAAAACTCCTGGAGTGATACGGCCGGGAGGCATCTATGTCCGGGATTCGAGCACAGGAGAAGTGGTTTACGAAGGACCAGATGTCGAACTGGTCGAAGGGCTCCTGGACGAGCTGGTCCTCTGGCTCAACGAGGGCGACCTGGAGGCGCCGAGCTATGTGCGGGCCGCGATGGCCCACTTCAATCTCGTCAGCATCCACCCGTGGCGCGATGGAAACGGCCGGATGTCGCGTGCCCTGCAGACCTTGGTCCTGGGCCGGGACCAGATCATGACGCCTGAGTTTTCCTCCATTGAGGAATGGCTCGGTGAGCAGCGCACCACCTTCGAGTACTACGACATGCTCGGCGAGGTCCAACAGCGGCGGTGGAGCCCGCACGGCGACACCCTCGAGTGGGTGCGCTTCTGCCTGAGAGCGCACCACATGCAGGCGCAGCGGGTGCGCCGGCGCCTCGCCGAGGCCGGCGAGATCTGGATGCTGCTGGAGGAGCAGGTCGACGCGGCCGGCCTCAATACACGCTGTGTCTCGGCGCTCTACGAGGCCTTCGTGAGCAGGCGGCTGCGCCGCAGCAGATATCAGTCCGACGAGGGCCTCAGCCAGGGCCAGGCCGCCCGCGACCTGCGGGATCTCGCCGCCAAGGGCTGGCTCCAGCCGTACGGCGAGACGAAGGGCCGCTACTACGAGGCCGGCCCGCGGATGGCCGAGCTGAAAGCGGACTTCGCCGAGCGGGTCACCCCCTTGCGGGACCCCTATCGAAGCTGATCGGGCGACCTCAGGCGGCGCTCTTCACGACGTGCTTGAGCTCGGCCAGCACCTCCGTGTTCAGCTGGTACGCCAGCTTGACCTCACGGATGATGCGTTGCCGCTCCTGCTCGTCCAGCTCCAGGGCGTCCAGGCGGGCACGGTATTCGTTCTTGAAGCGTGGCAGGCTGCCCAGCTCGTCGAAGCGGTAGAAGTCGACGCCGCCGCCCTCGCCGTACCCGTAGATCTTCTGCAGTTCCATGCGGATGAACTGGCCGCCGGACAGGTCGCCCAGGTAGCGGGTGTAGTGGTGGGCGATGTAGCCCCCAGGCCAGTCGGACACCTGCTGGATCCGCGCGACAAGGGTTCGGGTGGACGTGGACGGGGCGATCCGGTCGCGCCAGCCCGGACCGTAGATCTTCGACAGGTCGCGCTCCAAGGCGCGCTCGCGGTACAGCTCGGGGAACACGAAGCCGCCGGCTACCGGGTGGTCGGCGAGCCGGCGCGACACCCCGTCGAGTGCGACGTAGGCGAAGTAGTGCTGGGCCACCATCTCGCCGTACTCGTGTTCACTCAGCCGGCCGTCCATCAGCGCCGCCAGGTAGCCCTCGGACTCGGCGGACTGGTGGTCGCCCCACGTGGCGTTCCTCAGGGTTTCGGAGAACGGCGTCGTCACAGGCCACCTCTACTTGCGCTAACGTTTCATGACGAAGTGTCACAAACGCCGTCGTCGTACGTCAAGCTTTTGACGACAGTCTGTCATCAAAGCCCACCTCCTCTCTTCTGTACCCCGAAAACGGCACGTCAAGAGGTCACGCGGTCGGGGCGCTCCGCGTAGTGACAGGCCGCGTAGTGGTCCTCCACGGCTTCCAGCGCGGGCTCACCACGGCGAGATCGTGGGCGATGAACACCAGCGCCACCCCGAGCGTGCGCTGCAGCTCCGCGAACAGGTTCACCACCTGCGCCTGCACCTGCCGGGCGTCCAGTTGTGGACGGCGGTCAGCGGGTGTAGCGGTGTTTGGCGCCCGGAGGGAAATACTCCGGGTCCCCGGCCTCGCGAAGGCGGATGAACGGCATCTGCTGCGCCAGCGGCACGTAGCCGGCGAACTCGTTGTTCAGCCGCAGCAGCTGGGCCAGGATCGACGCGCCCACGGCCTGCGCCGTCTCCTCCGACAGCTTCTCGCCGGGCATCAGCTCCACGGTCACCGTCAGGTGCCGGTCGCGCTGGGCGTCCTCCACCACCTCCATCACGAACTTGCCCGTCACCGAGCCGGCGACCTCGGGCTGCTCCAGGCCGACCGCGATGTTCTCGGGAAAGACGTTCGCCCCGTAGTAGGAGAGCGTGAAATGACCGCGGCCGAACACGTACACGAAGGGCCGCTCAGGGCCCTGCTCGGCCGGCTCGAAGCCGTGCCGCCGGACGAAGCCCACCATCTGGTCGTACGGGATCACGCCGCCCTCGTCGGCGATGTGGTAGCGGATGAGCGGGATGCCGTTGTCGCCCGAGAAGAGCAACGTGCCCTCGTGCTCCTCGAAGAAGCGCACCCGCGGGTCGTACTGGACGAGGGTCGGCAGCCGGGACTCGCCGAACAGCTCCCTCGCCGTGTTCGGGCGCTTGGCCAGGAAGCGGCGGATCTCCACCGACAGCGCGGTCTCGTTGCCCAGCACGCCCGCGTCGGCGGTGCCATAGAGGGAGGCGATGCCGCGCACGGGGTCGGCGATCCCGGCCCGCTCGGCGACCAGGGTGCGCCACTCCTCGCTGAATACCTCGCCCGCCGTCACGAGCTTGATGTTCCAGGAGGCCCAGGGCAGGTCCTCGGTGTCGATGACGTTCTTCAGGAACGGCGGGTAGCCCAGGAGGACGACCTGGTCGAAGTACGGGGCCAGCTCCGGCAGCACACGCGCGATCTCCCTGCGGTCGGTGCCGGGCGCCACGACCGTGATCGGGTAGCCGCGTTCGGCCAGGTGGCGGCAGCAGTTGATGGTGAACAGGCCGCCCACCCAGGTGCCGAGCGCGAAGCAGACCACGGCCAGCGTCCGGCGCTCCCGGGCGGCGAAGGAGTCGCGGAAGACCTCCTCGAACCGCGCGGCGATCACCCGCTCGTCCGCCACCGAGCGCGGCCAGAACGACGGAACGCCCGTCGAGCCCGACGACACCGCGATCATGTCGCCGATCTCACCGTTCCTGCAGAGGTCCGGCAGGGGGTGGCGAAGGGTGTAGGAGTCCTTCGTGGTCATCGGCAACCGCTCGAAGTCCTGAAATGTCGTCACCTTGGCCGGATCGACGTTGTTGGCCGCGAGAAAGGCCCTGTAGGCGGGAACGGTCGCCGCCACCTGATGGAAGAGCTCAACCGGGTCCATCAGCCGACTGTACGGCGCGGTTCCGGGCCCGTCACCCTCCCACGCGCTTACATGATTACGATCGCCCTGAGCGAACATCAACAAGGAAGGGAACAATGCGGGGCTCCAATGAATTGAGTCGGTATAACTCAACCCTTGGGAGTTCGCATGAGTGAGAGCTTGACCCTCCCGGTCCTGCCGCTGGACGACGAGGTCGTCCTGCCGGGCATGGTGGTCCCGCTGGACCTGTCCGACTCCGAGGTGCGCGCAGCCATAGACGCGGCCCGTGCATCCGGTGGCAACAAGCCGCGGGTCCTCCTCGTTCCCCGGATCGACGGCCGTTACGGCCCGGTCGGCGTGCAGGCCGTTGTCGAGCAGGTCGGGAGGCTGCCGGGCGGCGAGCCGGCCGCGGTGGTCCGCGGCGTCAACCGCGTCCGCGTGGGCATCGGCACCACCGGCCCCGGCGCCGCGCTGTGGGTCGCGGCCGACACGATCGACGCCGTCCCCGCCGGCGAGCGCGCGCATGAGCTGGCCAAGGAGTACAAGGCCCTGGCCACCACGATCCTGCAGAAGCGCGGCGCCTGGCAGGTGGTCGACCAGGTCAACCAGATCGAGGACCCGTCGCTGCTGGCCGACAGCTCCGGCTACACCCCGTGGCTGACCACGGCGCAGAAGGTCGAGCTGCTCGAGGCCGCCGACCCGGCCGACCGGCTGGCCAAGCTGATCGAGTGGTCCCGCGAGCACCTCGCCGAGCTCGACGTCGCCGAGACGATCCGCAAGGACGTCCAGGAGGGCATGGAGAAGCAGCAGCGCGAGTTCCTGCTGCGCCAGCAGCTCGCCGCCGTGCGCAAGGAGCTCAAGGAGCTCAACGGCGACACCGAGACCGAGGAAGAGGACTACCGGGCCCGTGTCGAGGCCGCCGACCTGCCGGAGAAGGTGCGCGAGGCCGCGCTCAAGGAGGTCGACAAGCTGGAGCGGACCTCCGACCAGTCGCCCGAGACCGGCTGGATCCGCACGTGGCTCGACACCGTCCTCGACATCCCCTGGAACACGCGGACCGAGGACAACTACGACATCACGGGCGCGCGGACCGTGCTCGACGCCGACCACACCGGCCTGTCCGACGTCAAGGACCGCATCATCGAGCACCTGGCCGTGCGCAAGCGCCGCCAGGACAAGGGGCTCGGCGTGGTGGGCGGCCGTCGCAGCGGCGCCGTGCTCGCCCTCGCCGGTCCTCCCGGAGTCGGCAAGACCTCGCTGGGCGAGTCCGTGGCGCGCGCGATGGGCCGCAAGTTCGTGCGCGTCGCGCTCGGCGGCGTCCGCGACGAGGCGGAGATCCGCGGCCACCGGCGCACCTACGTCGGCGCGCTGCCCGGCCGCGTCGTCCGCGCCATCCGCGAGGCCGGCTCGATGAACCCGGTCGTGCTGCTCGACGAGGTCGACAAGGTCGGCGCCGATTACCGCGGCGACCCCACGGCCGCGCTGCTGGAGGTGCTCGACCCGGCGCAGAACCACACGTTCCGCGACCACTACCTCGAGGTCGAGCTCGACCTGTCCGACGTGCTCTTCCTGGCCACGGCCAACGTCCTGGAGGCCATCCCCGGGCCGCTGCTCGACCGGATGGAGGTCGTCACCCTCGACGGCTACACCGAGGACGAGAAGGTCGCGATCGCCCGCGACCACCTGCTGCCGCGGCAGCTGGAGCTGGCCGGGCTGAGCGCCGAGGAGGTGAAGGTCGAGGACGACGCGCTGCGCAAGCTGGCCGCCGAGTACACCCGCGAGGCCGGCGTGCGCTCACTGGAGCGGGCGGTCGCCAGGGTCCTGCGCAAGGTGGCGGCCGCGACGACGGACGGGGACGAGCTGCCCGTCACCGTCGGCGAGGGCGACCTGGTCGGCTACCTCGGCAGGCCGCGGTTCGTGCCGGAGTCCTCGCTGCCGGAGGCCACCCAGCGCACCTCGGTGCCGGGCGTGGCGACGGGCCTGGCGGTCACCGGGGCCGGGGGTGACGTGCTCTACGTGGAGGCGTCCATGGCCGACCCGGAGACCGGCGAGACCGGGCTCACGCTGACCGGCCAGCTGGGCGACGTGATGAAGGAGTCGGCCCGGATCGCGCTGTCGTACCTGCGCTCGCATGGCGCGGAGCTGGAGCTGCCGGTCACCGCGCTGAAGGACCGCTCGGTCCACGTGCACTTCCCGGCGGGCGCCGTGCCCAAGGACGGGCCGTCGGCCGGTGTGACGCTGACGACCGCGCTGGCCTCGCTGCTGTCTGGGCGGCTGGTCCGCAGCGACGTGGCCATGACCGGCGAGATCTCCCTGACCGGGCGGGTCCTGCCGATCGGCGGCGTCAAGCAGAAGCTGCTGGCCGCGCACCGGGCGGGCATCACCACCGTCCTCATCCCGGCCCGCAACGAGCCGGACCTGGACGACGTGCCCGAGGAGGTCCGCGGCGAGCTGACCATCCACCCGGTCAGCGACGTGCGCGAGGTCCTGGACATCGCGCTCACCCCGGCCCAGGTCGCCTCTACGGTAGCGGCCTGACGCCGGATCGCCCGCCGTACCCGCCCGGGTACGGCGGGCGTTGTCATGTGCGGGGCGGCCAGTATTCGTCCCTGAGCAGCCGCTTGTAGAGCTTTCCCGTCGGGTGGCGGGGCAGCTCCGCGCGGAAGTCCACGGACTTGGGGCACTTGTAGTGGGCCAGGCGCTCGCGGCAGTACGCGATCAGCTCCGCCTCCAGCTCCGGCCCCGCCTCGTCCATGGACATCGGCTCGACCACGGCCTTGACCTGCTCGCCCATCTCCTCGTCCGGCACCCCGAACACCGCCACGTCGGCCACCTTCGGGTGCACCGACAACACGTTCTCGGCCTCCTGCGGGTAGATGTTCACCCCGCCAGAGATGATCATGTAAGAGCGGCGGTCGGTGAGATACAGGAAACCGTCGTCGTCCAGGTAGCCGATGTCGCCCAGCGTGGTCCAGCCGCGGCCCTGGGGGTCCCGTGCGGAGCGGGTCTTGTCCGGGTCGCCGTGGTATTCGAACCTGGCGCCGTTCTCGAAGTAGATCGTGCCGTGCTCGCCCGGCGGCAGGTCGTCGCCGTTCTCGTCGAGGATGTGCACGACGCCGAGGAGCGAGCGGCCGACCGTGCCCTTGTGCTGGAGCCAGTCCTGCGCGTTGACGTAGAGGAAGCCGTTGCCCTCGGTGCCGGCGTAGTACTCGTGGATGATCGGGCCCCACCAGTCGATCATCTGCTCCTTGACGGGGACGGGGCAGGGGGCGGCGGCATGGATCGCATGCTGGAGCGATGAAATATCGTATTTTGTCCGGATCTCTTCCGGCAGCTTGAGCATCTTGATGAACATCGTGGGCACGAGCTGCGCGTGCGTCACCTGGTAGCGCTCGACCGCCTGCAGACACTGCTCCGGGTCGAAGCGCTCCATCACCACCACCGTGGCGCCGAAGCGCTGGAACGTCAGGCAGTACCGCAGCGGGGCGGCGTGGTAGAGCGGCGCGGGGGAGAGGTAGACGCTGTCGGCCGACGGCGCGAACAACGCCTGGATGAGCATGAACAGCATGCCGGGCTCGGTGAGGGGGCCGTGCGGGGCGGTCACTTTGACGCCCTTGGGCCGGCCGGTGGTGCCCGAGGAGTAGAGCATGTCAGTGCCGGTGCACTCGTCGTCGATCGGGGTGACCGGCTGCTTGGCGACCGCCTCCTCGTAGGAGTCGAAGCCCTCGGCGGTGCCGTCGATCATGAGACGCAGCTCGACCCGGGGCGTGGCGGCGGTGATCGAGGTGGCGACGCTCGCCAGGTCCGCGCTCGAGATGAACGCCCGAGCGCCGCAGTTGCCGACGATGTAGGCCACCTCGTCGGTCTGCAGCCGGGAGTTGATCGGCGTGTAGTACAGGCCCGAGCGGTGCGCGGCCCAGGCGATGGCCAGGAAGAGGGGATGGTTGGGCAGCATGAAGGCGAGGTGGTCGCCCGGGCGTAGCCCGGCCGCGCGGAACAGGTGGGCCAGGCGGTTGGACTCCTCGTCGAGCTCGCGATAGGTGATGATCCGTCCGGAGCCCGCCATGATCACAGCGGGCTTGTCTGGGGTGACTGCTGCGATGGCTCCCGGATACATATCCGAACACTATTCGGCCCACCGGCAGCACGGAAGCCGCGACCTCTCCGTTGAGGCCGCGGCTCCGGGAACAGGGCGGTCAGGCCGCCGCGTGGAAGACGTCCTCCCAGCCGGAGTGGAAGCCGGTCGGCTGGTGCCAGGTGCCCCGGCTCACGTCCACGTAGATGTGGGCGGCGTTCTTACCGTAGAAGGTGAACTCCTGCGGGTGCTTCGAGCAGTTGCGGAAGCTCTTGAAGTACGCGGAACCGTCCTTGTTCACGACCTTGAACGTCTCCCACGCGCACTTCTTCTTGCCCCACCACTTGGCGTTGTGAAGCGTGCTGTGGACCGTGAAGAAGTAGTCGTGGCGCCACTCCCAGAAGCGCTTCTTGACCTTCTTCTCGACCCACTTGCAGTGCTTGTCGCCGTCCTTGTCCTTCCAGCAGATCTCCTTCTTGACGGTGATCCACTTCCAGTACCAGAACTTGAACTTCTTCTTCTCGACGCTCACGTGGCCGTAGGACTTGGCCTTGTGATCGCCGGAGTAGTAGGGCCCCCACGCGGCGTCGTACGAGCTCGCGGCGGATGATGCCGGCGTGGTCGTCGCGTTGGCGGCGACCGGTGCGCCGATCGCCACCAACGTGGCGGCGGTGACGCCGAGCAGGATTCGTGAAACGAATCGCACTTTGGGTCCTCCTCGGGAGAGGGTTTTTCCTGACCCGGCATTCCTGCGCCCGCCCAATTGCGCCGCGCTTACAATTCGCTTGACGCCCGAACCGGTGTGATAAGGGATTATTCCTGTTTCGGCCGCGCGTTTTCAATATCAGTTCGCGGCGATCACGGAGCCCGCGTACTTCTGCTTGATGAAGTCCTTGACCTTCGGGTCCTGCAGCAGCTTGCCGAGGGTGACGATGTTCGCGTCCTTCTCGTGGCCGGCCTGGACGACGAGCCCATTGACGTACGGGTTGCCCTCGGTCTTCTCCAGCGCCAGAGCCTGCGTGGCGGGCTTGAGCCCGGCCTCGATGGCGTAGTTGCCGTTGATCACGGCGGCGTCCACGTCGTCGAGCGAACGCGGCAGCTGCGCCGCCTCCAGCGGCTTGAACTGCAGGTTCTTCGGGTTCTCCACCACGTCGCGCTCGGTCGCCGCGGTGCCCGCGCCGTCCTTGAGCGTGACGAGGCCGTTGTCGGCGAGCAGCTTGAGCGCGCGGCCGAGGTTGGTGGCGTCGTTGGGCACGGCCACGGTGGCGCCGCCGGACAGCGCGGACAGCGCGGTGATCTTCTTGGAGTACAGGCCCAGCGGCTCCAGGTGGACCGGGGCGACGAAGCTCAGCTCGGTGCCCTTGGAGGAGTTGAAGTCGTCCAGGTACGGCTTGTGCTGGAAGAAGTTCGCGGTCAGCTGGCCCTCATCGAGCTGCACGTTCGGCTGGACGTAGTCGGTGAACTCGACGACCTCCAGCTTCAGCCCGCCGGCCGGGGCCAGGTTCTGCTTGACGTAGTTGAGGATCTCGGCGTGCGGCACCGGGCTGGCGCCCACCTTGAGCACCACGTCGGCCCCTTCGGCCGCCGTGCTGGTGGCGGACTGCGACGTACCGCATGCGGCGAGCGACAGGGCTAGCGCGACAGCACCCGCAATGGCACGAAACTTCATTTCTTTTCCTTACTTATGCGATAGGCGCCGAGCGACCCAGTCGCCCAGGCTTTGCAGGAGTTGCACGATCACGAGGAGGAGGACGACCGTCACGATCATCAGGAGGGTCTCGAACCGCTGGTAGCCGTACCGGACGGCCAGGTCGCCGAGGCCGCCCCCGCCGAGCGTGCCGGCCATGGCGGAGTAGCCGATGAGCGCGACGACGGTCACGGTCAGGCCCGCCACCAGCCCCGGCAGGGCCTCGGGCAGCAGGACCTTGCGCACGATGGTGGTCCGGCTCGCGCCCATGGCCTGGGCCGCCTGCACGACGTCCGTGCCGACCTCCCTGAGCGCGGTCTCGACCAGCCGGGCGAAGAACGGCACCGCCCCGACGGTGAGCGGCACGACGAAGGCCGCGGTCCCGATGGTGGTCCCGGCGACGAGCCGGGTGAAGGGGATGATCGCGATCATCAGCACGATGAACGGCAGCGACCGCCCGATGTTCACCACGAACCCGAGCGCCGACTTCAGCGCGGGCGCCGGCCGCAGCCCGTCCCGGTCGAACACCACCAGCGCCACGCCCAGCGGCAACCCGAGCAACACGGTGAACACCGCCGACCAGCCGACCATCTGCGCCGTCTCCAGCGTCGCCGGCCAGAGCAGCGGCAGCATCTCGTCCCAGGTCATGCCGCTTCCTCCACGATCAGGCCCGAGCCGCGCAGGTACGCCAGCGCGGCGGGGGCGTCGGCGCCGTCGAGCGACACGCGCAACCGGCCGACGGAGCCGCCGGCGAGCTCTTCGATCGAGCCGCCCAGGATGCTCAGGTCCACGTCGAACTTCCGCACGATTTCCGACACCACCGGCTGCCGCGGGTCGCCGGTGAACGTGAGCGTGACCGAGCCGGCCGGTGCGGGCTCGGGAAGCGGGAAGATCTCCCTGGTCAGGCGGGACCCGGGCGTCCTGATGAGGTCGGCGATGGCGCCCGACTCCTCGATGCGGCCGCGCGCCATGATGGCCACGGAGTCGCAGACGCTCTTGACGACGTTCATCTCGTGGGTGATGAGCAGGATCGTCAGGCCCAGCTCGGCGTTGAGCCGCTTGAGCAGCGCCAGGATCGACTGGGTGGTGGCCGGGTCCAGCGCGGAGGTGGCCTCGTCGGACAGCAGCACGGATGGGTTGCCCGCCAGGGCCCTGGCGATGCCGACTCGCTGCTTCTGCCCGCCGGACAGCTGGTGGGGGCGGTCCTTGCCGCGGCCTTCGAGCCCGACCAGCTCCAGCAGCTCGGCGACGCGGCGCTCGCGCTCGGCCCTGGGCACGCCCATGACCTCCAGCGGGAAGGCGACGTTACCGGCCACCGTGCGCGAGGACAGCAGCGCGAAGTGCTGGTGGATCATGCCGATGCGCTGTCTGGCCCGGTTCAGCTCCGCGTCGCGCAGCGCCGTCAGGTCCTGGCCGGCCACGGTGACGCTGCCCGCGGTGGGGCGCTCGAGCAGGTTGACGCAGCGCAGGAGGGTGCTCTTGCCGGCGCCGCTCTGGCCGAGCACGCCGTAGATCTCGCCTTCGCGCACATGCAGGTCGACACCGTCGAGCGCGACGGTGCCACCGTACTGCTTGCGCAGGCCTGAAGCCTGGATCACGGAAAATCCCCACGACTGAGAGCGGCCTGGGCCGCTCGGACGAACAGGTGCCGGTGCGTGTGGCCGGGGTCAGCGGGTGCCCGGGTGGAACGGCAGGTGGCTCAACCTGCGCAGCACGAAGCCAGGTGCGATCATGATGACCTTCGAGGAGAACGGGCGGACGGTCTGGTCTAGCGGGCCGGCATTCGCCCCATACGCATGCGACAACACGCGGCCGCCCGATGGGCGCCGTAGGTGTTCGCGTATGCCTCGTTCACGCCGTTGCTAACGACAGGGTGAGCTCCCGCCATTCCTGATCCGCTCCGTGATCTGTGTCACGGAGCCAATTTCATCGGTAGCGATGCATCGGTGGCGATGTAATATGCCACCATGAACATCGCGAGGTTGCGCAGGTTGGGGCGGCGGCTGGTGGAGCTGTCCAAGGCCACGGACGGCGAGGATCAGCCCTTGCTGACGCCCGGAGAGGAGGCGGTCTTCGAGGACGTGCTGCGGCACCCGGGCAGCGCGGTGGGGGAGATCCAGGCCCGCACGGGGTTCGCCCAGAGCCACGTGTCCGCCTCGGTGGCCCGGATGCGCGAGCGCGGCATCCTGGAGACCGGCCCCGACCCGGCCGACGGCCGCCGCACCCAGGTCCGGGTGGCGGACGCCGCCCTGCACCTGCTGTTCCGGCGCGCGACCACGCCGGTGGAGGAGGTCGTACGGGGAGCGGTGCCGGACCCGGCCGACGCCGACCGGGCGGTGGTGCTCCTCAAGGAGTTGGAGACCCTGCTGATCACCGATGATGCCCACGGCGTGGGCTGACCCCGGTCGAGCCGCACGCCCGGCCGGGCTCCGGCGGAGTCAGGCGCCGTTCTCTTGACCGATTCGAGCGATCGCGCACCGTGTGCGAGCAGCGTCGATAAGGCGGCCGTGAACGGTCTCACGGTCCTCCGATCACCGGCTTAACGAGGTCTTACGCCTACCCTGCGACCCTAGAGTCATCGGGACTTAGGGAGATGACAGATGGACGCGAACGAGCCTCGCGAGCAGGGTGCCGGGTGGAGCCAGTTCGGCGCCACCGCGCCGGCCGCCGGGGGCTTTCCCCGGCGGGACACGATCATCATGGAGCCGCCGCCTCCGCCGCCGCCCGCGCCTGCGAAGAAGCCGGGCTTCGGGCGTAAGACGGTGGCCGGGCTGGCCCTGGCGGCCACGGCCATCGGCGGCGGCGTCGTGGGGGCCGTCGTCGCCAACGCGTTCCAGCCCGATCCGGTCACCGTCAGCACCAACAGCAACACCGGCACGCCGAGCCCGGTCTTCAAGAACACCTCCGCCGAGCTCAGCGTCACCGAGGTGGCCGCCAAGGTGCAGCCGAGCGTCGTGATGATCCAGGGCCAGACCGGCGAGGGCTCCGGCGTGGTGCTGTCGGAGGACGGGCTCATCCTGACCAACAACCACGTGGTCGAAGGCGCGGGACGCGGAGGGCAGATGACCGTCAAGTTCAGCGACGGCAAGACGGCCAAGGCCAGCGTGGTCGGCACCGACCCGGCCACCGACCTGGCCGTCATCCGGGCGGAGGACGTCTCCGGGCTGACCAAGGCCACGCTCGGCAACAGCGACCTGCTGAAGGTCGGCGACGACGTGCTGGCCATCGGAAGCCCGCTCGGCCTCGCCGGATCCGTCACGAAGGGCATCGTCAGCGCGCTCGACCGCACCCTCACCGTCGGCGGCGAGCAGAACCAGCAGGTCCCGCCCGGCTGGGGCCAGCAGCCGGAGCAGAGCGGCGGCGAGCCCACCACGATCGGCGGCGCCGTCCAGACCGACGCCTCCATCAACCCCGGCAACTCCGGCGGCGCGCTGGTCAACGCGGCCGGCGAACTGGTCGGCATCAACACCGCGATCGCCTCGCAGGCCGCGGGCGGCGGTGTCGGCTTCGCCATCCCGGTCAACACCGCCAAGCAGGTCTCCGACCAGCTCATCAGCACCGGCAAGGTGAGTCATGCCTTCCTCGGCGTGAGCGTCACCGACGCGACCGGCGACGTGGCCGGCGCCCTCGTCAGCCAGATCACCGCCGGAAGCCCGGCGGAGAAGGCCGGGCTGAAGCAGGGCGACCTGATCACGAAGATCGGCGACAAGGCGGTTGACGGGGGAGATAATGTAGTTGGGCAGGTCAGAGGTTTCAAACCTGGTCAACAGGTCAAGATCACATATGTGCGGGACGGGCAGACCAACGAGGTCACCGTCACCCTCGAAGAGAAGAAATAACCCAGGACCCCCACATTGACGGGTGTGCCGTCGAGATCGCTGCGGACTCGGCGGCACACCCCCTGTGATCAGGTGAAACGCCGGCCTTCGTCACGGCGGTAGCCCCACGCCGCCGCCGCGGCCAGGATGACGGTCCACACCGCCAGCATCACCAGGGCCACGGGGTCCGGGCTGCTGCCCGTGGTGGCCCACCAGATCAGCTCGGCCCCGCCCCTGGTCGGCACGTACGGCGAGACGACTTCGATGAACTCGGGAAAGGCCTGCGGCGGCAGCAACAGGCCGCCGAGGATGCCCAGCGGGAAGAACACGATCTGCGACACCGCGATCGCGGCCTTGGGCGCCAGCGAGAAGCCGATGAACAGGCCCATCAGCATGAACGGGACGACCCCGACGACCAGCGTGCCCAGACCGAGCAGCAGCTTCGCCGGAGTGATCGTCGCCTCGGTGAACATCGCGCTCACCAGCAGCACCGGGATCACCGACAGCAGCATGACGGCCAGCGTGGACAGGATGCGGCCGGCGAAGTGGGCGAACGGGCCCGCGGGCAGCGTGCGCAGGTAGGGGTTCCATGGCAGCTCGCGGTCCTGCGCGACCGAGATGCTGAGCCCGATCACGGCGGCCGACATCGCGCCGAAGAACATCAGCGAGCCCGTCGCCGACGTCGCGGCCACCGGATCCTGGCCCGCGAACGGCACCACGAAGGCCAGCATCGAGATCGCCGGGAACAGGGAGCTGGCCAGCAGGCCGATGGGCACCCTGATCTGCTCGATCATGAGATAGCGCGTGTGCGCGACGACCAGGCTAGACATGCGCGGTCTCCTTCGAGGTGATGGCCAGGAAGGCCTCCTCCAGAGTGGTCGGCCTGATCTCCAGGCCGGAGAACGGCGCGCCGCTGCGCACCAGCTCGACGACCAGCCGGTCGGGGTCGGCGGTGACCAGGCTGACCCGGCCGTCCGCCCGTTCGGAGCCGAGCACGCCGGGCAGCTCGGGCAGGCTCTCGGCGACGAGGGAGACCCGCCGCACCCCCACCATGTCGCGTACGGCCCGCACCGTGTCGTCGGCCAGCACCCGGCCGTGGCCGACGACCACCACCCGCTCGGCCAGTGCCTCGATCTCCTCCAGGTAGTGGCTGGTGATCAGCACCGTGCCGCCGTCGTCGTGGAAGGCCTTGATGCCGTCCCACAGCGCCCGCCTGGCCTCGACGTCCAGCCCTGTGGTCGGCTCGTCGAGGAACACCAGCCGCGGCCGCCCCGCGAACGCCAGCGCCACGGCCAGCCGCCGCCGCTGCCCGCCCGACAGGCCGCCCACCTGCCGCTTGACCAGGTCGCCCAGGCCGAAACGAGCAAGCAGCTCGTCCTTGTCCGTCTTCTCCGGGTAATGCGCCGACACGAAGTCGACGATCTCGCCGACGCGTAACGACTCGGGCAACCCGGTCTCCTGGGGCGTCACCCCGATGCCGCGCCGCCTGGCGGGATCCTGCGGCGAGCCGCCGAGCAGCTCGACCGTGCCGGACGTGGGCCGGCGCAGCCCCACGAACAGGTTGATCAGAGTGGACTTGCCCGCCCCGTTCGGGCCGAGCAGGCCGACCAGCTCGCCGGCCTTGATATCGAGCGAGACGTGGTCGAGCGCCAGCACCTCGCCGTAGCGGCGGGTGACCTCGATCGCTCTGGCGAGGATCGTCATACGTTGCCCCCAGCGTTGTCCAGCAAGGCGCGGATCGCCTTGGTGTAGTCCTCGAAAGCCAGCCGCCCGCGTTGGGTGAGCGCCACGTACGTCACCGGGGTGCGGCCTTTGTGCGTCTTGGTGATGCGGACGTATCCGGCATCCTCGAGCTTGGTCAGGTGGACCGAGAGGTTGCCCGCCGTCATGCCGAGCAGGTCCTTGAGCGAGGGGAAGGCGATCTCGTCGCGTTCCCCCAGGCTGTTGAGCGTGGCGACCACCCGCAACCGGGCCTGTGCGTGGATCACCGGGTCGAGCTCGGGCACGGCGCCGTCGGCGGTCACATGCGCCGCCTGAGCCAGAATCCGAAGGCGACCTGGCCGCCGCCGAGCAGCACGGCCGCGAGCAGCGTGTGCCAGCCGATCCCCAGCAGGACGCCGACGCCGTCGACCGCCGCGATCCAGGCACCCATGAAGAACATCGGCCAGCTCGTCCAGATCGCGCCGCCGGCCATGTAGAGCAGCGCCGGCACCAGGAGGAAGCCGGACGACCACAGCAGGGTGGACTCGGCCTCCGGCAGATTGAAGGTGAAATGCATGCAGATGACCCACATCAGGGCCACGCCCGCAAACCACGAGTAGCCGTACATCATGCCCTTGGCCGCGCTCTCGCCGCGCACCCCCTTGCTGACCTTCGCCATCCCGAAGCCGGTGGCGGCGCCCGCCAGGATCTGGGTTGCGAAGAGCACGGCCAGCGCCTGCCCTAAGGAGACCGGCCCGTCCGGCACGCCGTCGAGCCCGTAGTGGAGGAAGAGCGCGCCGAACCCGAGCAGCCAGGCCAACCCCCACGGCACGTAGTAGAGCAGTGGCTCGCCGCGCAGGTGCTTCGCCGCGATGGCGCTCTGCTCCTCGATCAGGCGCATCATCTCCTCGGGGGTCGGCGCCTGCTCATCTGCCATCGCAACTCCTCTTATGCTCAAACTGGTTTGTATCGTAAACCAGATGGCAGCACAAACTCAAGAGCGGCGCCAGGGGCGTCACCTTCTGGTGAGGACCTCGGACTCCCACAGGTCGCGGTAGTAGCCGGGGACGGCGACGAGCTCGTCGTGGCGGCCGCGCTGGATCACGCGGCCCTCCTCCAGCACCACGATCTCGTCGACCGTCTCCAGGCCCTTGAGCCGGTGCGTCACGAGCACCGTGGTGCGGTCCTCGGTCACGTCGAGCAGGTCGCTCATCAGCCGGTCGGCGGCATCCTCGTCGAGCGCCTCGGCGGGCTCGTCGAGCAGCAGCACCGGCGGGTCGTACAGCAGCGCCCTGGCCAGGGCCAGCCGCTGCAGCTGCCCGCCGGAGACGGTCCTGCCGTCCTCGCCCAGCTCGGCGTCCCACCCGGTCCGCTCCACCCAGCCGTCGAGCCTGGCGTCCCGCACGGCGCGGCGCAGCCTCTCGTCGTCGGCCTCGGGGCCGGCCAGGCGCAGGTTGTCGCGAAGGGTGGCGCGGAAGATGTAGGGGTCCTGGGTGAGGCCGGTCATCAGGGCGCGCACGTCGTCGCCCGACAGGTCCCCGAGGTCCACGCCGTTGACTCTGACGTTCCCGGACTCCGGCTCGACCAGCCGCATCAGCGCGGCCAGCAACGTGCTCTTGCCCGCACCGCTCGGCCCGACGATCGCCACCCGCTTACCGGGGGTGAGCCGCAACGACACCCCGTCCAGAGCGGGCCGCCCGTCGCGCGCCGCCACCCCGTCCTCGACGAGGCGGTCACCGTGGCCGGGCGGTGTGGCGTCGGCCGTGGCAGGCGGAGCGGGGTGGCGTACCACCAGGTCGTGGACCTCGATCGTGAGCGGGGACTCGGGCTTGGGCGCGGGTGCGGCGGGGTCGGCGACGGCCGGCGCGGCCGAGCGGACCTCACGCAGCCGACGCAGCGCCGCCGTGATGCCCGCCATCCGCTCGCCCGCCGCCGCCAGCGGCAGCACCGGCTCGAACGACACCAGGGCCGTCAGCGCGAGCACGGCCGTGCCGACCGAGCCGACGCCGGCCCCCTGGGCGAGCAGAACGACGGCCGCGACCGTCAGCCCCTGCACCAGCGTGCCCCCGGCCAGAGCGGCGGCGTGGACGCGGGCCTGGCGGCGCTCGAGCGCGGCCAGCGTCTCGTCGGCCGCCTCGGCCTTGGCCAGTGCCGCGTCGTCGGCGCCGTACGCGGCCAGGTCGGCCGAGCCGTGCACCAGGTCGGCCACGCGGCCCGCCAGCGCCGCCCTGGCCGGGGCGATCCTGGCCGACCAGCGGCGGGCGGCGGCGGCCGTGCCGGCGGGCAGCAGCATCCCGGCCAGCGCCAGCCCGGCCACCAGCACCAGTGCCGCCGCCGGCAGGATCGTCAGCCCGATGACGACCGCCGCAAGCCCGGCGATGGCCGCGGCGGCCGCGGGGAGCAGGCAGCGGACGAGCAGATCCTGCACGGCCTCGGTGTCGTCCACCATGCGGCTGAGCAGATCCGCGCCGCCGTGGCGGGGCTGCTGGGGCGGGATCAGGGCCCGGTAGAGGTCCTCACGGGTGCCGGCCTGGGCGCGGAGCGCCACGTCGTGGCCGGTGAGGCGTTCGAGGTAACGGAAGACGCCCTTGCTCGTGGCGAACGCCCTGGTCGCCACGATCGCCACGCTCAACGCGGCCAGGGGCGGCTGCTCGGCGGCTCTCGTGATCAGCCAGGCCGCGGCGGCGATGAGACCCAGCCCGGCCAGGTCCGCCGCCGCTCCGGCCAGCACCGCCCACACCAGCCGCTTTCCCATGCGCCCTGTCATCCCTCGTCCCCTTCACGCCGCCCCGCCGCTACGTGCCCGTCCGCGGCCGTCGCGCCATGCCCGTCCACGGGTGTCGCGCCATGCCCGTCCACGGGTGTCGCGCCATGCCCGTCCGCGGGTGTCGCAACGTGCCCGTCCGCGGGTGTCACCCCGTCTGCGGGTGCCGTCACGTGCCCGTCCGCCGATCGGGGGGCGGGGGAGCTCGGAGTGCGGGTGGTGTCGGAGATGACGCGGCCCTCGTGGAGCCGGATGACGCGGTCCGCGAGATCGATCATGGCAGGCCGGTGGGCGACGATGACGGCCGTGCGGTCGCGGGCCAGCTCCGCCGTCCCCGCCACCACCGCGGCCTCGCTGCGCCCGTCCAGCCGCGCGGTGGGCTCGTCGAGCAGCAGGACCGACGCTCCGGGACGGCAGAAGGCCCGCGCCAGCGCGATGCGCTGCCGCTGCCCGGCGGACAGGTTGGCACCCCGCTCACCCACCACGGTGTCGAACCCCTGGGGGAGCGCGGTCACGAAGTCGGCATGGGCGGCGCCGGCGGCCCGGCGTACGTCCTCCGGAGAGGCCGAAGGAGCCCCGAGCCGGATGTTGTCGGCCACCGACGTCGCGAACAGGTGAGGCCTCTGCGCCACGAACGCCAGCCGCGACCGCCAGCTCGCCACGTCCAGATCCCGCAGCTCGACTCCGTCCACCAGAACCCGCCCCTCGGCAGGCTGTACGAAGCCGAGCAGGAGATGGAGCAGCGTGCTCTTGCCGCCACCGCTCTCGCCCACGAGGGCGACCCGCTCCCGCGGCCCGATGGTCAGGGTGACGTTCTCCAGCGCGGCGGTGTCCCTGCCCGGGTAGCGGACGGTCACGTTCTCCAGCCGGATCTCCGGGGCCCCGCTGGAGGGCGCGGCCTGCCGCCTCTCCGAGGCCGGCGGGTCCCCGGCGGAGTCGAGCACGGCGAAGGCGGCGTCGGCCGCCGCGACCCCCTCCATGGAGGCGTGGAAGCGTGTCCCCATGGCCCGCAGCGGCAGGTAAGCCTCCGGCGCCAGCAACAACACCAGCAGTGCCGTCGTCAGATCCAGCGAGCCCCCGAGCAGCCGCAGCCCGATCGGCACCGCCACCAGCGCCAGCGACAGCGACGCGCAGAGCTCCAGCACCAGCGACGACAGGAACGCCACCCGCAACGTCTTCATGGTCGCGCTGCGGTGCGCGTCGGCCACCTCCTGGATGACGCCGGCCTGGTAGCGCGCCCGCCCGAACGCCCGCAGCGTGGGCAGCCCCCGGACCACGTCCAGGAAGTGACCCCCGAGCCGGGACAGCGCCCGGTACTGGCGCTCGGTCACGGCCTTGGTCGTCATGCCGACCAGCGCCCCGAAGATCGGAATCAACGGCAGCGTGATCAGCACGATGACCGCCGAAGCCAGGTCGGCGGCGAACAACCGCACGAGCACGGCCACCGGCACCACCCCGGCCACCGCGATCGACGGCAGATAACCGGTCAGGTAGGCGTCCAGCCCGTCCAGCCCGCGCCCCGTGAGCGTGACCAGCTCGCCCGAGCGGTGCGCGGCGAGCCGTCCAGGACCGAGGTCGCGCAGCCGGCCCAGCAGCCGGTGGCGCAGCGCGGACTTGACCCCGGTCGCGGTGCGCCCGGCGAAGACGCCTTGCGTCCACGCGAGCACCGCCCGCAGGCAGACCACCGCCGCCAGCCCGGCCAGGGCGGCGGCGGCGAACCGTCCGGACAACACCCCGGCGAGCAACTCGGCCTGCACGAGCACGAGCAGCCCCGCCAGCACGGCCGCGGCCATGGTGACGGCCAGGTGGCGGCGTACCGACCGCTCGGCCCGCATGAGCCGCAGGAGATCCTTGTGCACGAGTCCTCTAGAAGAACGACGGGAGACGGAAGGCATCCTTTCCTGGACGGAAAGTGTTCCACACCCATAGTTGCGCGCCCACCATGATGGGTGCGCACGGCAGCACCATGAGACTGAGCACATTCAGGGTCGCCGCCGGCGTGCTGTGCTCCAGCAGGTACGGCATCGCCCCCGCCAGCAGCCCCGCCGCGGGCAGCGCGGCGACGATCCCGGACAGCATCAGCGCCCGCCCTGACCGGGCCGCTGTGCTCATGGTCGCGCTCCCTACGGGCCCGGCCTGGTCACGCAAGCTACCGCTGCCGAGCCCTACTCGCCGCTCCGGGAAATCGCCGGGCGCCCGCCACGCCAGGAACGTCCACCCATGCAGGGCGAACAGCAGCGTTACCACCACGCCCAGCATCAGCCCGACCGGATGCACCGGCGACGAGGCGAACCCGGTGGCGGCGGCGTACAGCGCCATGCCCCACCCGAACGACAGCCCCAGCGACCCGAACGCGATCATCGCGTCCCAGAACCCGCGCCACCGCCGGCCGTCGATCCTGCGCCGGAACCACAGCCCGGCGTCCCGCAGCACCCAGCTCAGCAGCATCGCCACCACCACCGGGTACAAACCGAACAACACCTCGCCTTCGAGCTGCGGATAGACCCCGAAGAGCGTCCCGGCGACCGCCACCAGCCACACCTCGTTCGCCAGCACGTACGGCGCCACCGCGGCCACCATGCGGTCGCGACCCTCCCGCGTCCGCCCCAGAACGGGAAGCAGCAGCCCCACCCCCAGGTCGAACCCCTCAAGGGCGAAATATCCCACCAGCAGCACCGCGAAGAGAACGAACCAGATCACTTCCATCTCAGCACCCCTAGAAGCTCATAGCCGGCGTACGGGATTCGCGGGCGGCGGCGCCCAGGTCCGGGTCGCGCGGCCCTCGCTTGACGACCCGCGCGATGAGCACGTAGTCGACGACCGCCAGCAACCCCAGCACGACGACGAACCCGATCAGCGAGGCCGTGACCATGCCCGAGGTCAGCCCCGGCGACATGGCGTCGGCCACGGTGAGCTTCTCCCAGATCATCCACGGCTGCCGGCCGACCTCCCTGGCCACCCAGCCCGCGATCGACAGCACGAACGGCAGCGGCGTCATCGCCATCAGCAGCAGGTGCGTCCACCGCCATCGCGGCAGAACGCGGATCATCGGCAGCATCACCAGCAGCACGATCAGCCCCAGCAGCTGCCCGATCTCCATCATGACGGCGAGCCCGATCGCCGCTCCCACGTTGCCGTCGAACTTGCCCTCGACCGGGATGACGGCGAACTGCGCGTAGCCGAACCCCATCGTGATGAAGATCCCGATCGAGGCCACGACCACGCCGGTGCGCATCGACTTGGTGAAGAACTCCACGTGCTCGCTGCGGCGGCGCAGCTGATACGCGCTCGCCCCCACCAGCACCATGGCCCCGGTGAACAGCCCGGCCCCCACCACGTGCGGAAACGCGAACACCAGTGACGGGTTGGTGAGCAGCGCACCGAAGTCGACCAGCTCCATCCGCCCGTCACGCACGACGGAGCCGACCGGGTTCTGCAGGTAGGAGTTGGCGACCATGATGAAGAACGCGCTCGCATACGCCGTCAGCGTCACCAGCCAGATGCACGCCAGGTGCAGCCACTTCGGCAGCCGCCCCCAGCCGAAGATCCACAGCCCCAGGAACGTGGACTCCAGGAAGAAGGCCACCAGGGTCTCCATGGCCAGCGGCGCGCCGAACACGTCGCCCGCGTAGTGGGACAGCCCGCTCCACGACAACCCGAACTGGAACTCCATCACCAGTCCGGTCACGATGCCCAGCGCGTAGTTGATGACGTAGATCTGCCCCCAGAACCGGGTCATCGCCTCGTTCAGCGGCCTGCCCGAGATCGCCCAGCGGGTGTGCATGATCGCCACCAGCGGCGCCAGTCCCAGCGTGAGCACGACGAACAGGAAGTGCAGCCCGCTGGTCACCGCGAACTGTGTGCGGGCCAGGTCGAGTACATCCATCACGACTCCGTTGTTGTGTCTACCTACATATAGACAGACTACATGTAGACTGCCTACATGCTGACCGGTTGCCTAAGATCTGACACATGAATCCGGACGCGCTGCGCGGGCACATGGACGCGTTGCTGCTCTCAGTGCTGGAGCGGGAGCCGCTGCACGGCTACGCCATCATCGAGGCGTTGCAGGAACGCAGCGGGGGCGCGCTGAGCGTGCCGACCGGCACCGTCTACCCGGCGCTGCGCAGGCTGGAGCGCATCGGCTATCTGTCCAGCGAGTGGGCGACCGTCGGCGGGCGCAAGCGCCGCACCTACCGGCTGACGGACGCGGGCAGGAGGCAGCTCGAGGGGGAGCGGTCGGCCTGGCGGGAGTTCACCACCGTGATCGGCAGCGTGCTGCGCGCGGAGGCCAGGGCGTCAGGCTGACCGGCGGGCGGCCCGGGTGATGCGCATGCACCAGACGGCACCGTAGACCTGCAGCCCCCACAGCGCCGTGGTCACGAGGTTGGCCAGCACGGAGGGCAGGGAGCCCAGGTTGCCGGCGCCTTCCGTGCCGTGCGTGAGAAGCTGGGCGAGCCCGATGGTGACCGGCAGCGAGATCCACACCACCACCGCCAGCGACCTGGTGAGCAGGCGGGGCCGGCGGATCCACTTGGCGCCCCGGCCCAGCGCGAACAGCACGAGCCCGCCGTAGACGCCGACGGCGAGCTGGATGATGTCGAGCAGCCGGGAGACCGGCGAGAACCACACGGGCTGGGTCCTCCAGACGTCGTCGTCGGCGGGGAACATGCGCCACAACACCGACCACATCAGTACGGTGATCGGCACGCTGAGGAACAGCAGGAAACCCAGGCGCCGCCCCGACGTGGAGGTCAGCTCGGACTGGTAGCCGGGGGCGATCTCGCCGATGGGCCCGAACTCCGCCACCGCGATGCGCTCGGCCTCCGCCCGGCCGAGCCCGCCGGCCTCTAGGGCGTCGGCGGCGTCGGTCAGGCTGTCGCGTGCCTCGACGACCAGGTCCCGTTTGGGGCCGTGGGGTCCGGCGAGCGCGTGATCGAGCTCGGCCACGTAGTCGTCGATGAGCATGATTCTCAGTTTACGAGGAGCACCCTCAGGGGTTCACTCGGGGAAATCCCCGATATTCCGCGGATCCGGGTTGTCGCGTAGGAAAAAACCTACGTATAGTGGCTGACATGCCGATCTCATCCATCCTCACCATCACCGTGCCCGTGGCCGACCAGGAGCGGGCGCTGGCGTTCTACACAGGCGTGCTCGAGTTCGAGGTGCGCACCGACAATCCCTTCCCGATGGGCCGCTGGCTCACCGTCGCCCCCAAGGGCGCCGAGACCGCGCTCCTGCTGGCCTCCTGGTTCCCTGACATGGCGCCGATCGGCGGCCTGGTGGTCGGCGCACCGGACCTCGACGCGCTGGCCGCACGGCTGCGTGACAACGGCGTCGCCTGCGAAGGGCCATCCGACCAGCCGTGGGGACGGCAGCTGCTCTTCCACGACCCCTTCGGCAACGGATTCGTCGTCAGCGAGCTATGACCGCCGACCACGTGTTCACCGCGCTGGCCAGCCCGGCCCGGCGTCAGCTGCTGCGCCTGCTGCTGGAAGAGGGCGGCCAGCCCGCCGGCCGGCTGGCCGAGCGGTTCGACATGAGCCGGCCCAGCGTGTCGGAGCACCTGAAGGTGCTCAAGGACGCCGGGCTCGTGTCCGAGACCCGCCAGGGCAGGGAGCGGCACTACCGGCTGGAGCCGGCGCCGCTGATGGAGATCCGCGACTGGCTCTCCCCGTACGAACGGTTCTGGCGGGAGAAGCTCGCGAACCTCACGAAGCTCCTCGACGAAATGGAAGAAAATGAACAAGGCGGCTGAAGACCTCCGAGCGATCAGGCTCGACCAGTTCATCGCGCACCCGCCGGCGAAGGTGTGGCGGGCGCTCACCGAGCCGGAGCTGGTCGCCCAGTGGCTCATGCCGAACGACTTCAAGCCGGAGGTGGGGCACCGGTTCACCTTCCGGACCCAGCCCAAGAAGCAGGTGGGCTTCGACGGGATCGTCCACTGCGAGGTGCTGGAGCTGGAGCCGGAGAAGCTGCTGAAGATCAGCTGGAGCGACGGCAAACAGGCCGACTGGACGGTCACCTGGCGGCTGGAGCCCGAGGGCAAGGGCACCCGGCTGTTCCTCGACCACGAGGGTTTCGACCCCGGCGACGAGCTGCAGCAGATGTCGCGCCGGATCATGGGCAGCGGCTGGCCGTCACACTTCCGCCGCGTCGCCGATCTGGCCGCCCAGCTCTAGCGGTGCATCGGGGCCCACAGGACGGCGGCCGCGGCCAGCGCGGCGAGCAGCGTGAACCAGGCCGCCGCCCGGCCCAGGCGCAGGCCGGACCCGGACAGCAGCCACCACACCGACAACCACCATCGGTGGCCGGCCCGGCGGCGCATCTCCATCGCCGCGAACGCGAAGTCCGCCGACGTGGCGCGGTCGCTGGGCCTCAGCCCGGCGTAGAGCGCGGCCAGCCGGTCAGCCGTGAGTCCGAGGGCCGGGCCGCCGTCCATGCCGTGCTCGTCCGCCAGGGCGCTGCGCCGGGAGAACCAGCGCAGCATCGGCCGGCGCAGGCTCACCCGCATGCCGCGCGTGGTCAGCGCGAACGTGCAGTCCTTGACGCGTACCCCGGCCGGGTGGGCTAGCCCGGCGAACCTGCACGAGGACAGGTCCAGCCCGCGCAGTGCCAGATCGGCCGCCTCCACCTGGCGCAGTGAGGTCACCGTGGAGGTGCCCCGACCGCTCACCGTGGCCGGGCCGCGCAGCACCGCGCCCTCCAGGTCCGCCTGCGAGTCGGTGAGCCGCAGCGTGGTCGCCCCGGCCACCTCCACCCCGCGCAGGTTCACGCCGCACCGCGCCACCATCACGTCCAGCAGGCCGTCCGCGCGGGCGCGGGCGGCCGACAGCCGGCCGGTGGCCGACAGGTACGCGTCCGCGGCGAAGTGCGCGGCCTCGAACCCGGCGTGCCCGCTGACCTTGCGGAAGGACAGCGTACGGCCGAACCGCGCCCCCCGGAACCCGGCCCCGTCGCCGAGGCGGGCGCCGTCGAACGTGGCGAACCCGTCGAACCTGGCCCGCTCGCCGGACAGCCCGTGGCCGAAGACCGCCTGGCTGAACAGCGCGTCGCGGGCCATCACGGCGCGATCCAGGGAGACGTGCCCGCGCACGGTGACGCCGTGGAAGGACAGCTCGCGGGCGAACCGGGCGCCGGCCAGCGACACGTTGCCCTCGAACCGGGCGCCGAAGAACGAGGCCAGCCGGTCGAACCTGGCGTCGTCGAGCGACACGTCGCCGGCGAACGTCACACCCGACAGCCGCACGTCGCCGGTGAACCTGACCCGGTCCAGCCGGGCCCGGCCGGGTCTGCCGCCGGTGGCCTCCAGCACCCTGGACAGCAGGTCGGTGGTGATGGTCGTGCCGCGCAGGTCCAGCAGGCGGCCCGGGGACATCTGGTCGAGCGCCTCGGGGAGTTGTTCCGGTGACAGATGGGCGAGACAGAGGCCGGACGGCCGGCCGGCGATTCCGGTACAGGCAACCGAATACGCGCAGGTGACCCAGTCCATGCAGTGGGCATACCCGCGGCGGCCCCATGTCAAGGTTCGGTGGTTTAATGTTCGATCCACTTTTACGCGGAAATATGCGGTCGAAACTGCCCCACCTCCGTAAAGTGCCCGTCATGCGCGTTTTATCCCGAGCATCACTTGCTGCCCTCGTCGCGGTGGGCCTCTCCGCGACCCCGGCGGCGGCCGCCCCGGCCACTCCTTGCGACACCCCTGCCACCCATCGCGCCGCGCAGGTGCAGGGCACCGGTGACGCCACCCCGATGGCGGGCCAGACCGTGCGCGTCGAGGGGGTCGTGACCGGCGACTTCCAGCGGACCGACCAGCTCAGCGGCTTCTTCCTGCAGGACACGCGGCCGGACGCGGACCCGAAGACCTCCGAGGGGCTGTTCGCGTTCGCGCGCGAGTCGTTCAAGGACGTCAAGGTCGGCGACCGGGTGCTGGTCACCGGCCGGGCGATCGAGTTCAACGGCTGGACCGAGCTGTCGCCGGTCACCGCCGTGGACGTGTGCGGCACCGGAAGCGTGGCGGCGCAGTCGTCCACGCTGCCCACCGGTGAGAACCCGGGCGGGCTCGAGCCGGTCGAGAGCATGCTGCTGACGTTCCCGCAGCCGCTGACCGTCAGCGACCACTACAACCTGGGCCGCTACGGCGAGGTCACGCTGTCCTCGCAGGGCAGGCTCTACCAGCCGACGGACCGGCCCGGCGTGGACCCCGCGCTGAACGCCCGCCGCTCGCTGCTCGTCGACGACGGCTCCAACCGGGAGAACCCCGCCACCCTGCCGCCGATCGTGCGGGCCGGCGACGTGGCGACGGGGATCACCGGCGTGCTCGGGTACGGGTTCGGCAAGTGCCGGCTGCAGCCCACCAAGGCGATCGACTACAAGAACCTCAACCCGCGCCTGCCCAAGCCGCTGCCGGTGATCGGCAACGTCAAGGTGGCCTCGTTCAACACGCTCAACTGGTTCACCACGCTCGGCTCGCGGGGCGCCACCACCGCCGCCGAGCAGCAGCGCCAGCTCGCCAAGCTGGTCGCCGCGCTCAAGGGACTCAACGCGGACGCGGTCGCGCTCATGGAGGTCGAGAACAACGGCCAGACCGCGCTGCAGGCGCTCGTGGACGCCGTCAACGCCGAGGTCGGGGCGGGCACGTACGCGGCGCTCGCGCACCCGTACCCCGGCACCGACGCCATCCAGGTCGGCCTGATCTACAAGCCGGGCAAGCTCACTCCGGTCGGCGAGGCCAAGGCGTCCCAGGACCCGGTGTTCAGCCGCCCGCCGCTGATCCAGACCTTCCGCAGGAAGAGCGGCAGCCAGCCGTTCACGATGGTGGTCAACCACCTCAAGTCCAAGGGCTCCTGCCCCTCCAGCGGCCCCGACACCGACCAGGGCGACGGCCAGGGCTGCTGGAACCCCACCCGCGTCGCCCAGGCCAAGGCGCTGCTCGGCATCATCGCCGACCAGGAGCTGCCGAACCCGATCGTGCTCGGCGACCTCAACGCCTACGGCGAGGAGGACCCGATCGACACCCTCGAGGCCGGCGGCCTGGCCGGCGTGACCAAGAAGTTCGTGCCCGCGCCGCAGCGCTACAGCTACCTCTTCGACGGCCTCGCGGGCGAGCTCGACCACGCCCTGGTCGGCAAGCAGCTGCTCAAGCGGGTGACCGGCGCGACCATCTGGCACATCAACGCCGACGAGCCGCGCATCCTCGACTACAACACCGAGTACAACCCGCCCGGCCTGTACAAGCCGGACGCCTACCGTTCCTCCGACCACGACCCCCTGGTCGTCGGTCTGACCCTGCCCAGCGCCAGCTGATCCCTCCATGCGCGGCCCCGAGCGGGGCCGCGCATGGAATGCTGGGAACGGGTACGTGGTTTGACAGCGAGGACACACTCACCGACGAGCTAGGAGCCGCTTGTGGCGACCATGGAAGTAACCGAGAAGAACTTCAACGACATCGCCGACAAGGGGATCGTGCTGCTCGACTTCTGGGCGGAGTGGTGCCCGCCGTGCAAGAAGTTCGGGCCGATCTTCGAGCAGGCGTCGGACAAGCATGACGACATCACCTTCGGGAAGATCGACACCGACGCCGAGCAGGGGCTCGCGCAGGGGTTCGACATCACCTCGATCCCCACGCTCATGGCGATCCGCGACGGCATCGTGGTCTTCGCCCAGGCCGGGGCCATCCCGGCGCCGGCGCTGGAGGACCTGATCCGTCAGGTGCGGGCCCTCGACATGGACGCGATCAGGGCCGAGCTCGCCGAGGAGATGAAGAAGGCCGGGCAGAGCTGACCACCGAACGCGAAAGCCCCGCCCATACCTGGCGGGGCTTCGGCATGTTAGGTCGTGCTGATGGTCGCGCTCACTCGGCCCTCGCTGGTCACGCAAGCTGCCGCTCTCGGGCCTAAGCGTTCGCCGCTTTGAGGCGGCCGACCCCCACGTAGCCGAAGTCGATGCCGTTGCCCGGCCCGTCCGGGTCGTCCGGACGCCACGCGGCTGGATACGTCAGGCCCGGCTCGGCCAGCTCGTACCCGTCGAAGAACCGCAGGATCTCCTCGCGGGTGCGCAGGTTGAGTGAGGCCGTGGCCTTCTTGTAGATCTCGATCGCCTGCGGGGTCGTGTCCGGCGTGGAGTCCACCGCATGGCTGATCACCAGGCGGCTGCCCGGCGCGCTCACCTCCCGCAGCTTCTTCACCAGGGCGTAGGCGTTGTCGTCGGGGACGAAGTGCAGGATGGCCAGCAGCATGAACGCCACGGGCCGGTCGAAGTCGATCAGGCCGTCCAGCTTGTTCAGCAGCACGTCCGGCTCGCGCACGTCGGCCTGGATGAAGTCGACATTCTCCCTCCTGGCCAGCAGCGCCCTGCCGTGCACGCACACCACGGAGTCGTAGTCCACGTAGACGACGCGCGCGTCGGGGGCGCTCTCGTGGGTGTTGCCCTGGGTCGGCAGGCCGGCGCCCAGATCCACGATCTGCCGGACGCCCTCGTCCACCACGTGCCGCACCGCGCGCTTCAAGAACGCGCGGTTCGCGCGGCAACCTTCCTTGGTGTTGGGGAAGGTCTTGAGTATCTGCTCCGCCGCTGCCCGGTCGGCCGCGAAGTTGTCCTTGCCGTCGAGGTAATAGTCATACATGCGCGCGACGTTGGGGACGTTGGGGTCCACCCCCTCAGGGGCACTGTCCACGTTTTCTCCCATATTTGGCGACTTGTGGGAGATCCTAATGCCGCCGCGCCCGCAGTAACCCGAAAATCGTTCTGGTCTTGTCGCCAATGAGACGCAGATCACGCTGCCGCCAGGTATCAGGCACACGACGGCAGCACCGGGTCACCGGGCGGGCGCGCGGCGGCGGTCAGCCGCGGTAAAGCTCGGCCACGCGGAAGGCCAGGTCAAGGGACTGGCTGCGGTTGAGGCGTGGGTCGCAGGCCGTCTCGTAACGGGTCGCCAGGTCGCCCTCGACGATCCCGTGCCCGCCGCCGACGCACTCGGTCACGTCGTCGCCGGTGAACTCGATGTGGATGCCGCCCGGATGCGTGCCGAGCGCCCGGTGCACCTCGAAGAACCCGGCCACCTCGTCCAGCACGTCGTCGAGCCGCCGCGTCTTGTGGCCGCTCGGCGCCTCGAAGGTGTTGCCGTGCATCGGGTCGCAGATCCACGCCACCTGCGCCCCGGAGGCCGTGACCTCCTTGACCAGCGCGGGCAGATGCTCGCGGATCTTGGAGGCGCCCATCCGGGTGATGAACGTGAGCCGTCCCGCCTCGTTGTCCGGGTTGAGCCGCTCGACGAGCGCCAGCGCCTCCTCGGACGTGGTCGTCGGGCCGAGCTTGACGCCGATCGGGTTGCGGATGCGGGCGAAGAAGTCGACGTGCGCCCCGTCGAGCTGGCGGGTGCGCTCGCCGATCCAGACCATGTGCGCCGACACGTCGTACGGCAGCCCCGTGCGCGAGTCGATGCGCGTGAGCGCCCGGTCGTAGTCGAGGATCAGCGCCTCGTGCGAGGAGTAGAACTCGACCGTGTGGAACTCCTCCGGATCGGCCCCGCAGGCGTGCATGAACGCCAGCGCCTGGTCGATCTCCCTGGCCAGCTGCTCGTAGCGGCGCCCGGCCGGCGACTCGGCCACGAAGTCCTGGTTCCAGGCGTGCACCTGGCGCAGGTCGGCGTAGCCGCCCTTGGTGAACGCCCGCGCCAGGTTCAGCGTCACGGCCGAGGAGTGGTAGGCCTTGAGCAGCCGCCACGGATCCGGATTGCGCGACTCGGCGGTGAACTCGAAGCCGTTGACCATGTCGCCCCGGTAAGCGGGCAGCTCGATGCCGTCGCGGGTCTCGGTCGGCTTGGAACGCGGCTTGGCGAACTGACCGGCGACCCGGCCGATCTTCACGACCGGCACCTTGCCCGCGTACGTCAGCACGATCGCCATCTGCAGCAGCGTCTTGAGCTTGTTGCGGACGTTGTCGGCGGTGGCGCCGGAGAAGGTCTCGGCGCAGTCGCCGCCCTGCAGGACGAAGGCCTCGCCGCGGGCGACGGCGGCCAGCTGGTCCTTGAGCTGGTCGCACTCGCCGGCGAAGACCAAGGGGGGCAGGCCGCCGAGCTCGGAGACGACCTTGTCGAGCTCGCCGCGGTCAGGCCAGTCGGGCTGCTGGGCCGCGGGGAGGGCTCGCCAGGAATCAAGATCCAGAAGATTGCTGCTCACGAGATACGAGGGTATTCCACGCAGGCCGCCGCTACCGACCCCAATGTCCACGTTTTGGTATCCACCCCCGCCGCTGTGGCGCACGTCATGTGAAATGAGCAGGGCTCGGGGCCATCCAGCGTGCCCGAGCGGCCGAAGTACATGCGTGAGCCGCCTCTCACCGTGGGAGTGGAAATGAACGACGAACTCCACACCCTCTCTGGCGCCTACGCCGTGCACGCACTGCCGTACGCCGAGTGGGTGCTGTTCGAGGAGCACCTGCGTGCGTGCCGGGTCTGCGGAGCCGAGGTCCGGCGCCTGCGGGAGACGGCCGCCAGGCTGGCGGAGACGGTGGCCGAGCCGCCGCCCGCCCGGCTCCGCAGCCGCCTGCTCGCCGCCGCGCACGAGTCCCGTGGGCGGCGCTCGGCCTGGGCCGAGCAGGCGCCGCCCCTCGCGCCGGGGGAGCCGCCGACGCTCAGGCTTCCGCGCGAGGCCCTGCCGCCGGCGCCCGTGCCGGGGCCGGGGGAGGTGCAGGTGTTCCCTGCGGTGCCGGTGTCCGCGCAAGGGCCGTCTCTGGAGAGCGCCGGCCAGGCCGGTGGCCAAATCGGTGGCCAGATCGGTGGACAGGTCGGTGGCCAAGTGGTGCCGCTGCGCCGTAAGCGGCCGAAGGTGCTGGCGGGACTGGCGGCCGTGTCCGCGGCGGCCGCGGTGGCGCTCGGCGCGGTCGCCTTCGACGCCCGCCGCGACCTGGGAGAGCTGACCGCCAGGAACGACGACCTGGTGGCCGTGCTGGCCGCCGCCGACGCCGAGACGCTGCGCCAGCCGGTCACCTCCGGCGGCACCGGCACGATCGTGATCTCGCGGTCGAAGGGCCGCATGGTGTTCACCTCGTCCGACCTGCGCAAGCTGCCGGACACGCAGGCGTACGAGCTGTGGCTGATGGGCCCCGGCGGCCCGCGCCCGGCCGGAGTGCTCAGCCCCGCCGACGACGGCGTCACCGCGCCCATGATGCTCACCCCGCTGCGTGACGACGACAAAGTGGCGATCACGGTCGAGCCGGCGAGCGGCTCGGAGAAACCCACGACGCAGCCCATCATGCTGGCCGACCTGCCCGAGACCTGAGCCCGGGCCCGTGGCGTCTGGGCAATGATCGTCGGCTGAGAGATAGTGCGGAGCATGCGTAGATTCGCGGTCCTGATCATGGCCGCCGTCGTCCTGACCGTGCCCTCTGTCCCGTTATCCGCCGCTCACGCCGCCGCTGAGCCCGGCGCGGCCGCCGTGGTGCCCGTGCAGGTCACCGGTCCTCCGGCCAAGCGGTTCAACCTGATCCTCATGGGCGACGGCTACACCGAGGCCGAACAGGCCGAGTTCCAGGCCGACGCCGACCGGCACCTCAACGTGATGTGGTCGATCGAGCCGTTCAAGTCGTACCGGAACTACATCAACGTCTATCGGATCGACATCGTCTCCGGAGAGTCCGGCATCAGCTGCGACCCCGGCCTGGACGCGCCCAGGCGGACGACGCCGCTGAGCATGGGCTTCTGGGGCCGCTGCAACCCCAGCAGCGTCCAGCGCCTCATCACCATGGACAACGCCGCCGCCACCCGCTACGCCAACCTGGTGACCGGCACCGCGCCCGCCAACCGGCAGATCCTCGCGCTGGCCAACAGCGCCACCTACGGCGGCGCGGGCGGCACGTACGCCACCGCCTCCGGCAGCAACAGCATGTCCGCCCTGATCAGCCCGCACGAGCTGGGCCACTCCCTGGGCGGCCTGCAGGACGAGTACGACTACTACCAGCGCGGCGTCCCCGGCGGCGCCTACACCGGGCCCGAGCCGTCGAGCGCCCACCACACCCTGCTGACCGAGCAGCAGCTGCGCGACCAGCAGAAGAAGTGGTGGCGCTGGCTGGGCGAGCCGAGCGAGTCCGGCGGCCCCGTCGGCCGCTACGAGGGCGGCCTCTACTCCACGACCGGCGTGTGGCGGCCGAGCGCGCACTCGATGATGAAGACGCTCGGCTACTACTTCGACCAGGTCAGCCGCGAGATCATGACGCAGCGCATCACCGCCAAGACCACGCTGATCCAGGACTCGGCGCCCGCGGACGCACCCGTCGGCGCCGATCGGGTGTTGTGGGTGGAGCCGATGCGTCCCGTGAGCCACTCGCTGACGACCACGTGGACCGTGGACGGCCGTGAGCTGCCGGGCGAGCGGGACGCGCTCGACCTGCGCACCCTGAACCTGGCGCCGGGCACGCACACGGTCACGGCCGCCGTCTCCGACCCGACCGGGTTCGTCAGGGACCCGGCGATCAGGCAGTCCATGACCAGGTCCCGCACCTGGACGGTGGACACCGCGCTGACCACTCCGCCGGACGGCGTCGAGCCCGCCGTCGTCTCCTCGACGCCGACGGACCGGCCGCTCGGCCGCGCCGACGTCGTGTACGTCGAGACCACCCACCCGGCCACCGCCGTCCCCGAGATCACCTGGATGCTCGACGGGAAACCCGTCAAGGGCGGCACTGACCTCGACCTGGGCGAGCTCGATCTCGGCCCGGGGGCGCACACGCTGACCGCGGCGCTCGGCGGACGCACGCTCACGTGGCCGGTCGACGCGGAGGCGCCGCGCACGGCGTACGAGCTGTCGCAGCCGCTGGCCAGGTCGGGCGACACCTACGTCTACAACGGCCCGTTCTCGATGCGGCTCACCGGGACCGACGACCGCGACGGGTATGTGGTCGCGGAGTCCAGGGTGGACGGCGACGGCTGGTTCAACTACTTCGGCTGGCCCACGTCCTCCGAGCTGCCGTGGACGTTCTCCGAGCAGGGCACGGTCATCGACTCGCTCGTGTACGGCAAGCTGCCGCGCGGCCGCCACACGATCGAATATCGCTCGATCGATGCCGCCGGCAACCTCGGCAAGGCCAAGAGCTTCACCGTCACCACGATCGCGCCGCCGCCCGCCTGCACCCGCACGGTCACCGGCGAGCACCGGGGCGCCCTCGTCGTCGCCGGCGGCGTCACCTGCCTCGACCACGCGCAGGTGACCGGCCCCGTCACGGTCAGGTCCGGGGCCTCGATCGTGGTCACCGGCGGCCGTGTCACTGGCGCGCTGACCGCGTCGAAGCCGGCCGCCGTCCACCTGCTCGACGCCCGCGTCGAGGGCGCACTGACCGTCAGCGGGGCGGCCGAGCTGGTCGTCGTGGGCGCTGACCTGCGCGGCGCCGCGTTGCTGACCGGCAACACGGCGCCGATCCTGTCGGACACCACCGTCAAGGGAGCCCTCGCCTGCACCGGCAACACGCCGGCGCCCGCCGACCTGGGCGTGCCGAACAACCTGGCCGGCGCCGGCGCCGGCCAGTGCGCGAAGCTAGCCGCGGGCCCCGAGGGAGGAGCGTACGAGGCGGTCCAGCATGTCCGTCAGTGACCGCGTCGCGCCGTCGCGGAGCCTGGCGTATTCCTCCTCCGGATATTGCCGGGGACCGTTTTCCACCAGCAGGATCAAGGAGAGGTAGGCCCGGTAGAGGTCGAGCCTGGTGAGCGCCGCCGGAGTCAGCTCCAGCGGCGTCACCTCGCGGTAGCCCGCCAGCAGCGGGTCGTCCTCGCGCAGCTCGCCGAAGATCGTCGGCGTGACGAACTCGGCGATCGGGTCGCCCCAGAACGCCCGCTCGTGGTCGATGATGGCCTGGATCCGCGGCGTGCCGCGCAGATCCAGGAAGACGTTGCCCACCCACACGTCGAAGTGCACCAGGTGCGGCGTCGTCACCTCGTCGAGCACGGGCGAGGCGGCCTCGAACACGGCCATGATCTCCTCGACCGGCCGGGGCAGCGGCGTCGGATAGCGCTCGGTGTCCCCGAGCAGCGCCGCCACCATCGCCAGGAACGCCTCCCGCCACGTCCGGCCCACGATCCCGGCGTGCGGGTAGCCGAACACCTCGCCGGTCACCGCGTTGAACCGGGCCAGATGGCGGCCCAGCTCACGGCGCAGCGCGGCCTCGTCGCCGGGCTTGACGTCGGGCTTGACGTCGTTCCACGACACCCCGTCCAGCGCGGCCAGCATCAGGTAGTCGCCGCCCAGCACAGGGTCGTCGTAACAGGCGTGCACCAGCGGCGCGACCGGGACCCCCGCCCCCGTGGCCAGCTCGATGGCGGCGGCCTCCATGCGCAGCAGGTTGCGCTCGTAGCTGAGCTGGTCCAGCTCGGGCGGCGGCGACAACTTCAGCACCACCTCGCGCCCGTCCTCGAGTGCGAGCCGCCAGACGGCGTTGGCGTAGCCGTCGGTCAGCTCGGTCGACGACCACACGCCCGTGCCCAGCGCCCGGTGGGCGAGTGCGTCGAGCTCGGCGGCGGTTAACTGGCGCTTGGTCCTGCTGTCCACGGAACTCCTCGCTGGTCAGGCGGATTCGCGGCGTACGAGATGGGTGTCCAGGATCACGACGGGCTGGCGCAGCACCTCGCCGTTGATGCGGGCGACGAGCAGCTTGGCCATCTGCCGGCCCATGGCCTCGGTCGGCTGGTGGACGGTGGTCAGCGGCGGGTCGGCGCTCACCGCGGCCTTGGAGTCGTCGAACCCGATCACCGCCACATCCTCCGGGATCGCCCGGCCGGCGGCCTTGAGCACGCGCATCGCCCCCAGCGCCATCGGGTCGGACGCGGCGAACACCGCGTCCACCTCGGGATGGCGCTGCAGCAGCTCGGCCATCGCCGTGGCGCCGCTCTGCTCGGAGAAGTCCCCGTACACCACCAGCTCGGGCAGGCCCGAGGGCAGCAACGCGTCGCGGTAGCCGGCCAGTCGGTCGACGCCCACGCCCATGTCCTGGGAGCCGGCGATCGCGGCGATCCGGCGGCGGCCGAGGCCCAGCAGGTGCTTGACCGCCTGCCGGGCCCCTGCCCTGTTGTCCATGTCCACATAGCTGTAAGGGTTGAGGCCGACGGGGAGGCCGCCCAGCACGGTCGGCACGCCCATCGCCTCCAGCCGGCCCGGCAGCGGGTCGGCGCCGTGCAGCGACAGCAGCAGCACGCCGTCGACGTGCTGCCCCGTCAGGTAGGTCTCCAGACGCTCGTGTTCCTCGGGCGTGCGCGCCATCGCCAGGATGAGCTGCAGCCCGGTCTCGGCCAGCGCCGAGCCGATGCCGCGGATGGTGCCGGCGAAGTAGGGCTCGTCGAACACCCGCAGTTGCGACTCGGACACCACCAGCGCCACCGTGTCGGTACGGCGCGTCACCAGGGCGCGCGCCGCACGGTTGGGCACGTAGCCCAGCTCGCGGATCGCCAGCTCGACGGCCTCGCGGGCCTTGGCGCTGACGTTCGGCGAGCCGTTGATGACTCTCGACACCGTGCCCCGGCCCACACCGGCCCGAGCCGCGACAGCCTCAAGAGTCGGTCGGTTCATGTTGCCTATTCTGCCGGATGATCTCCGAGTACCAGAGCGCGCTGTCCTTGAGCAGCCTCTCCTGGGTCTCGAAGTCCACATGGACCAGGCCGAACCGCTTGCCGTAGCCCCACGCCCACTCGAAGTTGTCCATCAGCGACCAGGCGAAATACCCCTCCAGAGGCACGCCCGCGTCGATGGCCTCCTTGCACGCGCCGAGGTGAGCCTCCACGTACGCCTGCCGCTCCCGGTCGTGCACCCGGCCGCCCACCAGCACGTCGTCGAAGGCGGCGCCGTTCTCGGAGACCACCATCGGGACCGCCGGGTACTCCCGCGCCACCCGCGTCAGGACCTCCACCAGCCCGCTCTCGTCGATCTCCCAGCCCATCGCCGTCACCGGTTGCCCGCCGCTGACGAACGACACGTGCTCGCTGCCCACCCACGGCGAACCCGTGTCCGTGGGAGCCGCCGCCGCCGACTGCTTGCCGCCTGGTGCTCCCGAGACCGTGAAGCGGCTGTAGTAGTTGACGAGCAGCACGTCGATGGGTGCGTTAATGATCTTCATGTCGCCCGGCTGGATGAAGTCGATCTCGACAGGGAGGTCGTTCAGCACGTCCTCCGGGTAGCGGCCCAGCATGAGCGCGTCCAGGAAGAACCGGTTCTGCAGTCCGTCGATGCGCCGCGCCGCGTCCAGGTCCTCCACGCTGTCGGTCGCGGGGGTGATCGCGTACAGGTTGACGCAGCCGCCCACCCGCCGGGCGTCCATCGCCTGCACCGCCAGCCCGTGGGCCAGATTGAGGTGGTGCGCGCCCCTGATCGCGTTCTGCGGCTCGCGCCGGCCGGGGGCGTGTTCCCCCGAGGCGTAGCCGAGGAACGCGGCGCACCATGGCTCATTGACGGTGCTGAAGGTGTGCACGTGGTCCTTCAGCGCCTCGTGCACCTTCGCCGCGTAGTCGGCGAAGCGGTAGGCGACGTCGCGGTTGGGCCAGCCGCCCTGGTCCTCCAGCTCCTGGGGCAGGTCCCAGTGGTAGAGGGTCAGCCACGGGTCGATGCCGTGCCCGCGCAGCTCGTCGGTGAGCCGCTTGTAGAAGTCCAGCCCCTTCTGGTTGACCTCGCCCGAGCCGGTCGGCTGGATGCGCGGCCAGGAGACCGAGAACCGGTAGGCCGTCAGGCCCAGCTCCGCCATGATGGCGACGTCGTCCCGGTAGCGGTGGTAGTGGTCGATGGCCACGTCCGCGTTGTGCCCGTTCAGCACCCGGCCCGGGGTCTTGGCGAAGGTGTCCCAGATGGAGACGCCCCGCCCGTCCTCCTGGACGGCGCCTTCGATCTGGTAGGCCGAGGTCGCCGCGCCAAACGCGAAGCCCGCGGGGAAGCGCAGCCCGGCACGCGTCTGTTCCTCTTGAGTCGTCACGCCTTGACCGCACCTTCCATGAGTCCGCCGACGATCTGACGGCCGAATGCGACGAATACCGCGATGAGCGGAATGATGGACAGCGCCGTGCCTGCGAAGATCAACGTGTAGTTCGTGGAGAACCTGGCGTTGAGCTGGGTGATGGCGATCTGCACGGTGGGGTTGTCCGGTGTCAGCACGATCAGCGGCCACATGAAGTCGTTCCACATGAGCATGAACGTGTTGATGCCGAGCACGGCCATGCCCGGCCGCACGGCGGGCAGCACGACGTTCCACCAGATCCGCAGCGTGGCGGCGCCATCCACCCTGGCCGCCTCGACCAGCTCCATCGGCACGGCCTGCCGGGTGTACTGGGTCATCAGGAACACGCCGAACCCGTTGAGCAGGTACGGCAGGATGACCGCCGTGAGCGTGCCCGTCCACTCCAGGCTCACCATGAGCCGGTAGAGCGGCACGACGCCCATCTGCTGCAGCGGCACCGCCATGGTCAGCAGCACGAGCACCAGCAGCAGGTTCCGGCCCTTGAAGTTCAGGTTGGCGAAGGAGAAGCCGGCCAGCGTCGAGATGATGACGACGGAGACGGTGACGACGCTCGCCACGATGAAGGAGTTCGTCAGGCCCAGCAGGAAGTGCGCGTCCGGGTTGTTGAGCACCGCGACGATGTTCTCGCCCAGGTTGCCGCCCGGCAGGAACGGCGGCGGCACCGCCACCGCGTCGGCGTTGGTCCGGGAGGCGATCACCAGCATCCAGTACAGCGGGAACGCCGACAGCAGGACGGCCACGCCCAGCATGACCCTGGTGAGGATGGTCGGAGACCAGTTGGTCATTTCGAGCCCCCGATCCTGCGTACGAACAGGAAGTTGATCGCCGCGCCGATGAGAATGAGCAGGAACAGCAGCCAGGCGGCCGCGGCGGCGTAGCCGTAGTCGAATTCGCGGAAGCCCTGCTTGACGATGAACATGGCCACCGTCTGGAACTGGCCCTGCGACCCGCCGTCGACGTTGCCGTTGTAGAACGTGGTCGGCTCGGAGAACAGCGTCAGCCCGCCGATCGTGGAGTTGAGCACCACGAAGATCATGGTCGGGCGCAGCATCGGCAGCGTGATCTGCCAGAACTGCCTGCGCCGCGACGCGCCGTCGATCGCGGCCGCCTCGTACAGGTCGCGCGGGATCGTCTGCATGCCGGCCAGGAAGATGATCGCGTTGTAGCCGGTCCAGCGCCAGTCGACCATGGTCGCGATGGCGATCCACGAAGGGATGCGCTCGGCCCGCCAGTTCAACGCGTCCACGCCGAACCCGCTCAGGATCCAGTTGACCAGGCCCCAGTCGCGGGCGTACAGCTGCGTGAAGACCACCGCGACCGCGACCACCGAGGTCACCAGCGGGAGCAGCACGCTCATGCGGATCGCGAGGCGCAGCTTGAACCGCTTGTTGAGGGCGTTGGCCAGGAACAGCGCCAGCAACATCTGCGGGACGGTGGCGATGACGAACATGCCGATCGTGTTGACGACGGCGCGCCAGAAGTCGTCGTCGGCGAGCAGCGCGGTGTAGTTGCCCAGCCCGGCCCACTCCGTGGTCCCGGCCAGGTCGTAGTCGTAGAGCGAGTAGTACAGCGTGAAGGCCAACGGGAAGAGCCCGAAGGCGGCGAACAGGATGAAGTAGGGGGACACCAGGGCGTACGGCATCGCCTTGACGTCCAGCCGGGACCGCCAGCGGCGGCCCGGCGGGCGGTCACGCCGATGCGAGTTCCGCATCGCCCGCGGAAGGGTGTCGAGGCTCATAACAGACCTTTTCGGCAGCTTGTCGGCAGCAACAGGCCCGGCCCGCTGGTGGCGGGCCGGGCGGGGAGATCAGCCCGCGGCCTTGACCGCGTCGTCGACCAGCTGCTGCCAGGCCTTGTCATGCGGGACGGAGCCGTCGTCCATGCCCTGGATGACCGACTCGATGGCGTTCTTGACCTGGGCGTGCTTCACGCCGAGGAAGACCGGCTGCAGGCTCGACGCCGACTTGGCGAAGATCTCACCGATGGGGGCGTCGTTGAAGAACTCGTTCTTCGCGCCCTGCACGGCCGCCTCCTGCTGAGCCTTGGTGTTGCTCGGCATGTTGCCGAAGTCGGCGAAGATGCTCGCCTGGGTCTGCGCCTGCGTCAGGTAGTCGGCCACCATGGCCGCTTCCTTCGGGTTCTTGGACTGCTTGGGCACGGCCACCCAGGAGCCGCCCCAGTTGCCGCCGCCGCCCGGCACCGACGCGACGTCCCACTTGCCCGCGCCGCCGTCGCCGGCGTTGCCGCTGACCACGCCGAGCATCCAGGACGGGCAGCCGAGCGTGGCGAACGAGCCCTTCTGGGTGCCCGCCGCCCACTCGTCGGTGAAGTTGCGCAGCTTGGCGGTCAGGCCACCCTGGCTCATCTTCGAGGCGAAGTCGAAGGCCGTCTTCACCGCCGGGTTCTTGTCGACGATGAGGTTGTTCTGCTGGTCGAAGTAGGCGACGTTGCCGTTCTTGGCCGCCTCCTGGTAGAGCACCACCTGGTACAGCGTGTTGGTGCCGTCAGCCCACTTGGTGTCCTTGAGCTTGCCCTGGAACTGCTGGCCGACCTTCATGAACTCGTCCCACGTCGGCCACAGGGCGCTGACCTCCGCCCGGTCGGTCGGCAGGCCGGCCTTCTTGAACAGGTCCGTGCGGTAGCAGATGCTCATGCCGCCGATGTCGGTGCCCAGGCCGAAGATCTTGCCGTCGGTGCTGACACCGGTCTCCCACTTCCAGGCGGGGAAGTCGGCCTTGCGGGACTCCAGGCCGTACTCCTTCAGGTCGGCCCACCACTCGGGGTGCGCCTTGGCCAGGCCCATGCCGCCCTCGTCGATGCCGACCACGTCGCCCGCGCCGTTGCCGGCCTGCAGCCACTGGATCATCTGCGGCCAGTACTGCTGCTCGAACTGGTCGGTGAGGTTCTCGTGCTTGATCTGGATGTCTTTGTGCTCGGCGTTCCACTTGTCGATGGCGTTCTTGTAGCCGAAGTTCGTGCCGCCGCCGAAGGTCTGCACGCGGATCGTGACCGGCTGGGCCGCCGCCGAGGAGGCCGGAGCGCCGCTGGACTGCGGCGTGCTGCCGGAGCCGCAGGACGCGACGGTCAGCGCCGCCGCAGCGAGCACAGAGGCCGCGGCCAGACCGCCGCGACGCTTGCTGGTCATCATGGTGGACCCCTTCTCGGGTGAATGTTGGGGGAGTGCACCGCGGCATACGCTCCGCCGCGGTAGGAGTGTTTGGGAGCGCTCCCACAAAGGGTGCCCTTGCGGCGTCTACACGTCAATCCACCGAAACGCAACCGTTACCAATGGTGCGATTTGGAAAGATGAAGTCGGACTTACGAGGATAAAGTACGCAAAGACCCGATTGGGAGCGCTCCCACCACAAGAGACATCTTTTGTGTCACATCCTGGGCATGTCGCCCGTACACCTTCGCTTGCTCACGGTCACGCCCCACGTTGCGAGGCCTCCAAGCAAGGCCCCGACGGAGTGCGCATGCGTAAACAGGGGCGATCGCCCTCGCAAAGCACGCTTGCGGCGACATCCAGCAAAGAGCCGCCTCGCAAGGGCGACCGTGACCTCGCCGCGGGTGCCGTGGAACTCCTGCGGCGCCTGTGGCCCGGACTCAGGGCGGGGTGGGCGCGGTGCCGGCGCGGCAGGCGGCGGCGCGTTCCTCCAGCAGTGTGCGCTCGCGGGCGTTGCGGGTCATGCCCGCCGCCCGCTCGAACTCGGCCCGTGCCTCCTCCCGCCGTCCCAGCTTGAACAGGAAGTCGCCGCGGACGCTCGGCAGCAGGTGATAGTCCTTCAGCGAAGGCTCCTCCATGATCTGGTCCAGGAGCTCGAGCCCGACCGCCGGGCCGTAGGCCATGGACAGGGCGACCGCCCGGTTGAGCTCGACGACGGGGGAGCGCGACAGCTTGGCCAGCTCTTCGTACAGGCCGGCGATGCGCACCCAGTCGGTGTCCTCGGGGTTGAGCGCGCGGGCGTGGCAGGCGGCGATGCCGGCCTGGAGCGCGTAAGGGCCATGGGCGCCGCCGAGGTCTTCCACGCGCTCCAGGGCGGTCAGGCCGCGGCGGATGAGGAGCTGGTCCCAGCGGGCGCGGTTCTGCTCGAGCAGGAGAACGGGCTCGCCAGAGGGGCCCACGCGGGCCGCCGAACGGGACGCGTGGATCTCCATCAGCGCCACGAGCCCGTGGACCTCCGGTTCCTTGGGCAGCAGGCCCGCCAGGACCCGGCCCAGGCGCAGGGCGTCCTCGCACAGGGCGGGGCGCATCCAGTCGTCGCCGGCCGTGGCCGAGTAGCCCTCGTTGAAGATGAGGTAGATGACCTCCAGGACGGCGGCCAGGCGGCCGGCCAGCTCGGCGCCCTGCGGGACCTCGAAGGGGATCTGCTTGTCGGCCAGGGTGCGCTTGGCGCGGACGATGCGCTGCGCCACCGTGGACTCCGGGACCAGGAACGCGCGGGCGATCTCCTCGGTGGTCAGGCCGCCGAGGACGCGCAGCGTCAGCGCCACCCGCGCCTCCATCGACAGCGCCGGGTGGCAGGCGGTGAACACCAGGCGCAGGAGGTCGTCCTCGATCTCATCGACCTCGGGGAGCTCTGCCTCGTGCTCCAGCCGGTGCCCGAGCTCGGCCAGGTTGCGTTCGAGGCGTTCGTTCCTGCGGATCAGGTCGATGGCGCGGCGCTTGGAGACCGTCATCAGCCAGGCGCCGGGGTTGCGCGGCACCCCGGACTCGGGCCACTGCTCCAGGGCGGCGACCAGCGCGTCCTGTGCCAGCTCCTCGGCGAGGCCGACGTCGCGCACCAGCCGGGCCAGTCCGGCGATGAGCCGGGCCGCCTCGATCCGCCAAACCGCCTCGATCGCGCGATGCGTGTCGGTAGCCGTCACGGGCCCATAACACCAGGGCCGCACGCCGCCTCGCAACCGCTGTCGCCGCCGTGGTCACGCGGTAGGTGCTGGTGGACGACGCCGCGCTGATGAGGCGGCCGGTGCCGCGGTCAGTCGCCGGGCTGGTCGGCGCGGAGGCGCTCGCGCATGGCCTCCTCACGCTCGCGCTCCTCGGCGGGCATCGAGTCGTCCGGCACGTCCGAGGCGTCGAACACCCGCCACACATCCAGCCCGATCCCCTCGTGCCCCGGCGGCACCGGGAGGCGCAGCGCCCACTCGAGGGCCTCTTCCCTGGACTTCACCTGGATCAGCCAGAACCCGGCGATGAGCTCCTTGGCCTCGGCGAACGGCCCGTCGATCACCGTGGCCTTGCCGCCGCTGTAGGCGATCTGCGCGCCCTGCGAGCTCGGGTAGAGCCCTTCGGCGGCCAGCAGCACTCCGGCCTTGGCCAGCGACTCGTTGTAGGCGTGCATGTTGTCGACGAGCTCCTGGCTGGGCAGCACCCCGGCCTCGGTCTCCGCATTGGCCTTGCCGACGATCATGAACTTCATCGGTGTTTCTCCCTTCACACGTCTCGCCAACGCGTCGAACGGCTGCGGGGCGAATCGACACTCTTTCGCGAAGTTCCGCGCCGCGCCACTCCGAACCGAAAAATCTACGTTGTAAAGGCGTTCAGCTGATCGAGGAACGCGCTGGCGGCAGGACCACAGCCGGCCAGCGACGGGACGGCCAGCCCGAGCGAGCGGGTCATACCCGGCTTCAGCGGCCGGGTGACCACCGCGCCGAGGTCCGCGGGCAGGCCCAGGGTGGGAACGATGCTGACCCCGAGCCCCGCGGCCACCATCTCGAGGATGGCAGCCGGGCCGCTCGCCTCGAAGGCGACGTCGAGCCGTACGTCCGACGCCCGCGCCGCGGTCATGATCAGCGGGCGGCAGCCGGCGGTGGTCAGGATGAACGGCCGGTCGGCGAAATCGGCGAGATGCACCACTGCCTGATCGGCGAGCGGGTGGCCGGCGGGCAGCACGGCCACCATGTCGTGGGTGCTCAGCGGGACGGTGTCCAGTCCGGGGGCGGGCAAGGTCACGACGCCGACCTCGGCGGCGCCCCGGTGCAGCCAGGCCCGGATGTCGTCGTCCACCCCCTCGAACAGCCGTACGCGCACCTGCGGGTAGCGGTCGGTGAACGCGCGCAGCAACCGGGCGATGAGCGTTCCCGTGGCGCTGGGGAGGCTGGCCAGGCGCAATTCGCCGGTGATCTGGCCGGCGGCGGCCGCCACGTCGGCGCGGACGAGGTCGAAGTGGCGCAGCACCTCGCGGGCCCGGTTGACCGCGCGGCGGCCGGCCTCGGTGAGGGCGATGCCGTCGCGGTGGCGTACGAACAGGGCCGCGCCGAGCTCGCGTTCGAGCGCGGCGATGGCGCGGCTGACGGCGGGCTGGGACATGCCGGTGTGGTCGGCGGCGGCGGTGAAGCCGCCGTGCTCGGCGACCGCGATCAACGCCCGGAGCTGCGCTAACGTCATAGCGGCATACCCTAATTGGTATTTGACCGGCGGTTGGTCAGAACCCGATGGTTATGCCATGTCTGAGCGAATGACGATCGAAGTCGACGGGCGGCAGGCCAGCTATCTGACGGCGGGCGAGCGGGGTCCGGTTGTGTTGCTGCTGCACGGGACGTACTGGAGCCGGGTCTGGCAGCCGGTGCTGGACGAGCTGGCCGCGGCGGGGCTGCGTCCCGTCGCGGTGGATCTGCCGGGGCTGGGGCGCTCCGAAGGGGAGCTCGCCATGGCGACGGCGACGGTCCCGGCGCTGGCCGGGTGGGTGACCCGGTTCGCGGCGGCGGTGGGCGCCGGCGAGCCGCTGGCGGTGGCGGGGCACGACATCGGGGGCGCGGTGGCGCAGCACCTGCTGGCCGCGGGCGAGGTGAAGGTGCGGCGGCTGGCGCTGGTCAACTCGGTCACGTACGACTCGTGGCCGGTGCCGGGCGTGGCCCGTTTCCGTGATCCGGCGGTGGTGGCGGCGGTGACCGCGGAGGAGTTGCTGGCCGCCCGCCGCACGGCCGTCACCACGGCGCTGCACCGCCCCGCGACGGAGGCCGAGCTGGCCGACTACCTGGACCCGTGGAACGACGCCCGGGTGCGACGGTCGTGGATGGCGCTGGCGGGAGCCGCCGACGGCCGCTACACGCTGGACCTGGTGCCCGCGCTGCAGGCCGACGGGACGCCGAAGCTGCTGGTGTGGGGGGAGAACGACACCTTCCAGGAGGTCCGGTACGCCGAGCGTTTCGCCGCCGAGATGCCGAACACCTCCCTGGTCCGCGTCCCGAGCGCCGGTCACATCCCGATGGAGAACGACCCGGCCGCGGTCGCCGCCGCTCTGGCGCGGTTTTTTCTCGGCTGAAGGCCTGCGGTCGGGCCGTGAACGCGGCGAGCGCGCGTCCCATGTCTCGGGGACGCGCGCTCGTTGGGGCGGGGGAGGGTCAGGCGGCGTACTCGGGGTAGCCGTAGCCGACGACGTGCGCCTTCGGCCGGGTCCGCTCTTCGACCTTGCCGTTGCCGGTGTTGCCCTCGATGGTGGAGATGGTGCCGTCCTGGTTGTCCTTCACGACGAACCCGACGTGGTTGATGTCACGGATGTTCTTGCTGCCGCTCCAGGAGAAGTACACGACGGCGCCGGGCTTGGCGACGGTGCCGAAGCGGTTGTTGGCCTTGAACCACTTGGCGTGGGCGACGGTCCAGGCGTCCCAGCCGACCTGCGGGCGGGCGCCGGTCTGCTCGCCGACCCAGGAGACGAACATCGCGCACCAGGCGGCGTTCAGATACATGGCGCGGCTGCCGCCGTCGCGGGCGATGGTCTCGGCGGCGCGCTGGGAGTTGGCGTACCACTGCTGGTACTTGGTGCCGCCGCCGGCGGCGTTCTCGCTGGTGCCGACCTGGGACCTGGCCAGGGCCAGGACCTGATCGGCGGTGACGTTGATCTTGGTCTCGCCGGTCTTGGTCCTGGCGCCTGCCTGCTCGGCGGTGGCGACCGGCTGCTTGTCCGCGGCGGCGATGGCGGTGCCCGTGACGTGGGCGGTGACCGCGGTGGCCAGGACGGTGGCGCCGAGGGCGGCGCGGGCGATGTTGATCTTGTTGGCGGCAGCGGGGATGCGGAACTTGGCCATCGAGGGGGTTTACTCCTTGCTTCCATGCCGCTTACCGGGTTAGCTGACGGGCTCGGGCGTGGAAGCTGCCCTACGGCACCGAAGTGCCGATTCGCCCCAAAGACTTGGGTCCCCGGTTCCGCGCAAGGCGGATTCAGCGGTCACAGGACTGTCCTGTGATGTTTCGTGCGATGGTCGGACGCGACCGGACAAACCGGACGCATACCTCAAGATGCCCCATAAGGTAATACATGCGGCAAGAGGATTACAACTAGATAAAAGCCCAGTTAGGCAAGTTGCCCGCGGGCGTCGGCCAGAAGCCCCATCATGGCAAGGGAATCGTCAAGCGGCATGATCGAACTTTCGGTCCTGCCTTCGGCCGTGGCTGCGCGGACTTCGCGGAGCTCCCCGGCGTACCCGTTGTCGGCCGGATCGAGCACATGCTCTTCCGGCTCCAGGGAGGGCCCGGTGAGGAGAATCCGCTGCGGCGCCCAGAACGGAGCCTGGATGTCCGCGCGCATCTGAGTGCCCACAACGCTGGCATCGTTCGGGTAATTCCCGAGCAACGAGGTCGCCACGAGAGCATGCCTGCCGCCCGGGTAGAGCAAAACGCCGCCCGCCTCCGCGTCCACCCCGTTCGGGGCCAAAGAGCCGGTGACACGCAGGCCGGTCGGCATGCCGAGGAGCAACTGGGCCAGCCCGAACGGGTAGATCCCCAGGTCGAGCAGCGCGCCGCCGCCCAGCTCGGGCGCCCAGAGCCGGTGGGCGGGGTCGTAGGGCAGGGAGAAGCCGAAGGAGGCCTGCACGGAGCGGATCTCGCCGAAGCGCTCATCGGAGGCGATCTTCTGGATGAGGGGGTTGAACCTCATCCACATGGCCTCCATCAAGAAGACGCCCGCCTCGCGTGCCAGGCGCACCATCTTCTCGGCGTCGTCCACGGTGGCGGCCAGCGGCTTCTCGCACAGCACGGCCTTGCCGGCGGCGATGGCGGCCTCGGCCACCTGGAGGTGCTGGGCGTGCGGAGTGGCCACGTAGATCGCGTCCACGGCCGGGTCGGCGCACAGCCGCTCATAGGAGTCGTAGGCCGACTCCGCGCCCAGCGTCGCGGCCAGGGCCTGCGCCCGGCCGAGGTTCCTGGAGCCGACGGCGGCCACCCGCATGCCCGGTTCGGCCACGATGGCCGCTCCCACCGTGCGCGCTATGCCGCCTGTCGCCGCTATTCCCCATGCAAAATCCCGCACAAGGGGAGATCGTAGACGTATCAGGTCATGTTGAAGGTGTCGGGGTCGGGTCCGATGCGCTTGTTCCTGTTCATGGCGCCGATCGCGGCCATGTCCTCGGCGTCGAGGATGAAGTCGAACACGTCGATGTTCTCGCGGATCCGCGACGGGGTGGCGGACTTGGGGATGACGACGTTGCCGAGCTGCAGGTGCCAGCGCAGCACGATCTGGGCGGGCGTCTTGCCGTACTTGCCGGACAGCACGCTCAGCGCCGGGTCGTCGAGCAGGCCCTGGCCCTGGCCCAGCGGGCTCCACGCCTCGGTCAGGATGCCGTTGGCCTCGTGGAAGGCGCGCATCTCGCGCTGCTGCAGGTAGGGGTGAAGCTCGATCTGGTTGATGGACGGCGTGATCTCGGCCTCGTCCATGAGCCTGGTCAGGGTCTGGACGGTGAAGTTGGAGGTGCCGATGGCCTTGGCCCGCCCGTCACGGTAGATCTTTTCGAGGGCCTTCCACGCCTGCACGTACTTGTCCTGCTTCGGGACCGGCCAGTGGATGAGGAAAAGATCGACGTAGTCAAGGCCCAGCCTGGCCAGGCTCTCATCGAAGGCCTGCTCGGCGCGGTCGTGGTCGGCGTTCCACAGCTTGGTGGTGACGAACAGCTTATGGCGGGGGCGCTTGGCGCTGCGCACGGCCCGGCCCACGCCCTCCTCATTGCCGTACGCGGAGGCGGTGTCGATGTGCCGGTAGCCGGCCTCCAGAGCGATCCGCACGGTTTGCTCGGCCTCGCCGCCGGGAATCTGCCAGACGCCGAACCCGAGCTGCGGGATCTGCACGCCGTCGGTGTTGAGCATGAGCGAGTTCATACCCTCCATTGTTCACGTTCCGTTCCAGGCGGCTTAAGGCGACAAGGCTAACTTGGAGCGGTCATGAACGGGCCATCACCCGGCGGGGAGGGCGAACGAGTGGTCGAACAGGCGTCGGCCTGGGTGGAGTCCCCGCTCCAGATGCTGTGCGCCGTCGAGGCCCACCACGCCGGGCTCCTCGGGCCCGCGACGGCCGTCGTGCCGCGAGCGGGCCTGCGGCCACTGAAGGCCACGCGCAAGGAGCTGCGCAGGCTCGGGTTGCCCGAGGGCCTGGAGCTGGCCGAGCCGCGCGACCAGATGCCGCGGCGTGTGCAGGCCGTGGGTGACGCCTTCTCCGGCAAGGTGCAGCTGCGCTGGCTGATCTCCAACCCGGGCCGCATCGTCATCGTCGACGACGGGCTGGCCACGATCCGGCTGCTGGAGCTGCTGGCCGCGGGGCCTCGCCGGCCGCTGCTGCGGGCCCGCGCGCAGCCCACCAAGCTGCGCGCCGTGCTCGGCCTGGCGGCCGCGCTGCGGCTGCGGCTGAGCAAGGTCTCCGTCTTCACCGCGCTCGACGTGGACAAGGACCTGGAGGACGGCGTACGCCGCGCCGGCGTCGACCTGGTCCGCCACGACTTCGCCTGGCTGCGTGCCCAGCCGCCCAGCGCCGAGGGCCCCGCCGAGCGCACCGTCGTCCTCGGCACCTCGCTCGTCAGGAACGGCCTGGTCCACCGCGACCGCTACCTACGCTGGCTGACGGACCTGGCCTCGCAGGAGCCGGTCGCCTACTACCCGCACCGCCGCGAGGACCCCGTGGACGTGGCGCTGATCCGGGAGCGCCCCGGGATCACCGTCCACGACGCCGGCGCGCCCGCCGAGCTGACCCTGCGCGGCCTGGACTCCGGCCAGCGCGTGCTCAGCCTCCCGTCGACCGCGATCACCTCGCTGCGGGTGCTGCTGAGCCCGCGCGGCGTCGCCGTCGAGCCCGTGGACGTTCCCGATGACTGGTGGACCAGCAGGGCGGCTCCCGCCCTTCGCTCGCATCTGACTGGAGTGTCCGGTTGAAAGTGTTGGCGGTCGCCGACTCCGACTCGTACCTGAAGTGGGCGGCCTGCCTGCTCGCCGATCTGCCCGAGGGTTGCGTGACGGACCTGGTGGTGGTCCGCACGCCGATCGCGCCCTCGCCCGAGCAGATCGCCGCGGCCGTGGGCGAGCGGGAGGCGCCCGCGGTGATGTCGGCCCGGTCGGTGCGCCGGGCGGCCGAGCGCATCCGGCCCGACGTGATCCTCGTGGCCTGCACGGGACCGGTCGTGGACGTGCTGGTGGCCGAGGTGCTCGCGGACCTGAGGCCACGGCCGGTGTTCGTCAGCGGACTGCCGGGCATCTCGGTGCCGGCGACCGACAAGGCGTGGCAGTTCCGCAGCGGGTGCGACCTGTTCGTGGTGCACAGTGAGCGGGAGGTGGCCGAGTTCGGCGAGATCGCCCGCCGGCTCGGCGGGGGAGGGGCGGTGGGCCTGGCCCGGCTGCCGTTCCTGCGGTCCAAGGTGGCCGCCCAGGGGGGCAACCGGGTGGTGTTCGCCACCCAGGCCAAGGTGCCGCGCGAGCGCGAGGAGCGCGAGCGGATCCTGGTGGCGCTGGCCGAGCTGGCGCGGCTGCGGCCCGACCTGGACGTGGTGGTCAAGCTGCGGGCGCTGGAGGACGAGCGGCAGACGCACAACGAGCGCCACCACTACCAGCGGCTGTGGCGGGAGATGGGCGAGCCGGGGCGGCTGCTGTTCGAGGCGGGGTCGATGCACGATCAGCTGGTGCGGGCCGCCGGATTCGTCACGGTCAGCTCGACGGCGGCGCTGGAGGCCATCGCGCTGGACGTGCCGTTGCTGGTGCTGCGCGACTTCGGCGTCAGCGCCGAGATGATCAACCTGGTGTTCGAGGGCAGCGACCTGCTGGGGACCCTCGATGAGCTGGCGGCGGGCGACTTCCGCACGGCGTCGGCGGCCTGGTGCGCGGCCAACTACTTTCATCCGGTGGAGCGCAACGACTGGGCGGGGCTGCTGACCGGGCTGGTCATCTCCCGGCCGCGGGTGCCCGCCAAGTCGTTGCTCGATGGGCCCGAGTTCGCGGCGGCGCGGCGGCGGGCCAGGCTGCGGGTGGAGGTGCCGCCCACGATGCTGCGGGCCGGCTACAAGGCCAAGCGGCGCATGCGCCGCTACCTGCGCGCCCTCACCTGACCTCCGGCCCCTCGCCGCGCCCTTACCTGACCCCGGCCCCTCGCCGCCGCTCCTTCGCCGCCGCGCGGGGCGGTGAGCGCGACGATGCCGCGGATCGCGCGCCGATGGCTGGGCGCTGAAAAGCCGACGCAAACGTCGAGGCCCCTGGCAGAGAGCCAGGGGCCTCGACGCCGGGCGATCAGATCGCGGATCGGATCTTCCGCCGCAGCCGGGTGAGCGTGCTGGGCTTGGCCACGAAGCCCAGCGTCTCCAGACGCTTGCGCTTGAAGTAGCGGGCGTCGAACTCGATGCCCGCAGGCCGCAGGTCGGGGTAGGCCTCGGCCTGCATGCAGTAGCCGACCGCGCGCACCAGCGCCGGCAGGTCCACGGCCGGGGGCTGGTCGATGTGGCCTTCGGCCGACAGCCGCGGCAGCAGCGCGTCCACGATCGTGACCGGGATCCGGTTGCTGTTCTCGTACGGCGCCAGCCGGTCCAGCACGAACTCCGTGCCGTAGGAGGCCACGGACAGTCCGAAGTAACGTTGCGCCGTCACCAGCCCGGTGGAGAAGCAGCCGACGACCAGCTCGGGCCGGAGCGCGGCGAAGCACACCTCGGCCGGGACGCTCTCCCCGGGCACCGACAGCCGCACCCCCAAGGGCTCGGCCGCGGCCCGCATCAGCTGGGCGTGCCGGCGCCCGGCGGCCGGATGCGGCTTGAACACGATGTTGGTGTAGCCGCGGGCGGCCAGCGCCTTGAGCATCGTCTCGTGCAGCGCCGCCTCCTCCTCCGGCGTGACGATCTCCAGGGCCGACAGGTATTGGCCGAGGATGACGGCCTGCCCGGCCAGCATGTCGGGGGCGGTGGAGGTGACCTCCCTGACGATCGCCAGGAAGCGTTCGGCGGGCAGGATCTCGGGCGCGACGCCGTACTCGCTGAGCAGCAGCGGCGCCAGGCCGGGCACCAGGTCCAGGTGGAGCAGCCGTTCGATGCGGCGGAAGATCTCGGCGGGCAGCGGGTCGCGGGTCGGGCCGTAGCTCATCAGCCCGTCGGAGTAGACCGTGATCGGGCAGTCGCGCACCAGCCCGGCGATCGTCCGCGCGGGCGGCACCGCGATCGATTCGACCACCAGCTCCTCGACCCCGTCCAGCCCCCAGTGGGAGCGGATGAGGCGCTCCATCATCGGCACCTCGATGACGCGTGCCTTCCAGTCCGACGGGTGCAGCGGCGCGATGAGGTCGTTCCAGGAGTGCACCTCGTCGAAGCGCGAGCGCAGCACCGCGAAGCCGGGCGTCTTGTCCAGCGGCGTCGACACCTCGGGGATGGCGGCGTTGTTGGAGACGACGAGGACGCGCCGCCCGTCGCCGAACCGGCCGTCGTCGATCGCGGCGGCCAGCGACATCGCCCCGAACAACGTCGAGGCGTAGAAGACCTTCACGATGTCTCCTCCCGGTCGCGGCGGACCCGGACGTGCGGACTGGGTGGCAGGTCGGGCACCAGGGCCCGCAGTGTGGCCTCGCGCTCGACGGACATGCGCGACACCGCGTCGGACACGATCTCCGGCGGCAGAGAGCGCACCATCTGCGCGCCCCGCTCCTCGAAGCGGGCGCGCAGCGTGGGCGTGAACCGATCGGCGATCTCCAGATGGTGGGCAAGCAGCGCGCAGAAGTTCCGTGCCGCCTTGGGCATGAACTCCGGCTCCAGATCCTTGAACACCAGCTCGAAGGCGTCGAAGAAATGCAGCTGGCGCTCGTCGCCGACCTGGGTCAGCGACCCCGACACCATGCGCCGGTAGAACACCCCGGCCAGCGACACCACGGCGAACGAGGCGGCCTCCCGGTGCAGCCGCCAGATCCACGGCCGGTCCTCGGCGGTGTGCAGGGAGCCGGGGAAGTGCAGCAGGTCACCCAGCGAGCGCCGGTAGACCCCGGCCCAGGCGTAGGGGTAGTCGACCATGGTCCGCACGTTCGCGGGCAGGATCGCCTCGCGAGGGTTGAGCACCGTGCCCCTCCGCGCCAGAGGGGCACGGTGCACGACCCGCTTTCGGCCCTCGACCTGCACGTGGTCGGCGCGCACGAAGTCGCAGCCGAGCCCGTCGATGGCCTCGACGAGCCGTGCCAGGTAGCCGGGGGCGAGCCAGTCGTCGCCGTCCATGTACGTCACGTACCGGCCGGAGGCCGCCGACAGGCCCGTGTTGCGGGCGTCGGCGAGCCCTACCGGCGCGGGATTGCGCAGTACGGTCAGCCCGGGGAGATCGGCGCGGAAGTCGTCGATGATGTCCCCGGTGGCGTCTACGGACCCGTCGTTGACGACGATGAACTCGAAGTCGTGCCGAGCGTTACGGCAGAGCGAGGTGAGCGCGTCGGCGATGAAACGCTCGCCGTCTCGAATCGGCACGACGACCGAGAGCGTGATCAATGGTTTGTTCTTCCTGGTGGTGACGGTCAGACGGTCACCCGGCGAAGGCGGGCCTTCGGGGCCTCCTCGCCGGGGAAGACGCGCTTGACGCCGTCGCCCATGGCCTGCTCGATGATCCGGATGTCACGCACGAGGTGCTCGAGCCCGGACGGCTCCAGCGAGGCCGCGTGGTCGGAGCCCCACATCGTCCGGTCGAGCGTGATGTGCCGCTCCACGCACACGGCGCCGAGCGTGACGGCGGCCAGCGAGATCTGCAGGCCGCGCTCATGACCGGAGTAGCCGACGGGGACGCCGTAGCGCTCCTTGAGCGTGGTGATCGTGCGCAGGTTGGCTTCCTCCGGCGGCAGGGGGTAGGTGGACGTCGCGTGCATCATGATCAGCTTATCGACCCCGAGGATCTCCACGGCCGCGTCGATCTCCGACAGCGTGGACATCCCGGTCGACAGGATGATCGGCTTGCCGGTGGCGGCCAGGGCCCGCAGCAGCTCGTGGTCGGCCACGCTGGCCGAGGCCACCTTGTGCGTCAGGACGTCCATGTCCTCCAGGAACTCGATGGACGGCACGTCCCACGGCGAGGCGAACCAGTGCACGCCACGCTCGTCGCAGTATTTCGCGATCTGCCGGTATTCGTCGCGGCCGAACTCGGTCCGCTCCTTGTACTCCAGGTACGTCATCTCGCCCCACGGCGTCTGCCTGATCTGGCCCTTCTGCTCCTCGGGCACGCAGATCGCGGGGGTGCGCTTCTGGAACTTGACCGCCTGGCAGCCGGCGTCGGCGGCCACGTCGATGAGCCGGCGGGCGATGTCGAGGTCGCCGTTGTGGTTGATGCCGATCTCGCCGATGACGTAGACGGGCTCGCCGTCGCCGACCAGCAGGTCACCGATCGCGACCGGGCCGAGCTGGGGCCGTTCCTTGACCTCGACCACCGGCACCGCGGGTCGGGCGGCCACGACGCGGTCGCACAGCTCGCGCACCGCGCCGGAGCCGCCGGCCGTGGTCAGCACCACCCGGGCGGCGGCGCGCACCCGCGGGTGGGCGTCGGGCGTGGCGACGGGCCAGCCGACCTCGCCCATCGGGCCCAGGTCGTTGACGTCGTTGCCGACGTAGGCCACGCGGGCCGGGTCGAGGCCCTCGATGCGCAGCCAGTCGCGCAGCACGGTCCTCTTGTCGGCCAGCCCCTGCAGCACGGGGACGCCGAGCTTGCGGGCTCGGGCGGCCACGACCGGGTTGTGCTCGGTGGACATGATGAGGACCTTGACGCCCGAGCGGCGCAGCAGCGACACGCCCATCCCGTCCGAGCGGCTGACCAGCACCATCTCGCGGCCGTCGGAGTCGACGTAGGCGCGGTCGTCGGTGTGCACGCCGTCGAAGTCGGTGATGACGGCGTCGACGTCGATGGGCTCGGGCTTGTCGACGAACGGCGCGAGCGCGCGGACCAGCTCCAGGTCCTCGGGGTTGTCGACCTCGATGGCGTGCTGCGGCGGCACCGGCTGCACGGCGATGGCGCCGAAGAAGCGGTGGCCGTGCTCGCGCAGCCCGGCGGTGCGCATGACGTAGAAGGCGCCGTTCTCGCGGAACTCGGGGTCGCGGTCCTGCCTGCGTGGGCGGACGCCGGGGTCGTGGTTGACGCCGCCGCCGGTGGCCGTCCAGAGGAACTCGTGCGTCGGCAGGCCCGACACGACCGAGTCGGCCTCGCCGTCGAGCACCTTGCGCACGGCGGCGGACAGGTCGTCGGGGTCGATGAACGCGCTCGTGCACTGGACGAGCACGACCACCTCGGGGTCCTCGCCGAGGGCGTCGAGCGCGTGCAGCACGGCGGACTCGCTGGAGGCGGTCGCGCCGCTGAGCTCCTCGGGACGCTCGACGACGAGCGCGCCGGCCTCGCGGGCGGTCTCGGCGATCTGGGCGTGGTCGGTGCTGACCACGACCTGGTCCACGAGCTCGGCGCGCACGCAGGCCCGCACCGCGCGGGTGACCAGCGGGACGCCCCCGACCAGGGCGAGGTTCTTCAGGGGTACGCCCGCCGAACCTCCGCGGGCGGGAACAACGGCCAAGACTCGCAACGGTGTCTCCTCAAAAGCTTCGGATAGCACCCAGAAGCTAGAGGGCCGGATTGAACGGCCAGCGTCACCGTCATTAACGTTCTATGGGTATCCGGTAGAGAAGCTCTGGCCGGCCCACTGCGCCGTACTGCGGCATGCGGGCCGCCACACCCAGCTCCACCAGGTGTTCCAGGTAGCGGCGGGCCGTCACACGGGACACTCCTATCGCGTCGGCCACGGCTTGGGCCGCCATGCCCTCGGGCCGCTCGCGCAGCTTGGCGGCCACGGCGTCGAGGGTGTCCTTCGACATGCCTTTCGGCAGCTCCGAGCTGCCTCTGAGGGTGCCGAGCACCCGGTCCACGTCCCCCTGGCCGACGGCGACCCCCGCCTCGTCCTTGAACCGGGCGTAACGGGTGAGCTTTTCGAGCAATGTCGCGAACGTGAACGGCTTGAGAAGGTATTGGGAGATGCCGAGCGACACCGCCGAGCGGACCACGGCCAGGTCGCGGGCGGAGGTGACGGCGATGATGTCGCACATGAGGCCGCCTGCGCGCACGGCCCGGCACACCTCCAGGCCGTGCATGTCCGGCAGGTGCAGGTCGAGCAGGATCAGGTCCACGGGCCTCTTGCGCAGGAAACGCAGCGCCTCTCCGCCGGAGCGGGCCACCCCTGCCACCTCGAAGCCGGGCACCCGCTCGACGTAGATGCGGTTGGCCTCGGCGGTGATCTCCTCGTCCTCGACTACCAGCACCGAGATCATCGTGCTCCCTCCCGGTCCAGGCGCGGCCGCTCCGGGATGGGCAGCCTGATGGTGAACACCGAGCCTCGCACGTCGATGGTGCCACCCAACCGGCGCACCGCCTGCCCCACGAGGGCGAGGCCGAGCCCGCGGCCGTCGCCCTTGGTCGTCCAGCCCTTGGTGAACGCCGCCGGGTCGGCCGGCCCGGGCCCGTTGTCGGCGACCCTGATGAGGACCTCGTTGCCGTCCGCGCTCAGGTGCACCTCCACGCGGGTGGCCGCGTCGATGGCGTTGTCGATGAGGTTGCCCACGATCGTGACCAGCTCCCGCGGGTCCAGGCCCAGGTCGTCCAGCTCGCTGTCCTGGCTGATGACCAGCTCGCTGCCGCGCTCGGCGGCCTCGGCGCTCTTGCCCAGCAGCAGCGCGGCCAGCACCGGCTCGCGTACCGAGCCCACCACCCGGTCGGTGAGCTCCTGCGCGGCGCGCAGCTCGGCGGTGCCGAGCGCCACGGCCTGCTCGGTGCGGCCCAGCTCCACCAGCGTGATGACGGTGTGCAGCCGGTTGGCGGCCTCGTGCGCGGCGGCGCGCAGCGTGTCGGCGAAGCCGCGCTCGGCGTCGAGCTGGCCGCTCAGCGCCTGCAGCTCGGTGTGGTCGCGTACGGTCACGACCGTGCCGAGCCGGCTGGCGGCGCTGTTGACGGCCAGGACGCGGTCGCCCACCAGGTGAACGCGTTCCTCGTCCCCGGTCAGCACGTCCGCGAGCCCGAGCTCGGCCACGTGCCGCCCTTCGGCGTCGCCGGGCAGGCCGAGCAGGTGCCGGGCGGCGTCGTTGCACAGCGTCAGCGTGCCGTCCTTGCCGATCAGCAGCAGGCCCTCTCTGACGGCGTGCAGGATCGCGTCGTGGTGGGCGTGGATGCGGCCCAGCTCCACGGGGTCGAGCCCGTGGGTCTGGCGGCGCAGTCGCGCGGTCACCAGCCACGTGCCGGCGCCGCCCAGGCCGAGCGCGAGCGCCACGATCAGCCCGCCCCAGGCCAGCCGGTCACGCAGCCAGCCGCTGATCCTTTCGACCGTGATGCCCGCGCTGACCAGAGCGACCACCCGGCCGTCCGAGACGACGGGGGTGACCGCCCGCTCGGACGGGCCGAGCGTGCCGGTGTAGGTCTCGGTGAACGTCCTGCCCGCCAGCGCCGGCCCGATGTTGCCGCGGAATTTCTTGCCGATCTCGGCCGGGTTGGGGTGGGTGTAGCGGGTGCCGTCCGGCTTCATGATGGTGATGAAGTCGACGCCGGTGCTCTTGCGTATGCCCTCCGCCAGCGGCTGCAGCCGCGCGCTCGGGTCGGGGCCGTCCAGGGCCTCCAGCACCTCGGGCGTCGTGGCCACGGCCACCGCCACCGCCTCGGCCGTGCTCCGGGCCTCATGGGTGAGCAGATCGTGCGCCTGCACCAAGGCCAGCACGGCACCGCCGGTGGCCGTGACCAGGACTACCAGCAGCTGCAGGACCAGCATCTGCCCCGCCAGGCTCCAGCGCCGCATGTTAACGACTTCTTTCGTGAACGTAACTTACGCAATCGTGACCTGGGTCACTTGTGCAGCGCATAGTCGCACAACCGGAACTTCCCCCCAAATGGCTGGAGAACCGCCCTATGCGTGATCGCACTCGCTACCTCTACGTGGCCGTCATCGTGGCGGTCCTGCTCGGCATCCTCGTCGGGTTTCTCTGGCCGGACGTGGGCAAGGAGCTCAAGCCGCTCGGCACCGGCTTCGTCTCGCTCATCAAGATGGTGATCGGGCCGATCATCTTCTGCACCATCGTGCTCGGCGTCGGCTCGGTCCGGCAGGCGGCCAAGGTCGGCAAGGTCGGCGGTCTGGCGCTCGGCTACTTCATCGTCATGTCCACGGTCGCCCTGCTCATCGGCCTGGTCGTGGGCAATATCATCCACCCGGGCGAGGGGCTCCAGCTCACCGACGCCGCCCGGCAGGCGGCCGAGGCGGAGGCGGCCAAGGGCGCCGAGAGCGGTAGCACGGTCGACTTCCTGCTCGGCGTCATCCCCGACACGCTGGTGTCGTCGCTGACCTCGGGATCGGTGCTGCAGGCGCTGCTGGTGGCCCTGCTGACCGGGTTCGCGTTGCAGGCCATGGGCGCCAAGGGCGCGCCGATCCTGCGTGGCGTGGAGCACCTGCAGCGGCTCGTGTTCCGCATCCTCGCCATGATCATGTGGGCGACGCCGGTGGGCGCCTTCGGCGCGATCGCCGCCGTCGTGGGGGCCACCGGCATCGAGGCGCTCAAGAGCCTGGCGATCATCATGGCCGCCTTCTACATCACCTGCCTGCTGTTCGTCGGCGTCGTGCTCGGCCCGATGTTGTGGCTGGTCGCCCGCGTCAAGCTGTGGTCGCTCCTGCGGTACCTCGGCCGCGAGTTCCTGCTGATCCTGTCCACCTCCTCGTCGGAGACGGCGCTGCCCAGGCTCATCGCCAAGATGGAGCACCTGGGCGTGAGCCGGACCGTGGCCGGCATCACCGTGCCGACCGGCTACTCCTTCAACCTCGATGGCACCGCGATCTACCTGACCATGGCCACGCTGTTCATCGCCACGGCGACCGGGTCGCCGCTGGAGCTCGGCGAGCAGGTGGCGCTGCTGCTGTTCATGATGGTCGCGTCCAAGGGCGCGGCGGGCGTGACCGGCGCGGGGCTGGCCACGCTGGCCGGCGGCCTGCAGGCGCATCGGCCCGAGCTCGTCGAGGGCGTGGGCTTCATCGTCGGCATCGACCGGTTCATGTCGGAGGCCAGGGCGCTGACGAACTTCGCCGGCAACGCCGTCGCCACCGTGCTCGTCGGCACCTGGACGGGCGAGTTCGACCGGGAGCGCGCCGAGCAGGTGCTGACCGGGCACGCCCCGTTCGACGAGGCCACGCTGCTGGATGACGAGGAGCGGACCGAGCCGGAGGCCGGCGAGAAGGAGCTGACGAAGGTCTAGGGCTTGCGGCCCGGCGGGATGAGCTCGAAGTCGCCGAAGAAGGCGCCGATCTCCCTGCCGGGCCGCGGCGTGAACGCCGCCGCTTCCGGGGGCCAGAGCGTCGCGGTAGTGACTAAACAGCGGGGAGGCGCAGGACGAACCTGGCGCCGCCCCTGCAGTCCTCCACGGTGATCTGGCCGCGGTGCGCCATCGCCACGTCCCGCGCGATGGCCAGGCCCAGCCCCGTGCCGCCCGCGTCGCGGCTGCGGGCCGCGTCCAGGCGGGTGAAGCGCTCGAAGATGCGCTCACGGTCCTGCTGGGGGATCTCCACGCCGTCGTTCTCGACCGACAGCACGGCCATGCAGTCCTCCCTGGAGACGGTGACCTTGACGTAGTGCTCGGCGTGCCGCTGGGCGTTGTCCAGCAGGTTCGTCAGCACCCTGGCGAGCTGGAGCCGTACGCCGTCCACCCGCACCCCTTCGGCCAGGTGGGCGCGCACGGGGATCTTGTCGCTGCGGATGGACAGCTCCTGGCGGACCAGCTCGGCCAGGTCCACCCGCTCCTTGGCCGCGTCCACCCGGGAGCCGATCCTGGCCAGCAGGAGCAGGTCCGTGATGATGGCCTCCAGGCGGTCGGTGTCGCGCAGGGCGCTGCGCACGAGCAGGTCGATGTCGGTGTCGTCCGGGTAGAGCTGGGCGCTCTCGAGCTGGGCGCGCAGCCCGGCGATGGGGGTGCGCAGCTCGTGCGAGGCGTCGGAGGCGAACTGGCGCTGCTGCTCGGCGGAGCGTTCCAGCCGGGCCAGCGTGCTGTTGACGGATTTGGCGAGCTCGACCACCTCGTCCGCGCCGTGCGGCTCGGTGACGCGGCTGCTCAGGTCGCCGGCGTGCACGGCGTCCAGTTCCGCGCGCATGGTCGCCACCGGCCGCAGCGCCCGGCCCGTGACCAGCCAGGTGGCCCACCCCGCCAGCCCGACCAGCACCGCGATCTCGGTGAACACGATCGCCTCGAGGGTGTTGGTGGCCAGCAGGTCGGGGGTGCTGCGCCCGGCGTAGACGACGGGGGAGTCGGCGAACTTGCTCACCCGGACCGCCGACAGGTGCACGCACTCGGTCGGCAGGCAGTGGGTGGTGCTGATGGCCCGGTCCTCGCCCGAGGGGCGCACGTCGCTGAGCGGCGGCAGGTTCCTGGCCGCGTCGCTGGTGGCCAGGAACCGCCCGTCCGCCCCGACGATCTGGATCAGGTCCACCGCCGGGTCGGACACGGGGATGGCGGCGCCCAGGGGCAGGGCGCCGCTGCGCATCTCGTACGCGATGCGCTCGGCGGTGTCGCGGGTGCTCTCGTACACGCTGGCCTCGACCAGCGATCGTGTGACGAGGACCGTCGCGACGCCCACGGGGATGAGCACGAGGGCGGCTACGGCCGTCGCGATGAGGGTGACGCGTCCCCGTAGGGACTTCGCCCACAGGGCAGACACCCACCGACACTACCGAGCGTAATTTCCGTCAAATGCCGCTTTTAGGGAAAGATTCCCCCAACTGGTCAGCGCTGGAACCAGACCGCGGTGTCCGGCGGAAGCGACCCGTCGGCCGCCAGCGGGCCGCTGGACAGCAGCACCTCGCCCGCCAGGTCGAGGCGCACCGGCTCCTCGCCGGTGTTGAGCACCACGACGAGGCCGGGGTCGCGCTCGATGATCAGCACGTCCTTGGGGGAGTCGAGCCACGTGAGCGTGCCGGAGCTCGCGCCGCCGAGCGCCGGGTGCTCCTTGCGCAGGCGTAGCGCGGCCCGGTAGAGGTTCAGCGTGGAGTCCGGGTCGTCCTCCTGGGCCTCGGCCGACAGCGCGGTCCACTCCTCCGGGATCGGCAGCCACGGGTCCCGCCAGCCGCAGCCCGGGGCCGCGGTCCACGGGATCGGCACCCGGCAGCCGTCGCGGCTCTCGCCCCGGCGCAGGAAGGCCGGGTCCTGGCGCAGCTCGTCGGGGAGGTCGAGCACCTCCGGCAGGCCCAGCTCCTCGCCGTTGTAGAGGTAGGCCGAGCCGGGCAGGGCCAGCATGAGCAGCGTGGCCGCGCGGGCGCGGGCCAGTCCGCCGTAGCGGGTGACGTGGCGGGGCTTGTCGTGGTTGGACAACACCCAGGTGGTCGGCGCGCCCACCAGCTCGGCCTCCTGGAGCGACTTCTCGATGACCGTCCGGAACGACTTGGCGTGGAAGTCGGCCATCATGAAGTCGAAGTTGAAGGCCTGGTGCAGCTCGTCGGGGCCGACGTAGCGGGCCAGCCGCTCGGGCGAGGACACCCACGCCTCGGCTACGGCCATCCGGCCGCCGGGGTAGGAGTCGAGGATCGGCCGCCACTCGCGGTAGATGTCGTGCACGCCGTCCTGGTCGAAGTACGGCAACTGCTCATCGCCCAGCATCTGGGCCTGCGGGCCGTCCTTCGGGCCCACGTCGGGCAGGCCGTCGGCCTTGATCATGCCGTGCGCCACGTCGACGCGGAAACCGTCCACGCCCCGGTCCAGCCAGAAGCGCAGGATGTCACGGAACTCGGCGCGTACGTCAGGGTTGTCCCAGTTGAGGTCCGGCTGCTCCGGCGCGAACAGGTGCAGATACCACTGCCCGTCCTCGACCTGTGTCCAGGCCGGGCCGCCGAAGATGGACTCCCAGTCGTTCGGCTGGTCGCGGAAGATGTAGCGGTCGCGCAGGTCCGCCTGGAACCACGGGTGCTGGTCGGAGGAGTGGTTCGGGACCAGGTCCACGATGACCCTGATGCCTTTGGCGTGGGCGTCGGCGACCAGCGCGTCGAAGTCGGTCAGCGTGCCGAACATGGGGTCCACGTCGCGGTAGTCGGCCACGTCGTAGCCGCCGTCGGCCATGGGGGAGGTGTAGAAGGGGCTCAGCCAGATGGCGTCCACGCCCAGGCCGGCGAGATAGTCCAGGCGGCCGCGCACGCCTTCGAGGTCTCCCATGCCGTCGCCGTCGGCGTCGGCGAAGCTGCGTGGGTAGACCTGGTACACGACGGCGTCCCGCCACCAGTCGTCGTTGCCGAGCATGGCTGTCCTTCCCCCGGATGCCCGAGATGTCGGGTGATGTTCTGGTGAAGGATGTCCTGATCGCTTCCGCCGGTCAAGTGCAACTTTCGGAAAGTTGCAGATCTCACGTGGAGCTTCTGTAACGCTTTTTGCAAGTTCTTCCAATTCTTGCAAAGAGACAGTAACGTCCCGGAAAACTGGCTTTCCTTTCGTGCGGCGGTGCGTGTCCTTGCGTGCCGCCGTTCCTGCGTGACCTCAGGAGGTCCCATGCGCATGAGGGCTCTCGGCACGGCCGCCCTCGCGACCCTCGCGTTCGCCGCGACGGCGTGCGGCAACTCCCAGTCGGCCTCTCCGGCGGCGCCCAGCGCGTCCGCCTCCGCCCCGGCGGCCACCACCGGCGCGAGCTCCGGCACGCTCGTGATCTGGGCCGACCCCAGCCGCGTCAAGCCGCTCAAGCCCTTCGCCGACCAGTTCGGCACCGAGAACGGTGTGACGGTGGAGGTGAAGGAGATCAGCAAGGACAACCAGCAGACCTTCCTCACCGCCTCCCAGCAGGGCAGCGGCCCGGACATCATGATCGGCGCGCACGACTGGATCGGCAACCTCGTGCAGAACGGCGCCATCGACCCGGTCACGCTGACCGAGGAGCAGAAGGCCGCCTTCTCCGAGAAGGCCATCCAGGCGGTGACCTTCAACGGCCAGATCTACGGCGCGCCGTACGCGGTGGAGAACATCGCGCTGATCCGCAACACCAAGCTCGCCCCCGAGGCGCCCGCCACGATCGAGGACATGATCGATGAGGGCAAGAAGCTCAAGGCGGACGGCAAGGTGAAGGAAGTGCTCTGCCTCCCCGTCGGCCAGAAGGGCGACGCCTTCCACGTCTACCCGATCTTCGCCTCCGGCGGCGGCGCCCTGTTCGGCACCACCTCCACCGGCGACCCCGACCCCAAGAAGGTGCTGCTCGGCGCGCCGGACTCGGTCAAGGCGTTCGACAAGCTCAAGGCCCTGGGCGAGAAGGGCGACGGCGCGCTGCGCACGTCGATCACCAACGAGAACTACATCGTCAACTTCGCCTCCGGCAAGTGCGCCTACCTCGTCTCCGGCCCGTGGGCCATCAGCGAGGTCAAGAAGGGCGGCATCACCTACGACATCACGGCCGTCCCGGCGTTCAAGGACGGCAAGCCCGCCACGCCGTTCGTCGGCGTCCAGTCCTTCTTCGTCGCCTCCAAGGGCAAGAACAAGGCCCTCGCGCAGGAGTTCGTCGCCAACTACGTGACCAACAAGGACGTCGCCAAGGCCCTGTACGAGGCCGACCCGCGGCCCCCGGCGCTGACCGCCGCACTGCAGGAGGTCCAGGCCACCGACCCTGACGCGGTCAAGTTCATGGACGCAGGCAAGGAGGGCATGCCGATGCCCGCCATCCCCGAGATGGCGGCGATCTGGGAGCCGTTCGGCATCGCCGAGACCGCTGTCGTCAAGGGCGGCGATGCCGCCAAGGCGGCCGCGGCCGCGCAGAAGAGCATCGACGGCGCGCTCAAGAACTGACGGTCATGTCATCGTCTGTGGACGAACGCGAGGCCGCCCGGGTGAGCGCGCCCGAGCGGCCCCGCAGGGAGATCACCACGGCGTTCCTGGTGAGCAGGATCGCGGTGCTGGCCGTGGCCGCCGCGATCCTGGTCTACGCCGTGCCGCCGCTGATCGCGGCCGAGTCGTGGGTGTCGCTCGGGCTGCTGTGCGCGGCCACCGCGGGCATCGCCTCCCTCTACCTGACCCGCCGCTTCATTCCGGCCAAATACCTCATCCCGGGCACCGTCTTCCTCGTCGCGTTCCAGGTGTTCCCCGTCGTCTACACGGTCACCACCGCGTTCACGAACTTCGGCGACGGGCACCGTGGCGACAAGGCCGCCGCCATCACCGCCATCGAGACCGGCTCCGTGCGGCAGGCCCCGGGCTCGCCCGAGTACGGCCTGACGGTCGCGCTGCGCGGTGAGGAGCTGGTGTTCCTGCTGGTGGACCCGTCGACCAAGCAGGTCTCCCTCGGCACCCCCAAGGGGCTGACGCCGCTGCCGGGCGCCGAGGTCGGCGTCACCGGCAAGGTGCTGAGGGCGCCGGGCCTGACCGTGCTCAAGGCGCCCGAGGCGGCCGCCCGCGCCCAGCAGATCTCCGCGCTGGCCGTGCCGACCGCCGGTGGCGTGATCAAGGCCAACGGGCTGAGCAGGGCCGTCGAGGGCCGGGCGGCGCTGGTGTACGACACCGCCTGCGACTGCGTGCGCGGCAACGGCGACACCTGGACGGCCGACGAGGACCAGGGCTACTTCGTCAACGCCAAGGGCGAGCACCTGGCGCAGGGCTGGCAGGTCGGTGTCGGGTTCGACAACTTCGCCCGCGTGCTGACCGATCCCACTATCTCCGGATATTTCGTGGGAGTGCTCGGCTGGAACGTCGTCTTCGCCCTGGGCTCCGTGCTCGGCACGTTCGCGCTGGGCATGGCGGTGGCGCTGGCGCTGCACCACCCGCGGATGCGCGGCACCCGCGTCTACCGGATCGTGCTGATCCTGCCGTACGCGATGCCCTCCTTCGCCATGCTCCTGGTGTGGCGCGACCTGTTCAACCGCGACTTCGGGCTGATCAACCAGCTGCTCGGGGCCAACGTGGACTGGCTGGGCGAGCCGATGACCGCCAGGTTCGGGGTGATCCTGGTCAACCTGTGGCTCGGCTTCCCATACATGTTCCTCGTCACCACCGGCGCGCTGCAGGCCATCCCGCGCGAGCTGACCGAGGCGGCCTCCATCGACGGGGCCACGCCGTGGAAGGCGTTTCGCCGGGTCACGCTGCCGCTGCTGCTGGTCGCGCTCACGCCGCTGCTCATCTCGTCGTTCGCGTACAACTTCAACAACTTCAACGCGATCGCGCTCACCACCGAGGGCGGGCCGTTCCCGGCCGAGAGCCCGCAGGTGGGCGGCACCGACCTGCTGATCACCTACACGTTCCGGCTGGCGTTCGGGGCGGGCGGGGCGCAGTTCGGGTTCGCGGCGGCGATCTCGGTGTTCATCTTCACGATCGTGGCGGTCGTCTCGGCCGTGGCGTTCCGGCGCACGCGCAAGCAGGAGGAGGTCTACGCGTGAAAATCGCCCTCAGGCACGTGTTCGTGCTCGTCGTGTGCGCGTTCGCGGTGTTCCCGATCCTGTTCGTGGTCTCCGCGGCGATCAACCCGCTGGGCACGCTGGCCTCCACCGACCTGCTGCCGAACGGGGCGAGCCCGGCGAACTTCGCCAACCTGCTCGCCTCCGACACCTACCCGTTCGCGCGGTGGTTCTTCAACTCGGTGTTCATCGCGCTGGTGGCGTCGTTCGCGAGCCTGCTGCTGTCGATGTTCGCCGCCTACGCCTTCAGCCGCATGCGCTTCGCCGGCCGCCGGGTCGGGCTGCTGGCGCTGCTGCTCATCCAGATGTTCCCGCAGTTCCTGGCCATCGTCACGATCTTCATGATCTTCACCAGGGTGACCGAGCTGTACCCGGCGTTCGGGTTCAACACCGTCTGGGGGCTCATGCTGCTCTACCTGGGCGGCGCGCTCGGCGTGAACACCTGGCTGATGAAGGGTTTCCTGGACACCGTGCCCAAGGAGCTCGACGAGGCCGCCACCGTGGACGGCGCCACCCACGCGCAGATCTTCTGGCGCGTCATCATGCCGCTGGTCACGCCGATCCTCGCGGTCACCGCGCTGCTGGCGTTCATCGGCACCATGAGCGAGTTCCTCATGGCCAACGTGTTCCTGCGCGACCCCGAGAGCAAGACCCTCGCCGTCGGCATGTACAGCATGATCGCCGGCGACCATCGCAACGCGAACTTCGGCATGTTCGCCGCGGCGACGCTGCTGACCGCCGTTCCCACGGTAGGTGTGTTCCTCTGGTTGCAGAAATACATCGTCTCCGGGCTGACCGCCGGAGCTGTCAAGGGATAGGTGCATTGCGCTACATCGGGGAGCCGCATCACGACGGCTCGGCTCTGTACGTCTCCGAGCAGGCGCCCGAGCTCGGCTCGCGGGTGACGCTCTGGCTGCGGGCGCCGCTCGCGGCCGGCGTCACCGGCGTTCACGTACGCACGGTTCATGACGGCGAGCCGCGGTACGTCGCGGCGGCGCGCACGTCGCGTGACATCCGGGGATTCGGCGGCACCGACGTCTGGTGGCGGGCCGAGATCACCGCGGTCAACCCCGTCACCCCCTACCGGTTCCTGCTCACCACCGGCCGCGGCCAGGCTTGGCTGACCGCGGCCGGGCTCGTCACGCACGACCTGACCGACGCGAGCGACTTCCGCCTGGTGTGCCACCAGCCGCCGCCGGGGTGGATGGCGGACGCGATCGTCTACCAGATCTTCCCCGACCGATACGAGCGCTCCCGTCCCGTGGGCAAGCTGCCGGACTGGGCGCTGCCGCGCGACTGGGACCGCGACCCGGTCATCCCCAGCGGCCCCGGCACCGCCGAGCAGTTCTACGGCGGCGACCTCGACGGCATCGCCCAGCGGCTCGACCACATCGAGAGCCTCGGCGCCGACACCGTCTACCTGACGCCGATCTGGCCCGCCCGCTCCACCCACCGCTACGACGCCGCGAGCTTCGACACCGTCGACCCGCTCCTCGGCGGCGACGCGGCGCTGCACCGCCTGTCCGCCGCGCTGCACGCGCGCGGGATGCGGCTGCTCGGCGACATCACCACCAACCACTGCGGCGACACCCACGAATGGTTCACCGCCGCCGTCTCCGACGTGAACGCCCCCGAGCGGGACATGTTCTTCTTCGACCCCGAGACCGGCGACTACGAGAGCTGGTGGGGCGTCAAGTCGCTGCCCAAACTCAACTGGGCCAGCGAACGCGTGCGCGCCGCCATGCGGGACGTGCTGACGAAGTGGCTCGGGCCGCTGGACGGCTGGCGCGTGGACGTGGCCAACATGACCGGCAGGCTCGGCGCCGCCGACCACAACCACGAGGTCGCGCGCATGCTGCGGCGCGCGCTCGGCCCGCAGGCCGCCTTCATCGCCGAGCACAACCACGACGCCACGCCTGACCTGGACCGCGACGGCTGGCACGGCACCATGAACTACGGCGGCTTCACCCGCCCCGTCTGGACCTGGCTGCGCGGCCCCGAGCTGGACCTGGAGCATTTCCTGGGGGTGCCGGGCGGCGTGCCCGCACGGGACGGGCAGGCCACGCTGGCCACGTTCCGCTCGTTCGCCTCGCACATGTCCTGGCGGTCGTACCGGCACTCCTGGCACCTGCTCGACTCGCACGACTCGCCGCGCATCCGCACCGTCACGGGGTCCCGGGAGCGGCACCTGCTCGCCCTCGGCCTGCAGGCCACACTGCCCGGCACACCGATGGTGTTCGCCGGCAGCGAGTTCGGCCTGACCGGCGTGAACGGCGAGCACTCCCGCACCCCCATGCCCTGGAACCGGCCCGCCGACCAGGACCCCCGGACCCTCGCCGGATATCAGGACCTGCTCGGGCTGCGCCGCGCCGAGCCCGCGCTGCGCCACGGCGGCCTGCGCTGGCTGCACGCCGACGCCGACTGTCTGGTGTTCGCGCGCGAGACGTACCAGGAGACGCTGCTGGTCTGCGCGCGCCGCTCCCCCGGCGAACCGCTGCACATCGGGATGCGCGCGGAAGGCGTGTACGACGCCGAGGACGGCGACGTCATCCCGGGTGACGGACCTTCGCTGCGTGTCTGGCGCCTCACGCATTGATCACGCTACGGTGTCCTCTGCCTATTCCGCGCTTTAACTAGATAGTGGTGTGCACGTATGAGGGTGTTGTCCGTAGCCGTCATGGCTTCGCTCCTGTCTGCCGCACCGGTCACGGCATCAGCCCAGGCGGGCACCACGTACTACGTGGACTCCAGGGCGGGTGACGACGCCGCCGCGGGCACCAGCGCGACCGCGCCGTGGAAGTCGCTGGACAAGGTCAACGCGGCCGACCTCAAGCCCGGCGACACCGTCGCCGTCAAGCGCGGCAGCGCCTTCACCGGCACGCTCACCCTGGCGGCCAAGGGCACCGCGGCCCGGCCGATCTCCATCAAGCCGTACGGCAAGGGCACGCTCGCCAAGATCAGCGGTGACGAGGCGGACTGCGTCGTGATCTCGGGAGATCACTGGCGGGTCAGCGGCCTGCGGGCCTCCGGCTGCCGCTGGGCCGGCTTCCAGATCGACGGCGACCACAACGAGCTGACCGGCGTGCAGGCCGACCGCAACATCGCCGGCGTGTTCGTCACGGCCGCCGGCTCGCGCAACACCATCCGCGACAGCGTGCTGACCGACAACAACCGGATGAGCGTCAACGACGAGGGCGGCGACAACGACTCCGGCGCCTTCGGCGTGCTGCTCAACGGCGACGACAACGTCGTCACCGGCAACACCATCACCGGCAGCTTCGCCAAGAGCCAGGACTACGGCACCGACGGGGCCGCCGTCGAGATCTTCAACGGCGACCGTAACCGCGTCACCCACAACATCGCCAGGAACAACGAGACCTTCACCGAGCTGGGAGCCCAGAAGGGCAAGACCGCCACCGGCAACGTCTACGCCTTCAACGTCGTGACCTCCTCGCGCAGCCGCGGCTCCTTCCTCATCACCCGCGGCGCCCGCCACATCGTCGGACCCGTCAAGGGCACCGTCGCCGTGCACAACTCGGTCTACCTGCCGGCCAAGGACACCATCGGCTGGTCCTGCCACGACGGCTGCTCCCCGTCGATACTCAAGCTCCGCAACAACGTCGTCGTCGTGGGCGGGGAAGCCGGCTGGGAGGACGGCCAGGGCGCGGACGAGGCCGGCAGCGTTTACCAGGGCCGCACGGCCAAGTTCAAGCTCGGCCCCAAGTCGGTGATGGCGAACCCGCAGTTCGTCTCCCGCACGGACCTGCGCCTGCGGCCCGGCTCCCCGGCGCTCGACCGGGGCCTCTCGCTCACCGCCAAGTGGTACGGGGGCAAGGCCGTCGCCAAGGACGCGGCGGGCAAGCCCGTGGCCGGCTCACCGGACGCCGGGGCGTACCAGCGCTAGTTTTGACGGCTCCGATCTCTAGAGTGGGCCCGTGCACCACGATCTCCGGCAACCACTGGTCAGGCAGCTCGCCGAGTCCGACGCCCCCCGCTACTACTGGCACATGGCCGACGAGGACGGCCGCGCCTGGCTCTTCGAGAGCGTCGAGGGCGAGGGCGAACACTGGGCGGTCCGGCAGGTCGAGGTCGGCGCCGATCGCCTCGCCCGCCGATATTGGTGGCGGCACCTGCAGGACGAGCGGGGGTTTCTCACCGACCAGCCGCTGGAGATCTGGGAGCTGACCGAGATCCCTCAGGCCTCCTTCGAGGCCGTGTGGGAGGCGTCGGCCTGAGCCGCCCGCGCTCACCCGCTCGCCGTTCACCTCCTCCGGCGAGCAGGACCTTCACCTCAGGGCGTCGATGCGGGGCCCGTCTGATCGACGCCCTGGCGACAGGCCACGACGGGAGGAGGAGGGCGTGGATCGTGTGGTGGCCGGGTGACTAATCGGGTCTTGTAAGGCCGCGCACGATCACGTTGATGGCCGTGTCGAAGGTGCGGTCGATCTCCTCGGGATCGTCGGCCATGTGCCCGTGGGTCTCGAAGATCACGAAGCCGGAGACGAACGCGTGCAGCACGTCCCCCGTCCTGATCAGCTCCTCCTCCGGGACCCCGGCCAGCCGCAGGATCCGGTCGAGCACCTCCCACAGCGCTATCCGCCGGTCAGAGACGATCTCCGGATGGTTGTGGACGTAGGTCCACAGGGCGGGATGCTCGAGCGCGTGCCGATGATAGGCGAGGGCCAGCGCCCTGAGCTGATGCTGCCAGGGCGCGCCGTCGTCCGGCGGCAGGTGCATGCGCTGCGCGGCCCCCTGGCAGACCAGCCCGAGCAGCGCCTCCTTGCTCTCCACGTGGTGGTAGAGCGACATCGGGTTGACGTCCAGCTCCGCCGCCAGCTTGCGCATGGACAGCCCCTCCACGCCCCCCTCGTCCATCAGACGCAGAGCCGTGGAGCTGATCTCTTGAAGCGTCAGGGGCGCACCCCTGCGCGCACTCGCTGCCATACACCGTATGGTAGCGTCAGCCATACGGTGTATGGCTACTCCAAGGGAGCACTCATGTCGCGCATCCCCGCCCCACAGGGCCTGCCCATCCTGGGCAACACGCTGCAGATTCCCTCACACGCGCCGATCGAGCACTTCGTCCAGGTGGCATCCCGATACCAGGAGGAGGGCATCTTCCGGCTCGAGGTCGCCGGGCGCACGATCGTGCTCGTCTTCGACCCCGACCTGGTCGCGGAGGCGTGCGACGAGAGCCGGTTGGTCAAGCGCATCAAGCCGCCGCTGTCGATCGTGCGCGACTTCGGTGGCGACGGGCTCTTCACGGCCGACCATGACGAGCCGGTGTGGGGGCACGCGCACCGCATCCTGATGCCCGCCTTCAGCCAGCGTTCGATGAAGGCGTACTATCCCCAGTTCCTGGAGGTCGCCGAGCAGCTCGTCGCGTCGTGGGCAGGTCGCCAGGGGGAGGACCTGCCGGTCGCCGACGACATGACCAGGCTCACGCTCGACACGATCTCGCTGACCGGGTTCGGCTACCGGTTCAACTCCTTCGACTCACCTGGGCTGCACCCGTTCCTGCAGGCCATGGGCGGTGCGCTGACCGCGGCCATGCTGCGCAACCAGCAGCTGCCGTTCGTCACCAAGCTCAAGCGCAAGCAGGAGGAGAGCTACCGGCGCGACATCGCCACCATGCAGGAGCTCGTCGACGAGGTGATCAAGCAGCGGCGCGCCGAGGGCGCCACCGGCTCCAAGGACCTCCTGGGCCTGATGCTGGAGGCCTCCGACCCGCAGAGCGGCGCGCGGTTGTCCGACGAGAACATCCGCAACCAGGTCCTCACCTTCCTCATCGCCGGCCACGAGACCACCAGCGGCCTGCTCTCCTTCGCCCTGTACAACCTGCTGCGCGAGCCCCACACACTGGCCCGCGCCTATGAGGAGGTGGACAGGCTGCTGCCGGGCGACGAGCCGCCTTCGTACGAGACCGTGATGAAGCTCGACGTCATCGCGCGCATCCTGGAGGAGACGCTGCGGGTCTGGTCGCCGATCCCGGCGTTCAACGTCAGCGCAGTCGAGGACACCACGCTCGGCGGCTACCCCATACCCAAGGATCAGGGGGTCGTCGTGCTGCTGCCGGTGCTGCACCGCCACCCCAGGGTGTGGGAGCGGCCCGGCGAGTTCGACATCGACCGCTGGCTGCCGGAGAACAAGCAGCACCACCACCCGGCCGCGTACAAGCCGTTCGGCAACGGCGAGCGGGCCTGCATCGGCCGCCAGTTCGCGCTCACCGAGGCCAGGCTGGCGCTGGCGATGATCCTGCGCCGTTTCGCGTTGTCCGACCCGGACGCCTACCGCATGAAGATCAAGCAGACGCTCACGCTCAAGCCGGACGGATTCACGCTCAGGGTGCGCGAGCGCCGCGCCCACGAGCGGGCCGTCGTCGTCCAGGAGGCCGCGCAGGAGCCCCAGGAGCAGGAGATCGCCGTCACCGGCGTGCCGCTCACCGTCGCGTACGGCTCCAACCTCGGCACCAGCGCCGACATCGCCGAGCGGCTGGCCGAGCGGGCCGGGCGGGCCGGGTTCGCCACCACGCTGACCACGCTCGACGAGCTGGTCCCGCCGGGCGAGGGCCTGCTGGTGGTGGTGGCCTCCTCCTATAACGGCAAGGCTCCCGACAACGCCCAGCGCTTCGACGCCCTGGACGCGCTGCCCGACCTGTCCGGCGTCCGGCTCGCGATGCTGGGCTGCGGGAACACGCAGTGGCCCACGTACCAGGCGTTCCCGCGGCGCGCCTACGAGAAGCTGACGGCCGCCGGGGCGCAGCCGCTGATCGAGCGGGGCGAGGCCGACGCCGACGGCGACTTCGACGGCGACGTGTCGGCGTGGACGGCCAGGCTGTGGGCGGCGCTGGCCGAGGAGTACAGCGCCGGCGCCGAGTCGGCGGGACCGCGCTACGAGATGGAGGTGCTCACCGAGGCCGAGGTCCGGCCGGCCGTCGTCTCCGAGCGGGCCTTCCCGCTGACCGTCGTCTCGAACGAGGAGCTGACCGGCGATCCGGCCGGCCTCTGGGACTTCTCGCTCGAGGCGCCGCGGCCCGGGGTGCGCTCCCTCGTGGCCAGGCTGCCCGAGGGCGTTACGTACGCGGCCGGCGACCACGTGGCAGTCTTCGCCAAGAACGACCCCGAGCTGGTCGAATGGGCGCTGCGTTGCCTGCGGGTCCCCAGGGAGCAGGTCGTGCGGCTGCGTGCCGCTGGAGCCACGCACCTGCCGGTGGACACGCCGGTGACGGCCGGACTGCTGCTGACCGAGTTCGCCGAGCTGCAGGAGGTCGCCACGCGGGGCGACCTGGAGGCGCTGGCCGCGCACACCGCCTGCCCGTGGACGCGCGGTCAGCTCGCCGAGCTGACCGCGAGCTACGCCGACGAGATCCTCGCCAAGCGGGTCTCCCCGCTGGCGCTGCTGGAGCGTTTCCCCGCGATCGAGCTGCCGCTGCCGGTGTTCCTGGAGATGGCCGGGCCGATCAAGCCGCGCTACTACTCCGTTTCGTCGTCGCCGCTGGCCGACCCGTCGCTGGTGCGGCTCACGGTCGGGCTCGTCGAGGGTCCCGCCTGGTCCGGCGCCGGCACGTACCAGGGCATGTGCTCGGCCTACCTCGCCGGCCTGAAGGAAGGCGAGGTCTTCTACGGCTACGTCCGCGTGCCTGCCCCGCCGTTCCGGCTTCCCGGCGACCCCGCCACGCCCGTGATCCTCGTGGGCCCCGGCACGGGGTTCGCGCCGCTGCGCGGCTTCCTTGAAGAACGCGCGCTGGTGGGCGCAACCGGGCGGGCGGAGGTGTTCGCCGGGTGCCGTCACCCCGAGCATGACCTGCTGTACGGGGACGAGCTCGGGGCCTGGGCGGAGCGGGACGAGGTGCGGGTGCACACGGCGTTCTCGGCCGTTCCCGGGCATCAGTATCGGTTCGTCCAGGACGCTGTCGCCGCGCATGCCGATGAGCTGTGGGAGCTGCTGGAGCAGGGCGCTCACCTGTACGTCTGCGGCGACGGCCTGCGCATGGCGCCCGCCGTGCGGCAGGCCCTGCTGGACATCTACGGGGTGCGGATGGGCGAGGACGGCGCGGCGTGGCTGGCCGGCCTGGAGGCGGCCGGCCGCTACCAGCAGGACGTGTTCGCCTGACCCCGGTATGGTGCCCGCCGGTGCCGGGCGATCCTACCGTGACCTGGGAAAAGTCGTGGCGCTCAGTTGGTAGAGCATTCTCGACAATCCGGACTTAACCCTTCATCCTGGGATATAACCGCAGCATGCGCGACATATCCGTGGAACAAACTCGAAACCTTTCCACGGCACTGTGAGAGCCTCTGGAAAGGGGGCGGCAATGCTGCTGCGACTGAGGGTGTCGCTGCCGGATCGGCCAGGCGGGCTGGGGCAGGTGGCCAAGGCGCTGGGCACACTCGGTGCCGACATCCTGCAGGTCACTGTGCTCGAACGCGAGGCGGGACGCGCCGTGGACGACTTCACCGTCTCCTGGCCCGGTCCGGTGACCGCGTCGGAGGCGCGCGAGCGGCTGTCGGCCGTGCCCGGCGTACGGGTTGAGGGGGTCTGGGTGACCAAGGAGGTGCCGGGCTCGGCGCTGGACTACGACCTGCTCATGCATGTCGTGGCCGAGCCGGGCCGGGGCTTCGCCACGCTGGTGGACGCGCTGCCGGGGTTGTGCGGGGCGGAGTGGTCGCTCGCGGTGGCCGACGGCGCCGTACAGCATGCCTCGCTGGCGGCTCCCGCCGAGTTCGACCTGCCGGAGCCGCCGCCGCGGGCCGTCTCGCTGGCCGCCCGTGAGCTGCGGCTGATGCTGCTGCCGGTGGTGGCGCATGGCATGCACGTGGTCGTGGCCCGCGCCGAGGGCCCGGTGTTCCATCGCGCGGAGTTGGAACGTGCCGCCCGCATCGTGGACGTGGTCGCCAAGCTGGCCGCCCGGGCGCCGGCTTAATCGTGGCGGGGGAGTCCGGAGACCTCGTGGTCGGCGTGGAACAGGGCCTCCGCGATGAGGGCTCGCACGTGGGAGTCCCGGGCCCTATAGAGCACCCGGCGGCCGTCTCGCCGGGTGTCCACCAGGCCGGCCAGCCGGAGCTTGGCCAGGTGCTGGGACACCGATGGCCGGGCCGCGCCGATGGATTGGGCAAGTGAGTTCACATCCCGCTCGCCGGATGACAACAGCCACATCAGTCTGAGCCGCGTCGCGTCGCTGAGCATGCGGAAGGCGTCAACGGCCGCGTTCACCTGGGCGGAGGTGGGTTGTTCTTGCTCCTGCGACTGGTTGGCACTTGAGGTGTTGTCGCGTGCGTACATGACTACATATCCTGGTCAAAAGGGATGAAGTGCGCAAGTGAGGGATGCCATGGCTGATCAGCGGGATTCCGGCTCGAGACCGCAGGACGCTCATCCGGACCGGCAGGCGCATGGCCATGGACACGGGGATGGCCATGGGCATGGGCATGGGCATGGGCGCGGTGGTGGGCAGGCTCAAGCGCACGGGTACGGGGATGGGCGCGAAGGCGGCCATGTGCACGGGCACGCGAGCGGGGGGACGTTCGGGCGGCGTGGGCCGAAGGCGGCGCTGAGCTGGATGGTGCACGCCATCGCGCCGCACAGCCATGACAGTGCCGACAAGACGGACGCCGCGCTGGAATCCAGCAGCCGCGGCATGCGCGTGCTCGCCATCTCGTTCGCGGTGTTGATGGCCACCGCCGCCGTCCAAGCCGTGATCGTCGTGGCGTCCGGCTCGGTGGCGCTGCTCGGCGACACCCTGCACAATTTCGCCGACGCGCTCACCGCCGTGCCGCTGGCCATCGCGTTCTCGGTGGGCCGCCGCGCGGCCACCCGCCGCTTCACCTACGGGTACGGCCGGGCGGAGGACCTCGCGGGCATCGTCATCGTCCTGCTCATCGCCGTCTCGGCGGGCTTGGCCGGGTACGAGGCGATCAGGCGGCTGCTCGACCCCCAGGACGTCCAGGCGCTCTGGTGGGTGGCCGGCGCGGGCGTGGTGGGGTTCCTCGGCAACGAGTGGGTGGCCAGATACCGCATCAAGGTGGGGCGGGAGATCGGCTCGGCCGCGCTGGTCGCCGACGGCCTGCACGCCAGGACCGACGGCTTCACCTCGCTCGCCGTCCTCCTGGGGGCGGGCGGCGCCGGGCTCGGCTTCCCCATCGCCGACCCGATCGTGGGCCTGCTGATCACCGGCGCCATCTGCTTCGTCCTGCGCGACGCCGCCCGCGAGATCTACCACCGGCTCATGGACGCCGTGGACCCCGCGCTCGTGGACGCCGCCGAACGCATCATCGCCGGGGTGAAGGGCGTCCAGCGGGTCGGCTCGATCAGGCTGCGCTGGATCGGGCACGCGCTCCACGCCGAGGTAGAGATCCTCGTGGATCACGACATGTCGGTTGTAGACGCCCACGCGGTGGCGGTCGAGGCCGAGCACCGCCTCATCCACGAGCTGCCCCGCCTGCGAGCCGCCACCGTCCACACCGACCCCCACGGCCCGGCCGGCGCCGACCATCACGCCACCCTCTCCACCCACCGCACCACCTGACCCTGTCGTCGGCGGGTGAAAGCCGTGCCGGGTGCTTCGCTGGACCTCGCCGCATCACCGGGCGCGGTAAGGGTATGTTGGTGCGGGTGTCCGCCGCCGTCCCCGCCCCCACCCCGTCGTCCTCCACGTCCAGGCTGGCCTGGCTGGACGCCCTGCGCGGCATCGGGGCGCTCGCCGTCGTGGCGGAGCACCTGCTCCCGTGGTTCCTCCCGGCACTCAGGCCGTACTGGTTCAATCTGGGCGTCTACGGCATCCTGGTGTTCTTCCTGGTCAGCGGCTACATCATCCCCACATCCCTGGAGCGGCACGGCGACGTGCGGGCCTTCTGGATCAGCCGGATCTTCCGCCTCTACCCGCTCTACCTGAGCGTGATCGCGCTGGTGCTCGCCCTGGCGTGGTGGGTGCCGGTGCGCGGGGAGGTGCCGCGCGACGGGAGCGCGGTGGCGGCGCACGCGACCATGCTGCTCGACGTGGTGAGCGTGGGCGGCGTGGCCGACACGATGTGGACGCTGTCGTACGAGATGGTGTTCTACCTGCTGGTCACCGCGCTGTTCCTGACCGGGGCGCATCACCGTAGCGGGCTGTTGTCCATGGGGTTCGCGGCCGGCGCGGTGGTCGTCGGGCTGGTGGCGTCGGGCGCGGTGCTCGCGGGCGGGTGGCCCGCCTATGTGTCGGCCGGGGTGTTCGCGGCCGGGCTGGTCTGCGTGATGTGGGGGCGGGGGCGTACGGCCGCGGCCTGCGTGCTCGGCCTGATGGCGCTCGCGGCGCTGCTGCTGAGCAGCCGGGTGCCGTGGCTGGGGACGGCGGTGCTGGCGGTCATGTTCGCGGGCACGGCCATCCACCGCTGGGAACGCGGAACGGGCGGGCTGTGGCCGGTGGCGGTCACGACGGCGCTGGTGGCGATCGCGCCCCTATGGGCCATCGAGAGCGGCTGGTGGTGGGTGCAGGCCGACGTGTGGCTGACCACGATCGCGCTGGCCGGGGCCACCTTCGCGGGCGCGATGGCGCTGCGCGGACGGCGGCTCCCCAGGATGCTCGTCTGGCTGGGGCTGGTCAGCTATTCGCTCTACCTGGTGCACCACCCGCTGCTGAAGTACTTCGTGCAGATCACCGGAGACCTGCGGCAGGCGGATCCGCTCTACCAGCTGGCCATGGCGGCGCTGGCCCTGGCGGTGGTGCTGGGCGTGAGCGCGCTCGCCTACCGCTTCATCGAGCGGCCTGGGCAGGCTCTGGGCCGGCGGCTGTCAGGCCGGGACGCCTGCGGGCTCCAGCGCCGCGCCGATCTCGGGGTGGCGGGACAGGACCCGGGCGACGACGGGGTCCTCGGCCATGAGGAAGGCAAGGTGTCTGATGGCGTGCGCGACCACGTTGGCCAGGGCGACGTGGTCAGGTGACGGCGTGGCGGGGGCTTCGCCGCGGGCGATCTCCAGCACGGGCACCTCGATCGCGGGCAGCCACGGCGACGGGTCAGGACAGACCGCGTAGGTCAGGACGATCCGGCCGTCCGGCTCATACCGCCAGCTGGTGGAATGCAGCACGGTGCCCGGATCGGCGGCCGTCACGCCGCTGAGCCGCCGCGCGGCTGCGTCCGGGCTTTCGCCGCGTCCCGGTCTGGTCATGGCACGCCGGTACGACCAGCGATTGTCGGTGCCCAGCCGTAGCATGAGCGTCTCAACCGAGACCACGTGTCTCCCTGTCACTGCCAACAACTTACTGCAATACCTATGCAACTGCGTCTGCGATGCATATGTCTCCTGGTCTTGAACAGCGCGGAGAGCCCCGCTGTAGTCGATGGCGTGCGAGAGAGAGGCCGACAGTCATGCCGGGTTTGCTGGTGCTGATGGGGTCGGGCGAGACGAGCCCGACCATGGTCGAGATCCACCGCGCCGCGGCGCGGACCCTGCGCGCCGGAGCGCGGGCCGTGCTGCTCGACACTCCTTACGCCTTCCAGGAAAACCGTGCCGACATCTCCGCCCGCGCCTGCCGATACTTCGCCCGCAGCGTCGGCCTGGATGTCGAGGTGGCCTCCGGGATCACCGGCGCCGACTGGGTGTTCTCCGGCCCGGGCAGCCCCACCTACGCGCTGGACCGGTGGGCCGATTCGTGGGTGGCGGGCGACCTGCGGGCCCGCGTCCGCGCACGTCAGGGGGTGACCGTGCTGGCCTCGGCGGCGGCCTGCACGGCGGGGCTGGCCACCGTGCCGGTCTACGAGATCTACAAGGTGGGCGCGGAGCCCCATTGGAGGGAAGGCATCGGCCTGCTGGAGCCGCTCGGGCTGCAGGCCGTGCTGATCCCCCACTTCGACAACGCCGAGGGCGGCACGCACGACACCCGCTACTGCTACCTGGGCGAACGCCGGCTGTCCCGCATGGAGCGCGAGCTGCCGGCCGGCACCGCGGTCCTGGGGCTCGACGAGCACACGGCGGTCGTCATCGACCTGGAGAGCGAGACGGTGCGGGTCGCGGGCCGGGGCGGGCTGACCGTCCGGCGGCCGGGGTCGGTGGTGGTGTTGCCCTCGGGCACCCGTACCGACCTCGCGGAGATCCGCCGCCTGGCCGAGGGCGGCGCGGGGATGGCCTCCGTGTCGACGCCGGTTGACGAGGAGGCCACACCTGCCGAGATCACGCTGGAGGAGACGATCCGGTCCTGCGAGGAGCGGTTCAAGGCGGCCGCGGCCGAGCCGGACATGGTCGCGGCCGCGCAGACCGTGCTCGACCTCGAGGCCGAGCTCGTCAAGTGGGCGGCCGACACCGAGGAGGACGCGGGCGGGGTGGATCAGGCCAGAGAGCTGATGCGGCTGCTCATCGGCCGGCTCGGCGAGCTCGCCTCGAGGACCGATCAGCGTGCGGCGGGTCTCCGGTCCCTGGTGGAGCCGCTGGTCTCGCTGCGCGCGGAGTTGCGGGAGGCGGGACGCTACGACGTGGCGGACGCGCTGCGGGCGGCGATGCACGCGGGAGGCGTCGTCGTGGAGGACACCCCGGAAGGCTCCCGATGGACGCCTGCGCCGTGATCCGGAAGTGGCTGACGGAGCTGGTAAAGGCACGGTAATGTGGCGTCGTCACTCGGCGTGCTCATTCCGCTACAGTTGGCTCGATTTGCTGTGCGTGCGAGACTCGACTCATGGAAGGCGATGAGGCGATGACTGCTTTGCCGGACGATGGGTGGCTGGTTGCCCATCCGCCACCGCGGCATACCAGGCTTTTCGCCCTGCCGCCGATCAGCAATGACTACACCGTCGAGGACTGGCTCAAGCTGCCCGAAACCGGGGACAGGATCGAGTTGATCGACGGGAGTTTCGTAGTGAGTCCCATGCCCAAATACGATCATGCACTCGCGGCGAAGCGCTTGGTCCGTATCCTGGACGACGCGTGTCCACAGGACTACGAGGTGGTCGAGACGGGCAACCTCGTGGTCGATGAGGACGGCCTCATCCCTGACATCGTGGTAGGGCCTGCCGAGGCGATAGAGGCAGGAGTCGCTAGCCTCACCGCAGCCGAAGTCGTGTGTGTGGTCGAGGTCGTCAGCCCAGGCAAGGCGAGTCGGCGACGTGACTATGAGATCAAGCCGCCCAAATACGCCGCAGCAGGCATTCCGGTCTTCATCAGGGTCGAGCTCATGGGAGACGACGCTCCGCGTGTGGAAGTCTTCAATCTAGGCGCGCAGGGTTACGAGCTGGTCGCGGAAGCCAAAGCCGGGGACATACTGACGATCAACGAGCCCTTCCCCGTCTCCTTTGCCCCTGCCACGCTCGCCGGCCCCCGACGGCGCTAGCGGCGTGGTGGATCGATGCGGGCGCCGTCCGGCGTGAAGATCATGATGCGGGAGAGGTCGACGGCGACCTTGGAGGCGTCGCCGGCCCGCCAGACCGGCCGGTTGCCCAGGCGGACGATCAGGTCAGAGCGGCGGTGGATGCCGCTGTTCGGGTTCTGGCCCACCCGTTCCTGCTCCTGAGGCTCCTCCTTCGGAGGCGAGAACATCCGCCGCATCAGCCCCGACAGCTTGCCCGAGCCGTTCTTGACGCCGTTGACCCGCACTCTCGGGTCCGGCGGCTCGGGCACCGGGACGGCGGGCATGCCGCACTCCAGATACGCCAGCCACTCGTGCCCGTGGTACTCCAGCGCCCGCACCCGCCCGAAGAACGCCGGCCCCTCGTACGTCTCCGGCACCGGCGCCAGCCCGTCGGGCCGCAGCCCCACCAGCACGTGGCCGCCCGTGTGCTGCGAGATGGCGTACGCCCGCGGATCGCTCCACGGGATCGTCAGCCGGTGTGGGCCGAAGTCGAGCAGCACGTACTGGTTCTGCGGCGTCCTGACCGCGGCCGCTAACAGGTTCAACTGCTGCGAGTTGAGGAACGCCGCCACGAATGCCGTGGCTGGATCGTTGTAAATTTGGGCCGGAGTGCCCACGTCCTGCAAGACGCCGCGATTCAAAATGGCGATCCTGTCGGCCAGCGTGAGCGCCTCCACCTGGTCGTGCGTCACGTAGATGGTGGTGACGCCGAGCGACCTGACCAGCGCGGAGATCTCCATGCGCAACTCGGTGCGCATGCCGGCGTCGAGGTTCGACAGCGGCTCGTCCATGAGGAACAGCTTGGGCTGGCGCACGATCGCCCGGCCCATCGCGACCCGCTGGCGCTGGCCGCCGGAGAGTGTGCCCGGGCGGCGGTCCAGCGTCTCGTCGATGTGCAACGCCTTCGACAGTTCCTTGACCCGCTCACGCACCATCGCCGGGTCCGACTTGGCGATCTCCAAGGGGAACGCGATGTTCCCGCGCACGGTCCGGTGCGGGTACAGGGCGCCGTTCTGGAACACCATGGCGACGTCGCGATCGCGTGGCGCCAGGTGGTTGGCCATCTGGCCGTCCAGCCAGAGCTCGCCTTGGGTGATTTCCTCCAAGCCCGCGATCATCCGGAGCAACGTGGACTTGCCGCAGCCTGAAGGGCCCAGGAGGACGAGGAACTCGCCATCCTCGGCACGCAGGCTGAGCCGGTCGACTGCGAGGTAGTCGCCCGGGTACACCTTGGTCACTTTGTCGAGAACGACCGAGCTCATGGGGCCCACACCTTGCGCACGTGTCACCTGTGACGGGGCTGATTGAAGAGGTAGTACATCGCGCCTTAACGCCGCATGTCCACCCTTGACATAAAGAATCTCCCTCTAGGGCTTATTGGACAGGCGTTTTGGCCGTCCATAGACCGAAATTTCCGTATTGGGGGTGGATGGAAGGAGTTGCGTAAAGTTGCGGAAACCGCTTTCATGGGTGAAACATTCGGGGGTGACCATGACCGCGTGGTGGCGGAACGCCGTGATCTACCAGGTCTACGTGCGGAGCTTCGCCGACGGAGACGGCGACGGCGTCGGTGACCTGATCGGCATTCGCGATCGCCTGCCGTACCTGGCCGGGCTGGGCGTGGACGCCGTCTGGCTGACGCCCTTCTACCGCTCGCCGATGGCCGACTTCGGCTACGACGTGTCCGACTACCGCGACGTCGACCCCCTGTTCGGCACTCTGGCCGACGCCAAGGCGCTCATCGACGAGGCGCACCAGCAGGGGCTGCGGGTGATCGTGGACATCGTCCCCAACCACACCTCCGCCGCGCATCCCTGGTTCCAGCAGGCGTTGCGCGGCGAGCGGCGGGATCGCTACATCTTCCGCGACCGGCCGAACGACTGGGAGTCGATCTTCGGCGGCCCGGCCTGGACTCAGGTGGAGGACGGGCAGTGGTATCTCCACCTGTTCGACCCCGCCCAGCCGGACCTCAACTGGGACGACCACGAGGTGCGCGGCGAGTTCGAGTCGATCCTGCGTTTCTGGCTCGACCTGGGCGTGGACGGCTTCCGGGTGGACGTGGCGCACGGCATGGTCAAGCCGGCCGGCCTGCCCGACATCGGCAAGGGAAACCAGGCCAGGATGGTCGGCAGGGAGCCGGTGCCGTTCTTCGACAACGACGGCGTGCACGAGATCCACCGGGCCTGGCGCCGCGTGCTCGACTCCTATCCCGGCGAGCGGATCGGCGTGGCCGAGGCGTGGGCGCCCACGCCCGAGCGGCTGGCCATGTACGTCCGCCCGGACGAGCTGCACCAGGCGTTCAACTTCCACTACCTGTTCGCGCCGTGGGACGCCGCCGAGCTGCGCGAGGTGATCGACTCCTCGCTGGCCACCGCCGCGTCCGTGGGCGCGCCGACCACCTGGGTGTTGTCCAACCACGACGTCAAGCGGCACGTCACCCGCTACGGCGGCTTGGACCGGGCCCGCGCGGCCGCGTTGCTGACCCTCGCACTGCCCGGCTCGGCCTACGTCTACCAGGGCGACGAGCTGGGCCTGCCCGAGGTGCTCGACCTGCCGCCCGAGGTGTGCCTCGACCCGCAGCGGCTGCGCGATCCCGACAGCGGCCGCGACGGCTGCCGGGTGCCGCTGCCCTGGACGCGCCGCGACCCGGAGGCCGGGTGGGCGAACCCGTGGCTGCCGATTCCGGCGGAGTGGGCCGAGCTGAGCGTGGAGGCCCAGGAGGGCGCCCCCGGCTCGACGCTCGAGCTTTACCGGGCCGCGCTGCGGCTGCGGCGTTCCTTCGACGGGGACCTGACCTGGCACGACTCTCCCGAGGGCACGCTGGTCTTCTCCCGGGGCGATCTGGTGTGCGCCGTCAACCTCACGGAGACACCCGTGGACTTCGGTCTCGACGGCGAGGTGCTGCTGGCCTCGAATGAGCCTGGAGCAGCGGATTCGGCGGTCTGGTTGAAAGTAAAGTGTGGCCCATGAATGGTCACGCTCGCCTTGCCGACATCGCCGCCCAGGCCGGGGTGAGTGAGGCCACGGTCAGCCGGGTGCTCAACGGCAAACCCGGGGTCTCCGCGGGCACCCGCCAGGCGGTGATGACCGCGCTCGACCTCATGGGCTACGAGCGCCCGCCCCGGCTGCGGCAGCGCAGCAACGGACTGGTCGGCCTGGTGACGCCCGAGCTGGACAATCCGATCTTCCCGGCGTTCGCGCAGGCCATCGAGAAGGCGCTGACCCAGCACGGCTACACGCCCGTGTTGTGCACGCAGCTGCCCGGCGGCGCGCCCGAGGACGAGTTCACCGAGCTGCTCGTGGATCGCGGGGTGAGCGGCATCGTCTTCATGTCGGGCCTGCACGCCGACACGACCGCGCGGATGGACCGCTACACCCGCCTGGTCGACCGCGGGCTGCCGATCGTGCTGGTCGACGGCTACAGCGAGCACATCGACGCGCCCTTCATCTCGCCCGATGACCGCATGGCCGTGCGGCTGTCCGTGCAGCACCTCGTCGACCTCGGTCACGAGCGCATCGGGCTGGCGCTGGGGCCGCGCAGGTTCGTGCCGGTGATCAGGAAGATCGAGGGCTTCAAGCAGGTCATGGCGCACCTGCTCGGCACGGCCGACGTGGACGACCTGATCGCGCACTCGTTGTTCTCGGTCGAGGGCGGGCAGGCGGCCGCCGCCCAGCTGCTCACCCGCGGCTGCACCGGCATCGTGTGCGCCAGCGACCTGATGGCGCTCGGCGCGATCCGCGCCTGCAGGGAAAAGGGGTTGTCGGTGCCGGGGGAGGTGTCCGTGGTCGGGTTCGACGACTCGCCGCTGATCGCGTTCACCGACCCGCCGCTGACCACCGTGCGCAAGCCGATCGGCGCCATGGCCTCTGCGGCCGTGCAGACGCTGCTCGAGGAGGTCAGCGGCGCACCCACCAAGCACGTCGAGCTGATCTTCCAGCCGGAGCTGGTGGTCCGCGGCTCCACCGGCTCGGGCCCGCTGGTCAACCGGTGACCGGCGTATGGCGACCGAGCCCGCCTCACGGAGTGAGGCAATGAACACGGACATTCTGGTCCTCGGCGGTGCCGGAGTCGACACGACCGTCTACGTGCCCGAGCTGCCGCTGCCGTACAAGGACACCTACCAGGTGCCGCCGGTCGTCGACAGGATCGGCAACACCGGCGCGGGGGTGGCGCTCGGCTGCCACGCGCTCGGGCTGGACGTCGCGTTCGCCGACCTGATCGGCGACGACCCGCAGGGCGCGCTGCTCCGCCACGCGCTGCGCGACCTCGACTGCTCCTGGGGGCCGGCCGAGGCGGGCACGCGCAGGAGCGTGCTGCTCGTAGGTCCCGACGGCCGCCGCACCTCCTTCTACGATGCCAAGGTCACGCCCGGCGAGCGCCTGCCCAGGCAGCTGTACGCGGACGTCCGGGCCAGGCACGTCCACGTGTCGATCATGGACTTCTGCCGCCACGTCTACCCCGACCTGGACGGCGTGCCGATCTCCACGGACCTGCACGACTGGGACGGCGTCAACACCTACCACAAGGACTTCGCCTACCGTTCCGACCTGGTGTTCCTGTCGGCCGCCGCGCTCAAGGACCCGGCGGTCGTGATGGGCGACGTCCTTGGCCGCGGCCGAGCCCGCACCGTCGTGTGCACGCTCGGCGCGGACGGATGCCTGGTGCTGACCCGCGAGGCCGGGCTGCGGGCTTTCCCCGCCGCCCCGCTTCCCGGGCCGGTGGCCGACAGCAACGGTGCGGGCGACGCGTTCGTCTCCGGCTTCCTGTACGGCACGCTGCGCGGCAGGAAGCTGGAGGAGTGCGTCAGGCTGGGCTCGATCGCTGGGGCACACGCCTGCACGGCCGCCGGCACCCACGAGTCCCCGATCACGGAGTCCCTCCTCCTGAGCCGGTCCGCCGCCGCTTGACGCCGGCCGGTCCGTCGTGGTCCAGCTCCCGCCAGGCTCGGCCGGCGAACGGCGGGATGGACGCCAGCACGTAGACGGCGGTGAATGCGTACAGGGTGGCCGTCAGACCGGTCAGCTCCGTGAGCGAGCCCGCCAGAAGCCCGCCGAACGGCATGCCCGCGTAGGCGGCGGCCGTCATGGTGCCGAGCACCCGCGCCCGCAGGCGGGCCGGGATCCGGTCATACTGCAGCACGCCGAGAATGGGATTGATCGCGCCCGCGGCGAGGCCGGACAGCGCGGTGACGCCGAGGGCGACGGGCAACGGGGCGCCGAGGGCCAGGATCAGCACCCGAGGCACTCCGGCGATCAGGAAGCATGCCCCGAAGGTCAGCCTCTGGGGTAATCGCCGGCCGGCGGCGCCGTAGACGACGGTCCCGGCCAGCGCGCCCGCTCCGACCGCGCCGGCGAGCAGGCCGAACGCGCGAGGATCGTGGGTCACGTCCCGGGCGTACAACGCCAGCAGGACCTGCGTCACGCCCGTGTCGAGCATGTTGACGACCACGATCATCGTGGTCGCGCTCATCTGCAGCCGGTCCCGCCACAGGAACGCCACCCCGTCGCGCAGATCGCTCAGATAGCCGCCCTGTCCCGCGCCGCCTCCCGATCGTGGGACCCCGCCGCGGATCAGAGCCGCGGACAGCAGAAACGTGACCCCGTCGACGACCAGCAACGCACTGGCCCCGAGCCAGACGATCAGCACGCCGGCGAGCGGCGCGCCCACCATCGCCGCGCCCCGGTAGACGCCGTCGTACGCCGCCACCGCCCGTTCGATGCGCACCGGCCCGAGCGCCGCCAGCTCGGGAACCATGGCCTTGCGTGCCGTCTCCCCGGGCGTGGCCAGCAGCCATCGCACGAAGAGCAACCCCAGCAGCGCCGGATACGACAGCCCCGTCGTCCACGACAGCACCGGCATGGCCAGGACGACGAGCCCGCTCGCCACGTCGGACAACACGCTCGCGCCGCGCGATCCCAGCCGGTCCACCAGTGTCCCGCCGAACGCGGCCGAGACGACGATGGGGAACGTGGTCGAGAACGCCGCCAGCCCCGTGAGCGCCGCGCTCCCCGTGCTCTCCAGCACGAACCACGGCACGGCCAGCATGGAGAGCATGGTCCCGGTGACGGAGAGTGCGTTGGCGGCCAGCAAGGTGATGAATGGACGCCTCACGCTCGATCCCCCCGGCGCCCCCCGGCCCACGGTTTCCGCTTCAGCGTTCCCCACGGGCGCCATGCGGTCAAGGGAGTCTCTCGCCGCAGGACAAACGTGATTTGATACAACTATTGGGACGCATGATCCATTGATTTGCGAGGAGTCCGTTCGTGAGCGTTGTGGTGTGCGGTGAGGCGATGCTGCTGATGCTGGCCGAGCCGGGCATCCCGCTCGAGCGGGCCACCGCCTTCCGCCGCTCGATCGCGGGCGCTGAGTCGAACGTGGCCGCCGGCCTGGCCAGGCTGGGCCACCAGGTGCGCTGGCTCGGGCGGGTGGGCGCGGACCCGGCGGGCGCGTCGGTGCTGGCCATGCTCCGCGCCGACGGCATCGACACGCGCCACGCCGTCGTGGACCCGCACGTCCCCACCGGGCTGCTGCTGCGCGACAGCCACCCGTCCAGGGCGATCGACGTCCAGTACTATCGCGCCGGCTCGGCCGCCTCGCGGCTGGCGCCCGGCGAGCTGACGCCCGAGATGGTGGATGGCGCCCGGCTCGTCCACGTCACCGGCATCACGCCGATGTTGTCGGACGCGGCGCACCTCGCCACGCTCCGGCTGCTCGACCTGGCCAGGGACGCGGGCGCCACGATCTCCTTCGACCCGAACGTCCGGCTCAAGCTCGGCCCGCCCGATCGGTGGCGGGAGCGGGTCGCGCCGCTCATGGGCCGCGCCGACGTGGTGTTCGCCGGTGAGGACGAGCTGGAGCTGCTCCAGGTGGACCCGGCCGGGCTGCCCGGGCTCGCCGTCGTCAAGCACCGCGACAAGTCGGCCAGCTGCGCCGGCCTGCGTCAGGAGGCGTTCCCGGTGCCCGTGACCGACCCCGTGGGGGCGGGCGACGCGTTCGCCGCCGGGTTCCTGTCGGGGATGCTGCGCGGGATGCCGTACGAGACCTGCCTGCGCGAGGGGGCGGCCGTGGCGGCGCTCGTGGTGCAGTGCGCCAACGACACCGACGGGCTGCCCGACCGGACGGGCCTGGACCGTGCGCTGGCCGCGTTCACCTCGGCGGGGGAGACCGTGCACCGTTAGGGCGCGATCATCGCGGCGGGGAGACCGTGCACCGTTGGCGCGGGTTCGCCGAGTCGGAGAGAGCGTGCACCGTTGGCGGGTTCGCCGAGGTGGGAAGAGCGCTCGCCGCCGGCGCCGGACTGTAGACCATGAGAAGGGAAATCATGTTCCGCTGGGAGATCGTCCAGGCCGTCACCGAGCAGCGGGTGTTCGGGATCGTCAGGGCCGCGGGGCCCGGGGAGGCGGTGGCCGCTGCCGAGGCCGTGCTGGACGCCGGGCTGCGGGCCGTGGAGGTGGCGCTCACCACGCCGCGCGCCCTCACCGCCGTCGCCCGGCTCACCGAGCAGCGGCCCGAGGCGCTCGTCGGCGCGGGCACCGTGCTCGACGCCGCCGCGGCCCGCGCCGCCGTGGAGTCCGGCGCGCGCTTCCTGGTCTCGCCCAACCTGCATCCCGAGGTGATCCGCGCCGGCCACCGCTACGGTGTGCCGGTCTTCCCCGGCGTGGCCACCCCGACCGAGATCGTCCGTGCTCTGGAGGAAGGTGCGGACGCGGTGAAGATCTTCCCGGCGTCCGCGGTGTCGCCGTCCTGGCTGCGCGACGTACGGGCCGCGCTGCCTCAGGTTCCCGCCATCCCCACGGGCGGCGTCACCCTCGACAACGCGCCGGAGTGGATCGCGGCCGGCGCCGTGGCCTGCGGCATGGGCTCCGCGCTGACCTCCGGCGGCGCCGAAGCCGCCGGCCAGCGCGTCACCGCCTTGCTGGCCAGGCTCGCCCAGGCGGGGGTCAGGAACCCAGGTTGACCCTGGCTCCCGCGCTCAGCCCGGAGTCGTGCACCTCCAGGCCCGTGGGCTGCAGGTTCTTCGGCACCTCGAACACCAGCGTGCCGGTGAACGCGCCGCCTGCCTCGATGCGGATCGGCGTGATCTCCTTGCCGCTCTTGTCGAGCAGCTTGGTGCCGCCGTGCGGCATGTCGTCCTCGTCGATCAGCTTCTGCTGGCCCGGGTAGAGCACCCTGGCCTCGTGGCCGATGTTGTTGACCTTCACCCCGATCTGGCAGGTGCGCGTCGTCGCGGCCTTGGCGGGCTTGGGGCACTTCGTGCTCGTCACCGCGAACCGCAGCTTGCCATCCTCCACCGGGCCGTCCGCGCCGGCCGGAGTTTCGCGGAATAACCAGGCCAGCGCGGCCAGCAGCAGCACCAGCAGCACGGCCGCTATGACCAGGGCGGTGAGGCAGCCCGCGAACACGCCCCGCTTCGGGCGGGCGGGCCGGTAGCCGGGCAACGGCCCCTGGCCCGTCGTGGCGTGGTGGGGGAGCGGCCCTCGCCCGCCCGGCCGCGGCATGCTCCGCTCGGGATGCCGGGCCTGCCCACCCCGCCCGTGCGTCTGCGGTCCCCGCCCGGTTCCGGGGAGCGGCCCGGTGCGCTCGGCATGCGGCGGCTGGGGTCCTACGCCTGGCACGGGTCCGGTGCGGTCGGCGTGTGGCGGCTGGGGCACTGCGCCTGGTACGGGTCCGGTGCGGTCGGCGTGTGGCGGCTGCGGTCCCCGGCCGGTGCCCGGCGTCGGCCCCGTGCGCTCGGCCGGCGACGGTTGCGGCCCGCGGGAGGTCACCGGCGTGGGACCCGTGCGCTCGGCCGGAGGCCCCAGAGCGCTGCGCGCCTCTGCGTGCGAGGACCCTTGGGGGTTGTGCGCTTCAGGATGGTGTGCGGCCTGCGGCGCGCGGCTGTCGTGATGCGGTGCGGCCTGCGGGACACGGCTGTCGTGATGCGGTGGCGCCTGCCCGGCACGGGCGTCCGGGTGCGGCGGGCGGGCGTCCGGGTGTGGTGCGAACTCCGACGGATTCCACGCGTTCGTCAGATGCTTGGTCGCGGCCAGCTGCGCCGCCGGCTCGTCGGCCGCCTCCACCAGCTCCAGCAGCAGCTGCCTCGCCGTAGGCCGGCGCGCCGGGTCGGGGTGGATCGCCGCCGCTACCAACCGGTCCAGCGGCGTGGGCAACCCCCGCAGATCGGGCGGCGCCGTACGGGCCCGGGCCGCCATCACGTAGGCGTCCCCCTCGCCGAACGGGTGCCCGCCCAGCCCCGCGTACGCGATCAGCGACCCCCACGCGAACACGTCTCCCGCCGGGCTGGTCCGCCCCTCGAAGACCTGCTCGGGAGCGATCCATCCGGGTGTACCCATGACCATGCCGGCGTTCGTGTGCCGGGAGTCGACATGCGTCGACCGGGCCAGCCCGAAGTCGATCACCCGCGGCCCGGCCAGCGTCAGCATGACGTTGGCCGGTTTGAGATCGCGGTGCACCAGCCCCGCCGCGTGAATCGCGGTCAGCGCGGCCGCCACGCCGACGGCGGCCGCGTGCAGCACGGACGGCGACAGCGCCCCGTGCTCGATCAGGTGATCTTCCAGCGAGATGCCGTCGATGTATTCGGTGACGAGGTAGAGCACGCCCCGGTCCTCGCCGTGGTCGAGCACCCGCGCCGTGCAGAACGAGGCCACCTTGCGCGCGTTGGACACCTCTTCGTGGAAACGCGCACGGTAGACCGGGTCGGCGGTGAAGTCCCTGCGGATCGCCTTGAGCGCCACCCGCGGCCCATCGGCGGACTTGGCGAGGTAGACCACCCCCATGCCGCCGGAGCCGAGACGGCTGACCAGCTCATAGGGGCCGATCGCCGGCGGGTCTTCCGGCTCCAGCGGAGTGCCTGCGGAGCGCCCCAATGTCGCCGTCCTCTCGCCGTCGTCATCGCGTCTCAACGCGAACCGTTCCTCCCCCCGGCCCCTAACCCCGAACCGTCCGCCGCCCGGCATCCCGTTTGTACCCCAGACTCTAACGGAGGACGGGCCTCTACGTCGGCCACTGGTCTTGACCAGGGACCCCTCAGGGCTGAGCGGGTCCGCGGCGGGCCGGGCGCATCCTCACCCGCAGCCGCGAGACGTTGAGCGTGTACGGGAGCGGCCGGTGCGGCGAGAGCAGCCGCCCGATCGGCTTGGGGCGGGCGGCCCGCAACATGCCGCCCAGGAAGGCCGTGCCGACCGCGAGCGTCAGGTGCACGCCGTCGCAGCCCGGCCGGGCCCACCAATGGCCCGCCGCGGTGCCGTCGAGCCAGATCTCGGGCGCGAACGTGTTCGCGTACGGCAGGCGCGCGCTGCGCTGGTGCGCGGCGAGCGGCACCAGCACGGTGGTGCCCGCGGGCACGGTGGTGCCGCACCACTCGGTGCTCACGGTGGTGACCCGGGACAGTGCGGGGACCGGCGGCCACAGGCGCAGTGCCTCGCGCAGGCAGGCCCGCAAATGCTGGGAGTCCGCGCGGGCCGCCTTTCGATGACTCGGGTGGATGGCGAGCAACGCCAGCGTCTGCATGAGGCCCGTCGCGGCGACGCCGAGCCCCATCAGCCAGAACGCGGCCTGCATGAGCCGGCGCGACTCCGCCTCGCCGGAGGTCTCGGCGATCAGGCCGGCCACGCTGCCCGGCTCGGCTCGGCGCAGGTGGTCGAGGATCCGCGCGTCGTAGCGGCCGGACAGGATCTCCTGGCGGCGCCCCGCCTGGTGCCTGCCCAGCCGCGCCAGCAGGGTGGTGAGCTCCTCGTCGCCGGCCGCGCCGTCGCCGTACACGCAGCGCCTGGCCACGCGCTGCCAGCGGGCGTCGAGCCGCTCGTAGCCCACCACGCCGTCGGCCAGCTCCGCGGCCTCCTCGCGGGCGATCTCGATGAACGCCGGGCGCAGGACGTCCGTCGGCAGGCTCAGCCGGCGCTCGTCACGGGCCGGCGCGTAGGCGCCCCGCTCGTCCTCCAGCACGCGCAGCGCGTCTCGTTGGGACAGCACCAGCAGCGCCGGGCCTCTCGGGCCGCGGACCAGCACGGGGCGGCCGCCGTACCGGGATTCGAGGTCGGCCAGCAGGGGTCCGCCGCGCAGCAGGTCGCGCCCGGCTGCCACGTGTGGCGCGCCCGGGGGCACGAGGGCGGCCGCGAGGCGCAGGCTCTCCAGCGCGGTCGCCCTGGGCAGGCCCCTAGGCACCCGCGACCCGCCGCTCGACCTGCGCCTGGACGCCTGCGGCGGGGCGGGCCGATGACGCCTCCTGGATGGCCGTGGCGGGAAGGACATTCATGCCCCTGATGTGATCGCTGCGGCGAGGCGCCCGCAATCACGGGTTTCGGTCACTGGAACGCTTGCGGTCGCGGAGCGATGGAGCGTTCCAGTGACCGGAACGTCTACACGCCGAGGAGGGCGGCGGAGATGGCCTGGGCGGCCCCGCGCACGGCGATGCCCAGCTTGCCCAGCGGCACCGCGTGGGCGCGCGCGGCCACCCCCAGGGACATGCAGATGCGGCCGCCAGGACCGAACACCGGGGCCGCCACGCAGACCACGCCCTCCACGAACTCTTCTTGCGCGTACGCCAGGCCGTGCCGGCGCACCTGGGCCAGCTCGCGTTCCAGCCCCGCCAGGCTGATGATCGTCCGGCGCGTCATGCGCTCGAACGAGCCGCGCGCCAGCACATCCTCACGCAGCCTCGGGTCGAACGCGAGCAACGCCTTGCCGGTCGCCGTGCAGTGCAGCGGCGCCCGGTCCAGGCCGTCGGAGGGGGAGCAGACCCGGTTGTGGCCGTAGAGCCGTTCGACGTAACGGGCCTCCAGGCCGGAGGGCACGGCCAGGTTCACCGTCTGCCGCGTGGTCTCGTACAGATATTGCAGGTACGGCAGCACGACCCGCCGGGTGCCGGGCACCCGGGCGCGGGCGAGGCCCGCCATCGTCTCCAGCAACGCGCCGGGCAGGTAGCCGTTTCCCACCCGGGTGGCCAGCTCGCGCGAGCACAGCACGCCCAGGATCCGGTGCGCGGTCGACTTGGGCAGGCCCGTGCTGCGGCACAGCTGCGCCAGGCTGACCGGTCTCGAGGCCGCGCTCAGCGCGAGGAGGATGTCGATCCCCCTCTCGAGGCTCCCCGGCTGCGACACCGGGCGATCGTCGATGAGCTGCGGTGGTTGGCTGGCCGTTTGCGTGAGCATCAATGTCCCTTCGCTCTCCGGGAGCAGGAGGGGGTCCCCGAGGCTGTGGCTTTTCCATCTCTTGCCCTACCCGGCCGCCGCGCTTCCGAATACCCCTGATCAACGCGTGCTGATCAGCTCCGCATACACCGACACCGCCACCTCACCAGGCGTTCTGGCCCCTATGTCCAGACCCGCCGGAACGTGCACCCGCTCACCTCCCTCCACACCCGCCAGCACCGCCGCGCCGCGCCTGCGGCTGGCGATCAGCGCCACGTACGGCACGTCCTTGGCCAGCGCGGCACGCAGCACCGGCTCCTCGCCCACGCCGTGCGAGGCGACGAGCACGGCCGCGGTGTCGTCGGCGATCGCCGCACCCGCGTCCGCCTCCACCTGGTAGCCCATCGCCCTGCCCACGGCGGCGAAGGCCCGGGCGATGGGGCTGTCGCCGTACACGTGGACCAGGACGGGCGGGAGCACCGCCTCGAGGAAGATCTCCAGCGTGCCGCCGGACAGGCAGGGCTGGCCCACCGCCACCAGGCCCTCCTCCTCGTGCGGCTCGCCGGCTTCCGGGGTGATTCGCAGCAGCGTGGTCCGTCCCGGCGGCCGGCGGAGCTCGAGCAGCCGCAAGCCCTGCGCCCGCACCGTGTCAGCGGCGCAGACGCCGCCCACGAACCCCTCGATCGTGCCGTCGGGCAGCACCAGCGCGCGGTCGCCCGCCTTCGCGCTGGTCGGCCGCTGCGCGCGCACGACGGTGGCCAGCACGTACGGCTCCCGCCCCGACCGCAGCTCCGCCACCCTGGCCTGGACGTCCAGGGCGGCCGGCGCCCGCTTGCGGGTCGCCGGCATACCGAGGAATTCGCTCATGGGATGGCCAGGTCCGTGCGGAACGGGTCGCCGTTGATGACGCGCCACACGTTCGCCGGAGTGAGCGGCATGTCCGCGTGCCGCACCCCGTACGGCCCCAGCGCGTCCACCACGGCGTTGACCACGGCCGCGGGGGAGCCCACCGTGGCCGACTCGCCCACGCCCTTGGCCCCGATCGGGTGCGTCGGCGACGGCGTCACGGTCTCGCCCAGCTCCCACGACGGGCACTCCATCGAGGTCGGCAGCAGGTAGTCCATGAACGACGCTCCGAGGTGGTTGCCGTCCTCGTCGAACGCCATCACCTGCATGAGCGCCATCCCGACCCCGTCGGCCAGCCCGCCGTGGATCTGCCCCTCGACGATCATGGGGTTGATCCGCACCCCGCAGTCGTCCACCGCCACGAACCTGCGCACCTTCACCTGCCCCGTCCCGGGGTCGACGTCCACGACGCAGATGTACGCCCCGAACGGATACGTCAGGTTCGGCGGGTTGTAGACGGTCACCGCGTCCAGATGGCCCTCCACCCCCTCGGGCAGCTCCAGGTTCGAGTGCGCGGCCAGAGCGATCTCGGCCATCGACTTGCCGGAGGCCGGGTCGCCGACGACCGACCACTTGCCGTCGGCCCACTCCAGGTCGTCCGGCGCGGCCTCCAGCATGGCCGCCGCCACGATCTTGGCCCGATCGCGCACTTTCCTGGCCACGATCGCGGTCGCCGCGCCGGAGACCGGGGTGGAGCGGGAGCCGTACGTGCCGAGGCCGAACGGCGTCTGGTCGGTGTCGCCGTGCACGACCTCCACGTCGTCGGCCGGGATGCCCAGCTCCTGCCCGACGATCTGCGCGAACGTCGTCTCATGGCCCTGGCCCTGCGACTGGCACGACACCCGCAGCACGGCCTTGCCCGTCGGGTGCACGCGCAGCTCGGCCCCGTCGGCCATGCCGAGGCCCAGGATGTCCATGTGCTTGCGCGGGCCCGCGCCCACGGCCTCGGTGAAGAAGCTGACGCCGATGCCCATCAGCTCGCCCCTGGCCCGCTTGTCGGCCTGCTCGGCGCGGAGCTTGTCGTAGCCGATCATGTCCATGGCCAGGCGCAGCGCCTTGGGGTAGTCGCCGGAGTCGTACTCCCAGCCGGTGGGGGAGTGGTACGGGAACTGCTCGGGCCTGAGCAGGTTGCGCATCCGCAGGTCGGCCGGGTCCATGCTCAGCTCGTCGGCCAGGACGTCGACCATGCGCTCGACCAGGTAGACGGCCTCGGTGACGCGGAAGGAGCAGGCGTAGGCCACACCGCCGGGGGCCTTGTTGGTGTAGACGCCGGTGACCTCGCAGTGGGCGGCCTCGATGTCGTACGAGCCGGAGAAGACGTGGAAGAACCCGGCGGGGAACTTGGTCGGCTGCGCGGTGCCGTTGAACGCGCCGTGGTCGGCCAGCACCTTCACCCGGATCGCCTGGATCCTGCCGTCGCGGGTCGCGGCGATCTCGCCGTGCATGTGGTAGTCGCGGGCGAAGGCGGTGCTCATGAGGTTCTCGGAGCGGTCCTCCATCCACTTGACCGGGCGGCCGGTGACGATGGAGCCGACGATCGCGCAGACATACCCCGGATAGATCCCGACTTTTCCGCCGAAGCCGCCGCCGATGTCCGGCGAGATCACCCGGATCTTGTGCTCCGGCAGCCCGGCCACCATCGCGTACAACGTGCGGTGCGCGTGCGGAGCCTGCGTCGGGCACCAGACGGTGAGCTTGCCGGTGACCTTGTCGAAGTCGGCGACCGCGCCGCAGGTCTCCAGCGGCGCGGGGTGCACGCGCGGGTAGAGCATGTCCTGCGCGACCGTGACCTCCGCCTGCTCGAAGAGGGCGTCGGTGCGCGCCTTGTCGCCCGCCTCCCAGTCGAAGATGTGGTTGCCGGTACGGCCCTCAAGGTCATCCCTGATCACCGGCGCGTCGGGCTCCAGGGCCTTCCTGGCGTCGATGACCGCGTCGAGGGGCTCATACTCGACGTCGATCAGCTCCAGCGCGTCCCGTGCCGAGTAGGGGTCCTCGGCCACCACGAACGCGACCTCTTGGCCCTGGAAGCGCACTTTGTCCGTGGCGAGCACCGCCTGCGTGTCCTGCGACAGTGTGGGCATCCAGGCCAGGTTGAGCCCGGCCAGCGTCTGCCCGGTGATGACGGTCTTGACCTTCGGGAGGGCCTCGGCGGCGCTCGTGTCGATGGAGACGATTCTGGCGTGGGCGTGCGGGCTGCGCAGGATGGCGCCGTACAGCATGCCGGGCAGCCGCACGTCGTCGGTGTAGTTCCCGCGCCCCCGGATGAACCGGGCGTCTTCCTTGCGGTGCATGCGTCCGTAGCTCATTGCTTGGCCTCCGCCGCCCACCTGATGGATCGGACGATGTTCTCGTAGCCGGTGCACCGGCACAGCTGTCCCGAGATGGCCTCGCGGATCTGGGCCTCGTCGGGGTCGGGCACGCGGTCGAGGAGTGCGCGCGCGGTCAGCAGCATGCCCGGTGTGCAGAACCCGCACTGCAGCCCGTGGCACTCCACGAACCCCTTCTGCACCGCGTCCAGCTCGCCGCCCCGCTCCAGCCCCTCCACCGTGGTCACCTCGTGGCCGTCGGCCATGACCGCCAGCACCGTGCACGACTTGACCGGCACGCCGTCCAGTTGCACCGTGCAGACGCCGCAGTTGGAGGTGTCGCAGCCCCAGTGGGTGCCGGTCAGGCTCAGCTCGTCGCGCAGGAAGTGCACGAGCAGCAGCCTCGGCTCGACCTCTCTCGTGTGCGGCTGCCCGTTCACCGTCACCGTGATCCGCATCTCAGATCCTCCCTTCTGTCGCGGACCCGGCGACATTCAGATGCGCCGTGGCCAGTGCCCGCTTGGTCAGCTCGGCGGCCAGGTGGCGCTTGTAGTCGGCGGGGCCGCGCTGGTCGGCGTGCGGCTCGCAGTGCTCGGCCGCGATCCTGGCCGCCTCGGCGAACGCCTCCTCGCCCGGCGCCTCGCCCTGGAGGAAGGCTTCGGCCTCAGGGGCGCAGAAGTGCTCGGCGCCGACCGCGGTCAGCCCGATGCCCGCCTGCGCGATCACGCCGTCCCGCACGGTGATCACCGCTCCGGCCGCCGCCACGGGCCAGTCACCGACGCGCCGCTCGACCTTCGCGTACGCGCTGCCGGTGCCGGGTGTGACCGGCACGCGCAGCTGGATCAGCAGCTCGCCGTCCCCGACGGCGGTCTCGTACGGGCCGCGGTGGAACGCGCGGATCGGCACCGTACGCGTGCCGCCCGGCCCATGGATGACCGCTGACGCCCGTAAGGCCGAGAAGACGGCCGACAAATCCTCAGAAGGATCGCCCTGGCACAATGAGCCCCCTACGGTCCCCCGATTTCTTACTATCGGGTCGGCAATAACTCGCTCAGCGTCCCGAAATATCGGGAAAAGGTCGGTTGCGATTGTGCTGTCGAGCAGCTCTGCGTGCCGTACCAGTGCGCCGATGGCCAGCTCGTCGCCCTCCACGGCGATCCGCCCCAGCTCGGCCAGCCCGTTGATGTCGATCAGCGCCTCGGGCTGGGCCAGGCGGAGCTTCATCATCGGGATGAGGCTGTGCCCGCCCGCCACGACCCTGGCCTCGGGACCGTACCGCGCCAGGAGCTCGATCGCGTGCGGCACGCTGTCGGCTCTCTCGTATTCGAACTTCGCCGGAACCTGCATGAGAGCACAGTGCTGTTACCGATTTGTCGCGACAATCCACAAATAAGGGATTCCTTAATGCGCTTCGGCCAACTATGAAGGGGTGCGTGACACTTGGCCAGCTCGGCGCTTTTGTTTTCGTCGCCCGGCTGGGATCCGTCAAGGCGGCGGCCCGAGCGCTGGGCGTGAGCGAGCCGGCGGTCTCCCAGTCGCTGGCCCAGCTGCGCAAGCACCTCGGGGACCCGCTGCTGATCCGGTCAGGCGACCGGATGGTGCTGACCGAGGGCGGGCGGCGGCTGCTGAGAATCGCCGCCCAGATGGTCGCACTGGGCGCGGAGGCGGTCGCGGCGGTCCGGCCCGGCCGTCCCGCCGGGCTGCACGTGGTCATGGACGCCGGGCTGGCCGAATATGTCGCCGGTCCGCTGATCTGCCTGTTCACGCAGCGCAAGTCGGTGGACGCCTCCACCGGCGTGGCGGGCACGGCCGAGGTGCCGCTGCTGCTGTCCAGCCGCCTGGCCGACGTCGCGCTCGGCGCCCAGGTGAGCGGGGCGGGGCTGGTGAGCCGGCCCGTGCTGCGCTGCCGGCTCATCGTCGTCGGCGCGCCGCGTGGGCGCAGGGACCACTGGCTCGTTGGCCCGTCGGGCGCCGACCCGGCCGGCGACACCGGCCGGCTGCTGCGGGTGCTGCGGGTGCCGGAGTCGCAGGTACGGGTCTTCGCGAACCAGACGGCGGCCTGGAAGGCGGCCGCCGAGGGCGCCGGGGTCGCGCCCGCCACCGCGCACCTGGTGTCCTCACAGGTGCGCCGGGGTGAGCTGGTCGCCATCGACACCCCGGCCACCCCGTTCGCGGCCTACTGGTACGCGACGACGCTGGAACCCGCCAACCGGTCCCTGGCGGCGGGCACGTTCCTGGACTTCCTCACGACCCCGGCGGCCACCCAGGTGATGCGTGCCCCGGAGGACGGCGTTCCCCGCAACCGCTTCCGTCCCCCGATCCACGTCTCCATCTGGAGCTGACGCCGCGGCCCGCCGGCGTTGGGGCAGCGCCGTAACAGGTGGGCTCAGCGGAGCGCGGCGGCCTCCGAGGCGAGCTTCTCCACACGCCCCCAGTCGCCCGCGGCCAGCGCGTCCGCCGGGGTCAGCCAGGTGCCGCCGACGCAGCCCACGTTCGGCAGCGCCAGGTAGTCGGGCGCGGTGTTCACCCGGATGCCGCCCGTCGGGCAGAACCGCACGTCCGGCAGGGGGCCCGCCAGCGCCTTCAGATACGGCACGCCGCCCGCGGCCTCCGCGGGGAAGAACTTCAGCTCCTTGATCCCCCGCTCCACCAGCGCCATCACCTCCGACACGGTCGAGGCCCCCGGCAGGTATGCCACCCCGCTCGAGTCCATCGCCTCGACCAGCGACAGGGTCGTGCCCGGCGAGACCAGGAACCTCGCCCCCGCGGACACCGACGCCGCGATGTCGTCGTGGGTGCGGATCGTCCCCGCACCCACCATCGCCTCGGGCACCTCGTCGGCGATCCTGGCGATGGCCTCGCGCGCCACCGGCGTGCGCAACGTCACCTCGATGACCGGCAGCCCTCCGGCGACCAGCGCCCGGGCCATCGGCACGGCGGTCTCGACGTCCTCGATCACAACGACCGGGATCACGGGGGCGAGATCGAGCAAGCTCATGGGTTTTTCTCCTCATCGGCCTCTCACAGGCCGTCTAGTACCGAACACCGGCCGCGCGGGGCCGGTGTCGTTGTCAGCCCACCAGCTCCCTGCGGGCACGCTGGCTCAGCCAGGCGGCCGCGCCCGTCAGCGCCGGTTGGGGCGCCACGATCAGAGCGGTCCCGATCGCCGCCAGATATGCGGCCATGTCGGGATTGGCGGCGAACCGCGTGCGGAAGCTGCTGGTGCTCACGCGTTCCACGATACGTGGCAGCACTCCGCCACCCAGGTACACCCCACCCCGCGCGCCGAGGGTCAGTGCCACGTTGCCCGCGAAGCTGCCCAGCATCCCGCAGAACACCTCGATCGTCTCCGCGCACAGCGAGTCGTCGAGCCTGGCCACGATGTCGGAGGCGGTCAGCTCGGGCGCGCCGACGCCATTCACCTGGGCCAGCGCTCGGTGCAGCCGGACCAGGCCGGGACCGGACAACACGTGCTCGGCCACCACGTGCTGCAGGCCCTGTGCCTGCAGCACGCGGACGATCTCCAGCTCCCGCCGGTCCACTACCGGCACTGTGACGTGACCGCCCTCGCCGGGGATCGGCGTCCAGCCGTGCTCGGTCGGCACCAGCCCGCCCACGCCGAGCCCGGTGCCGGGACCCAGCACGGCCTTGACGCCGTGGCCGAGCTCGGGCCCGCCCAGGGACACCAGGTCGTCGCCGTCCAGGTGCGGAAGCGAGACGGCCAGCGCCTCGAAGTCGTTGAGCAGCCGCGCGTACGGCACGTCGAGATCGCGTACGGACCCCGCCCACGCGGAGTTCGTGAGCCGGTAACTGTCGCCGTCGATCGGCCCGGCCACGGCGAGGCAGGCCGCCCCCGGTCGCACCCCGCCCGCGTGTTCCGCGAGGTAGGCGGCCACGGCTTCGGGGAGCGTGGGGTAGTCGGCCCCCGCCAGGACCGCGACGTGCGAGGGCCGCGCGCCCAGCGAGGTGACCAGGCCGAACCTGGCGTTGGTCCCCCCGATGTCGGCGACGAGCCACGGAAGGTCAAAGGCACTCATCACACACCTCCGGCACTCAGGGCGGCGTCAAGATCGCTCGCCATACACCGAAGGATGCCACGGCCGCTCACCTCACCCCAGGAGGGGGTGTGAACCACGGTCACCGGGCGAGTCCGGCGGGGCTGGCGCCCACCGGGGTGCCCGTCTCCAGGTGGGAGGCGCCGGCCTCGGCCGGGAAGCCGAGCCCCGGGCCATGGTGCGGCGACTCGGCGCCGCTCACCCCGAAGATCCCGGCCCCCTGCTCCGCGTGCCCCGCCATCCGGCGGAACGCCGCGAACAGCTCGCGTCCGGTGCCGACCCACTGCGCGTCGCTCAGCGGCCGTCCCTCGGGCGCCCGCAGGGCCAGCTCCTCGGCCGGCACCAGCAGCTCCAGCGTGCCCGCCGCCGAGTCGAGCCTGATCACGTCGCCGTCGCGGACCAGCGCGATCGGCCCGCCGTCGGCCGCCTCGGGCGACAGGTGGATGGCCGCGGGCACCTTCCCGGAAGCGCCCGACATCCGCCCGTCGGTGACGATGGCCACCCGCTGACCCCGGTCGAGCAGCACCGCCAGCGGCGGCGTGAGCTTGTGCAGCTCGGGCATGCCGTTCGCGCTCGGCCCCTGGTAGCGGATGACCGCCACGAAGTCCTGCCCGTCCAGCTCGCCCATCTCGAACGCCTTCAGCAGATCGAGCTGGTCGTCGAAGACCTTGGCCGGCGCCTCGATCACCAGGTGCTCGGGCTTGACCGCCGACACCTTGCTGACCGCGCAACCCAGGTTGCCCTCGACCATGTGGATCCCGCCGTCGGCCGAGAACGGCTTCGCCACCGGCCGCAGCACGTCCAGGTCCTTGCTGCCGCCGGTCACCGGCGCCCACACCAGCTCGCCGTCCACCAGCGACGGCGCCTCGCGGTAGCGGTCCAGGCCCGGGCCTGCCACCGTCATGACGTCGCCGTGCAGCAGCCCCTCGTCGAGCAGGTCGCCGATGAGCACCTGCATGCCGCCGGCGTCGCGGAAGTGGTTCACATCCGCCTGGCCGTTCGGGTAGATCTTGGTCAGTGACGGCACGACCCCCGACAGGCGGGCGAAGTCATCCCAGGTCAGCACGATGCCCGCGGCCGCCGCCATGGCCACGAGGTGCAGCGTGTGGTTCGTGGAGCCGCCGGTGGCCAGCAGCGCGACGCAGGCGTTCACGATCGCCTTCTCGTCCACGAGCTCGCCGATCGGCGTGTACTCCGCCCCGTGCGCGGTGATCTCCACCGCGCGGCGACCGGCGGCCTCGGTGAGCGCGTGGCGTAGCTCGGTGTGCGGGTTGACGAACGTCGAGCCGGGCAGGTGCAGGCCCATGACCTCCATGAGCGCCTGGTTGGAGTTCGCGGTGCCGTAGAAGGTGCAGGTGCCGGGGGAGTGGTACGACTTGGCCTCGGCGTCGAGCAGTTCCTCCCGCCCGACCTTGCCCTCGGCGAACAGCTGGCGGGTGCGGGCCTTGACCTTGTTCGGCAGCCCGGAGGCCATCGGCCCGGCGGGCACGAAGATCGCGGGCAGGTGCCCGAAGTGCAGCGCCCCGATGAACAGCCCCGGCACGATCTTGTCGCACACGCCCAGCAGCAGCGACACGTCGAACATGTCGTGCGACAGCGCGATGGCGGTGGCCATGGCGATCACGTCACGGCTGTAGAGCGACAACTCCATGCCGGCCCGCCCCTGGGTGATGCCGTCGCACATCGCCGGCACGCCGCCCGCCACCTGCGCCACGCCTCCGGCCCGGCGCACGGCGGCCTTCAGCTCCGGCGGGTAGGTCTCGTACGGCGCGTGGGCGGAGAGCATGTCGTTGTAGCTCGTCACGATCGCCACGCCCGGCTTGGCCGTAGCGCGCAGAGCCGGCTTGTCCTCGGCGTTCGCCGAAGCGAAGCCGTGCGCCAGGTTCGCGCAGCCGAGGTGGGCCCGGGCCGGGCCCTTGGCCTTGGCGGCCTCGCCCTCGCGCCGGATCCGCGCCAGGTAGGTGGCGCGGCTGGCAGCGCTTCGCTCGATGATCCGGTCGGTAACGTCCTGAATGACCGTGTTCACAGTTCCTCCTCGTGCCACGCGCGACCGCTGCGGCCGAGCAGATCGTGGGCTCCGGCGGGGCCGGTGGTTCCGGCCGGGTAGGGCTCAGGCAGGGCGGGGTCGGTCTTCCAGACGTCCAGGATCGGGTCGATCCACCGCCAGGCCGCCTCCACCTCGTCGCGGCGCATGAACAACGTCGGGTTACCGGCCAGCACGTCGCTCAGCAGCCGCTCGTACGCCTCGGGCACCCGCGTCGTGAACGTCTTGCCGAACGACAGCGACAGCGGCACCGGCTTCAGCGTCACCTCGCCCGCGCCCGGCTCCTTGGCCACGATGTGCAGCTCGATGCCCTCCTCCGGCTGCAGCCGCAGCACCAGGCGGTTCGGCGTGCCGCCGGGGAAGATGGAGTGCGGCACGTCCTTGAACTGCACCACGATCTCCGAGCGCCGGTACGGCATCCGCTTGCCGGTCCGCAGGTAGAACGGCACCCCGGCCCATCGCCAGTTCTTGATCTCGGCCCGGATCGCGGTGAACGTCTCCACCCGCGCGGAGGCCTCGGTCGGCGGCGTCGAGCCGGGCTCGTCGAGGTAGCCCGGCATGTCGCCCGCGCCGACGTACTGGCCACGCACGGTGAAGCGGTCCACCTCGGTGCCCGCGATCGGCCGCAGCGCCTGCAGGACCTTGACCTTCTCGTCGCGGATGGCCTCACGGTCGTTGCGGGCCGGCGGCTCCATCGCGGTCAGCGTGAGGAGCTGCAGCAGGTGGTTCTGCACCATGTCGCGCAGCGCGCCCGCGTGGTCGTAGTAGCCGCGCCGGCCCGGCGTGCCGACGGTCTCGGCGGCGGTGATCTGGACGTGGTCGATCCAGAGCGAGTTCCAGATCGGCTCGAGGAAGGCGTTGGCGAAGCGCAGGACCAGCAGGTTCTGGACGGTCTCCTTGCCCAGGTAGTGGTCGATGCGGAAGATCTGGCGCTCCTCGAAGATCGCGCCGACCTCGTCGTTGATCGCCTGCGCGCTCGGCAGGTCGTGGCCCAGGGGCTTCTCCAGCACCACACGCGAGCGCGGCGTCACCAGCCCGGCCTCGGCCAGCTCCCGGCAGAAGGGGCCGAACGTGCGGGGCGGGCTGGCCAGGTAGAACACCCGGTCACGCGACTCGAAACCGGCCAGCATGCCGGACAACGCGTCCCAGCCGGACGTGTCAGCCCCTCCGACGTCGACCGACACGTGGTGCAGGCGGGCCACGAAACGCTCCCACACGGCCGGGTCGTCGACCGGGACCTGGGCGCGTACCTCGGCGTCCACCTTGCCACGGAAGTCGGCGTCGGTCAGGCCGCCCCTGGACATCGCGATCACGCGGGTCTCCGGAGAGAGCCGTCCCTCCCTGTCGCTGTGATACAGCGCCGGGAGCAGTTTGCGCATGGACAGGTCGCCGGTCCCGCCGAAGACGACGAGATCGGCGGTGTGGGCGGGGGTGGCTGTCGGGTGGGTGGACACGGTGTGGGGCTCCGATGATCTACCAAAGCAGGGACAGAACGGACACTAACGAGAGTTTGGGTGGTAGACAAGCGGAGTTTTGGTATTTGAGATAAAAAAGTTCTGACTTTTCATTACCTAACCCCGTGTGGTTCACTTAGCCGATGCCACGACGTACCGCCGCGACCCTCGCCACCAGCGGCGAGATGCTTCGCCTCATCCGCTCAGGCGAGGCCGTGACGCGGGCCGACCTCGGCCGGGTGACCGGCCTGTCGCGCCCCGCGGTGCAGCTGCGCGTCGGTGAGCTGCTGGAACGCGGTCTCGTCGTGGAGCGCACCGACGCCCCGTCCACGGGCGGGCGGCCGCCGGTCCGGCTGGAGTTCAACGCCGCGGGCGGCGTGGTGCTGGTGGCGGCGCTCGGCGCCAGCCGCACCCGGGTCGCGATCTGCGACCTCGCCGGGCAGGAGCTGACCGGGCGCGAGTTCGCGATGGACGTGGAGCAGGGTCCCGACGTCGTGCTGCCGGTGCTCATGGACACCTGGGACGAGCTGCTCGGCGACCGGCCGCGCTCGATGATCAGGGGCGTCGGGATGGGCATGCCGGCCACCGTCGAGTTCGCGCAGGGCCGTACGGAGAGCGCCCGCGTGATGGCCTCCTGGACCGGCGTGGTGATCCCGCCGATCGTCGCCGAGCGCTTCCCCGTCCCCGTGCTCGTGGACAACGACGTGAACGTGCTGGCCATCGGCGAGCACCGCGGCGCCTACCCCGACCTGCACGACCTGATGTTCGTGAAGGTCTCCACCCGCATCGGCGCGGGCGTGATCGCCGGCGGCGGCATCCTGCGCGGCGCGCTGGGCGCGGCGGGCGAGATCGGCCACATCCCCGTGCTGGACGGCGGCGGCGTGTTGTGCCGCTGCGGCAACACCGACTGCGTCGACTCCGTGGCCAGCGGCACCGCCCTGCTGCGCGACCTGCGCGCGGCCGGCAAGGACGTCAAGACGATCGCGGACGTGACGGCGTTAGTGCGAGCCGGTGACGCCCAGACGATGGCCATGGTGCGCACGGCCGGGCGCAGGATCGGCGAGGTGCTGGCCGGGGCGGTCAACATCCTCAACCCGTCGGTGGTGGTGCTGGGCGGCGATGTGGCGGAGGCGTTCGGGCCGCTGGTGTCGAGCATCCGCGAGGTCGTCTACCGCCGCTCCACGGCCCTGGCCACCCGGCGGCTGCGCATCGAGCCGAGCAGGCTCGGCGCGGCGGCGGGCATCAGCGGGTGCGCGGTCATGGTGCTCGACCACGTGTTGTCGCCCGAGGCGGTCGACGAGACCATGACGGTCTCGGCCCTGCGCCGGGTCTCCAGCTAAAGGTCCCACCGGGGTTCGGCGCTCTCCCGTACGAGCCCGTCCGCGCCGAAGATCAGGTAGCGGTCGAGATCGGCGGCGAACCATCGGTCGTGCGTGACCGCCAGCACCGTCCCCTCATACCCGTCCAGCCCACGCTGCAATGCCTCCGCGCTGGCCAGGTCCAGGTTGTCCGTCGGCTCGTCGAGCAGCAGCAACGTGGCCCCCGACAGTTCCAGGAGCAGGATCTGCAGCCGGGCCTGCTGCCCGCCCGACAACGTCTCGAACGGCTGCCCGCCGACCGGCGCCAGCTCGTAGCGGGCCAGCGCGGCCATGGCCTCGTTGCGGGTCATGGCGTGCTCGGCCATCACGACATCGGCGGCCGCCCGGCCCTTGAGGTCGGGCCGCAGGTGGGTCTGCGCGAAGTGGCCGGGCGAGACCCTGGCGCCCAGGCGGGCCGAGCCGGTGTGCGCGATCGGCTCGCCGGCCAGTAGCCGCAGGAAGTGTGACTTGCCGGTGCCGTTCAGGCCGAGCACGCCGACCCGCTCGCCGTACCAGATCTCGGTGGAGAACGGCCGCAGCAGCCCCGTCAGCTCCAGCTCCTCGCAGATCACCGCGTGCTTGCCGGTGCGCCCGCCGCGCAGCCGCATGCGGACGTTCTGCTCCTTCGGCGCCCGCTGCGGCGGCCCCTCCCGCTCGAACCGCTCCAGCCGCGTCACCGCCGACTGGTAGGCCCCCGCCAGCGCGTCGTTGTTGGCCGAGCGCTGCCGCAGGAGGTGCACCAGCCGGCGCAACCTGGCCCGCTCGTCCTCCCAGCGCTGCCGCCGCTGCTCCAATCGCTCCCTGCGCCGCCTGCGCGCCTCGGCGTAGCTCGCGAACCCGCCGCCGTGCACCCACACTGTGCGGCCCTCCACGGTGACGATCCGGTCGGCCGCCTCGGCCAGCAGCTGCCGGTCGTGCGAGACGAGCAGCACGGTCTTGGCCGAGCCCCTGATCGCCCGCTCCAGCCACTGCTTGGCCCGCACGTCCAGGTAGTTGTCCGGCTCGTCGAGCAGCAGCACCTCGTCGGGGCCGCGCAGCAGCGCCTCCAGAATGAGCCGCTTCTGCTCGCCGCCCGACAGCGTGGCCAGGCTCCTGTCCTTGATCGCCTCATACGGCAGGCCGAGCGCCTCGGTCGCGCACACGTCCCACACGACCTCCAGCTCGTAGCCGCCCACGTCGGCGTAGTCGGCGATGGCCTGGGCGTAGGCCAGCTGGGCGGGCTCGTCGTCGCGTGCCGCGAGCGCCGCCTCGGCCGCGGCGAGCCTCGCCGTGGCGTCCCGGATCCGCTGGGGGGCCACGTTCAGCAGCAGGTCGTGCACGGTGCCCTCGCCGAGGAACTGCCGCATCACGCCGATGCCCCCGCTGCTCGTGATCCGGCCGTCGGTGGGCGGCAACTCGCCCGCGATCAGCCGCAACAGCGTGGTCTTGCCCGCGCCGTTCGGCCCGACGAGCGCGGCCTTGGCCCCGTCGCCCACCTTGAACGACGCCTCCAGCAGCAGTGGCCGCCCGTCAGGCAACAGGTACGTCAGCCCGCTCACCTCGATGTGCCCCACGGCGGTCCCTCCCCTCGATCCCCGTTCTACTACTAGACCATCGATCCGGTGACTCGTACAACGTATTATCGGGGCCGTGGAGAACGTGTGGTCGCGCCCCCGAAAGGCGCCGAGGCAGACGCTGACGCTGGAGCGGATCGTGGCGGAGGCGGTCGCGTTGCTCGATGAGGAGGGCGCGGACCGGCTCACCATGCGCCGCCTGGCCGAGCGGCTGGACACCGGTTCGACCACCCTCTACTGGCACGTCAAGACCAAGGACGACGTCCTGGACCTGGCCCTGGACGCCGTCTTCGGCGAGGTGCGACTGCCGGGCCCGGCCGGCGGATGGCAGGCGGCGGTACGCGAGCTGATCGGCGGCTGGCGCGCGGCCCTGCTGCGCCACCCATGGTCGGCCACCATCCTCGACCGCCCGCTCATGGGCCCGAACGCGCTGGAACGCACCGATTTCCTCTACCGGACCCTGATCGGCGCGGGCTTCGGCGCGCCCACGGCCGCCGCCTACAGTTTGTCCAACTACGTCATGGGCTCGGTCGTCATGCAGGTCACCTGGCAGGACCGCGACGCCGAGGACACCGGCGCGTTCCTGCGCGAACGCGCAGACCGCTACCCGGCGCTCGCCGAGCATGGGCTCGCCCTCGACTGGGACGCCACGTTCGACGAGGGCCTGGGCTACCTGCTTGCCGGCATGGAACAGGCGGGAAAAAGGGACACCGACCGGCTCGAGTGAGCCGGCCGGTGTCCAGGTGTCGCGGTGCTCAGTGCGCGAGGTCCGCGTCCTCCCTGGCCTGCTTGGGCAGCAGCAGCCCGACCGCGAAGGTGGCGGCGATCATCGCGGCCGCGACGCCCAGCGTGGCCTGCACGCTGCCCGTGCCGAAGTACACCGTCCCCAGCAGCGCCAGCCCCAGCGCCCCGCCGACCTGCTGTAGCGCGGTCAGGGTGCCGGACGCCGAGCCGGTCTCGCCGGACTCGACCGCGGCCATGACGATGCCGAAGTACGGCGTCATGATGAGCCCGCTGCCCAGGCCGGTCACCGCGAGCATGGGCGCCAGCTGCCACGGGGAGACGCCGGGCGCGGCGACGGCGATCAGGCCGGCCACGCCGAGCGCCATGACCACCGCGCCGCCCAGCAGGACCCGGCGCCCGTGCCGTTGGAGGGCCTGCGCCACGCCCATGCCCGCGATCATGCCGAGCGAGGAGGGAACGCCGGTCAGCGCCGCCTTGAGCGGGGAGTATCCCAGGCCGAGCTGCGTGTAGAGCCCGATCACCAGGAAGACCCCGGCGAATGCGGCGAAGTAGATGGTCCCGGTCGCCATGCCGGACACGAACGCGCGCTTGCGGAACAGGCTCGGCGCCACCAGCGGGTCACCGCCGCGCGCGGCCCTGCGCCGCTCGTACCAGGCGAAGAGCCCGAACACCGCGCCCGAGGCCGCCATCATGGCGAACGACCACGCCGGCCACCCCTGCTCGCCACCCTGCACCAGCGGGAACACGATCAGCACGGTCCCCGCCGAGGCCAGCAGCGCCCCCGGAAGGTCCAGCCGGACACCCCCGGCGGGCCGCGAGCCGGGCAGGAAACGCAGCGCGGCCAGCGCGGTCACCGCGCCGATCGGCAGGTTGATCACGAAGATGAGCCGCCAGTCGACGCTGGTGAGCGCGCCCGCCAGGATCGGCCCGCCCACCGCGGACAGTCCCATGACCGGCCCGAACAGCCCCATCGCCGCCGCCAGCTCCTTGGGCGGGAACATCTCCTTCATCAGCCCCATGCCCTGCGGGATCATGGCCGCCCCGAACAGCCCCTGCACGATCCTGGCCGCGATGATGGTCTCGGGCGAGAAGGCGAGCGCGCACATCAGCGACCCGGCCGTGAATCCGGCGACCCCGATGAGGAACATGCGCTTGCGGCCGACGATGTCACCCAGCCGTCCGCCGGTCAGCAGCCCCGCGGTCATGGCCAGCGTGTACGCCGCCCCGAGCCACTGGATGAGCGAGGCACCGCCGCCGAGCTCGGCGCGCATCGTGGGGCCCGCGATGTTGGTGACGGTGGCGTCGAGCAGCTCCATGACCGAGCCGGCGAGGACCACCGCGAGCGCGGGCCAGCGCCACCTGTAGGGCGTCGGCTCGACGGGCGCCTGCACCGGCCGGATGTCGAGGGCGGTCATCTCTGCCTCCTGTATCGGAACGGCTTGTTCTGTTCCGATACTAACAGAACGGAATGCTTCATTCCATAGCTTGGAGCCGAGAAATCAGGCCATGCGGGTGTCCGGCCGGGTTACTTCTTGCCGCCGGGCGTCTTGTCCGGGTCCCGCCCCGGAGGCTGCCGCGTCTTGCCGGGCGCGGTCGGCTCGGCCTCGGTCGGCGTCGGTGCGGTGGCGGACTGCGACGGTGCGGTGGCGGATCGCGACGGCGTCGCCGCCCGGGAGGTGGCCGGCGCGGCGGACCGGCTCGGGCTCTGCCGCACGCCCGCGGTCCGGGACCGCGTGGGTGCCGGGGTCGCCGTCCGCCGGGGAGCCGGCGAAGCCGAGACCGTGGGCGCGATCGACCTGGCACGCTCCAACGTCGCCGCCGGCGTCGGGCTCGACCCGGTCGCGGCCGGCCCGGACTTCTCGGGCGCGCCGTTCCCGGGCTCCGGCCACTCGACCGCGTCCAGCCTGGTCGTGCCGAACGCGCCGCCGATCAGAATCGCGGCCGCGGCCAGCATCAGCGTGCCGAGCAGCACCGCCGCGATCACGAATGCCCGCCTGCGCCGGCCGTTCTGGTCGGCGAACCCGGCCGTGCTCGATATCGCATGCCTTCCACTCACGCAGCAAATGCTAAAGACGTGGGGACGCTCCCGTGGCCTATGTGGAGGTATGTCCGCTTAATGCACATCGAACCGTGATCAACAGCTGCAAAGGAGACCGCGCAGGGCCGTTTCCAGGCAGAGGCCGGTGTTCGCCGGGCTCGGCCACTGGAAGCGCACCAGCGCCTCGTCCACCCGTACCGTCGCGCCGAACCGGTCCAGCTCCCACAGCCACACCTCGCCGGGCTGCTCCCCGAGTTGCCGCGAGACGCCCGCGGTCAGCTGGGGCCGGTGCGCGGAGTTGACGTGGGCGAGCACCCGCTCGGCCGTCTCGGCCAGCGGGTCGGGCGCGGCGCCCAGGTAGTCATCGGCGTCCAGCAGCCCCGATTCCTGCCCGGTCAGGTAGACCACCTGGCCCACGTCCACCCGCAGCAGCCGGGGCGCGTCCGGCTCACCGAACCGCTCCAGCGCCTCGAACAGGCTCTCATCCGCGCTGTGCGCGGCCACCGCCACGGCCGCGGCCCGCGCCTCACCCTCCGGCACCGCCTCCGCCCAGCCCTGCACCTCGATCAGCCCGCGCGGGTGGGTGACATCGCCCAATTGCCGCATCGCCGTGAGGTTCACCGCCGCCACGGCGTCCTCGCGCACGCCGTGCAGCGCCTCCCCGGGCAGCACCAGCAGGACGGGACGGCCGCGCTCATCCACGCCGCCGCGAGCGGGGGAGGGGGCGCCGTCGACGGAGAGCTTCGCGACGCTCGCGGTCGCGGCGAGGGTGCGAACCCGCTCGGGGATGGGCAGCATGACGACTCCAACATTCTGGTAGGTTAGCCTTACCTAAGTAAGGACTACCTAATCACATTGAGGTGAACGTGCGCTACACCGGTCCCAAGGTGCGACTGTCGCGTCGCGCGGGCGTCCCGCTGACCAGGAAAGCCGTCCGCTACTTCGAGCAGCGCCCCTACCCTCCGGGCGAGCACGGCCGCAAGACCAACCGCCGCAGCACCGGCGACTACGGGCTGCGGCTGATGGAGAAGCAGAAGCTGCGCTGGTACTACGACGTGTCGGAGCGGCAGCTGCGCCGCTACTGGGACCTCGCGGTGCGCAAGTCGGGCGCGTCGGGTGCCGAGCTGGTGACCATCCTGGAGAGCCGCCTGGCCTCGCTCGTGCTGCGCGCCGGACTGGCGCCATCGATCTACGCCGCCAGGCAGTACATCAATCACGGGCACATCGCCGTGGACGGCCGCAAGGTGGACATCCCCAGCTACCTGGTCAAGCCGGGTCAGGTCGTCACGGTCAGAGCGCGCTCCCGCACGATGCAGCCGTTCGTGGCCGCCGCCGAGGGCGTCTACGCCGACGAGCGCACTGCGGCGTACCTCTCCGTCGACCACGCCGACCTGCGTTTCACCTTGACGCACCGGCCCGAGCGTGAGCAGATCGTGGTCCCCGTCGACGAGCAGCTCGTGGTGGAGTTCTACTCTCGTTAGCCGTGGCTTCGCCGCCTCCACCGTGCTCGGCGCCGAGCACGGTGTGCGCGGCTCAGCCCAGGGACCCCTGCCGGCGCAGCTCGGCGACCTCCTTGCGCAGCTCGGCCAGTTCCTCCAGGATCCGCTCGGTGTGCGCCGCCGTGGTGTCCTCGATCGCGGCCAGCTCCTCGGTGTTCTCCTCGTCCATGGCGTTGACCACGACCGCCATGAACAGGTTCAGCACCACGAACGTGCAGAGCAGGATGAAGACGGTGAAGAAGATCCACGCCGATGGGTGCTGGACCATCACGTCCCTGGCGATGTTGCCCCAGTCGTCGCCCGTCATCGTCTGGAAGAGCGTGAACAGTGACGTCGGCAGGCTGCCGAAACGCTCGGGATCGGTCTGCCCGTAGAGCTTGGTGGCCATGACCGCGGCCACGTACAGCACCAAAGCAAGCAGCACGACGATCGAGCTCATTCCTGGCATGGCCCGCAGCAGCGCCGACACCACCCGGCGCAGGCTCGGCACCACCGACAGCAGTCGCAGCGCGCGCAGGATGCGCAGGGCCCGCAGCACCGACAGGCCGCCCGACGAGGGCGCGAAGGCGATGGCCACGATCGCGAAGTCGAAGATGTTCCACGGGTCGCGGACGAACGACAGGCGCTCGACGTAGATCTTGGCCAGCAGCTCGGCGGCGAAGATGTAAAGCGCGACGTGGTCGATCACGGTGAGCAGGGCGCCGTGGCGCTCCACCACGGCCGGGAAGGTCTCCAGGCCCAGCGTGGCCGCGTTGATCAGGATGACACTGACGATGAACCGCTGGAAACTCTGGTGGGCGAGGATGGCTTGGGTGCGTTCACGCACGGGGGAAGGCTCCTAGAGGGATCGGTCAGGTGCCGTTCCATGATGACGCAAGATGATCAAGGCGGCGTCTGTGGTATAAAACCCACCTGACTGCCGCAAACAAGGGGGCACCGAGCGATCATGTCGTATCCGAACTATGGGCCCTCCTACTACGGCCCGCAGCCGCACACGCATCCCAACGGCACCACCATCCTGGTGCTCGGCATTCTGAGCCTGGTGGTGTGCAGCTTCCTCGGGCCGTTCGCGTGGTCGATGGGCACCAAGGCGCTGCGCGAGATCGACCAGAGCGGCTATCCCTACGAAAACCGCGGCCACATCCAGGCGGGGCGCATCTGCGGCATCATCAGCAGCGTCCTAATGATCATCACGTTCGCGTTTCTGATCTTCGCTTTCGGCATCGCGCTGATCAGCGGCGGCTTCGCCACCAGCAACAGCTACTAGCGGCTCTCGGCCGTAGTCACCGAGTCCTGACTCCAGCAGGTCGAAGGCCTTCTCCGCCTGCGCCCTGAGATCGGGCTCGATGCTCTCCCATTCCTCGCCGGCGCGCATCCTGCCGACCGCGGACCCGCTCAGGATCCGCGTCGTGTTGAGCAGGTGCGCCGCCACCAGCCGCGGCGTGAGGTCGTCCGGCGCGGCGTCGACCTGGTCGGCCAGCAGCCGTGCCAGGCCCTCCTCGCGCTCCTCGTGGATCTGGCGCATCCTGGCGATGAGGGCCGGGCTGGCGCCCACGATCCTGGCGAACACGTCGCCGCCCAGGTTGAGCCCGTGGCGCCAGTGGCGGGTGTCGATCGCGTCGAGATAGTCGCGCCGGAACGCCCGCACCACACTTTCCCCCGGCTCGCGCTCCCGCAGCACCTGCTGCGGCAGGTCGACGGCCATCTGCTGCCGATCGGCGAACAGGTCTTCCTTGGTGCTGAAGTAGTTGAAGACCGTGTTGACCGACACGTCGGCGGCCCGCGCCACCTCGGCCACGGTCACGCTGTCGAACCCCCGCGCCATGAACAGCCCCATCGCGATGTCCGCGATGCGCTCCCTGGTTTCGCGCTTCTTCCGCTCCCGCAGCCCTTCTTGCATGCCCTCATGCTACCAAATTTGCAGTGACACCAAAATTATGCTTACCTCAATTTTGGAGGCGATGAAATGATTGTGACTTCAGGTCTGACGAAGACCTTCGATGGCGGCGTGGAGGCCGTCAAAGGCGTGGACATCACGGTGGAGCCCGGCGAGATCGTCGGCTTCCTCGGCCCCAACGGCGCGGGCAAGACCACGACCATGCGCATGCTGACCACCCTGCTCAAACCCACGTCCGGCAGCGCCACGGTGGCCGGGCACGACCAGCTCGCCGACGCTCGCGAGGTGCGCAAGCGCATCGGGTACGTCGCCCAGGGCAGCGGGTTCCCGCCCATGACGCCGCTGAAGGGCGAGCTCGAACTCCAAGGCATGCTCTACGGCCTGAGCCGGGAGGAGGCCACCGCCAGGTCGCGGGAAGTCCTGGCCCGGCTGGAGCTCACCGGCCTGGAGTCCAGGCCGGCCGCCACGTTGTCGGGCGGCCAGCGGCGCCGCTTCGACATCGCGTTCGCGCTACTGCACGAGCCCGTCCTGCTCTTTCTTGACGAGCCGACGACCGGGCTCGACCCGCAGAGCCGGGCCAACCTGTGGGACCACATCCGCTCACTGCGGGCGGAGAAGGGCACGACGGTCTTCCTCACCACCCACTACCTCGACGAGGCCGACGCCCTCTGCGACCGGCTGCTGATCATCGACCACGGCCGCATCGTGGCCGAGGGCACCCCGGCCGAGCTGAAGGCCGGCGGGCGCACGCTCGACGACGTGTTCCTCGACATCACCGGCCGGTCGCTGCGCGAGGAGGTGGGCGCCTGATGCTGCGCGACACCTGGGTGTTGTTCCGCCACGGCGTGCGGGTCACGCTCCAGCAGCGGGTCGGCATCGTCTTCGGGCTGATCCAGCCACTGCTGTTCCTGGTGCTGTTCGGGCCGATCTTCACCACCTTCGGCACGTGGGAGACGCTGGTGCCCGGCCTCATGATCCAGCTGGGGCTGATGAGCATGGCTTTGGCCGGCATCGGCGTGGTCTTCGAGAAGCGCTCCGGCGTGCTGGAACGCATGCGCGTCACCCCCGCGAGCCGCCTGGCGCTGCTGCTGGGGCGGGTGCTCAACAACGCGGTCACGCTGATCATCCAGACACTGCTGCTCCTGGCCGTGGCCTTCGCCTTGGGCCTGCGCGCTCCGGCGATGGGGCTGCTGGCCGGCTTCGTGCTGGTGGTCGTGCTCGGTGTCAGCCTGGCGGCGCTGTCGTACGCCATCGCGCTGACCATGAACGAGCAGCTCTTCGCGCCGGTGATGTCCACGGCGGTGATCCCGCTGATCCTGCTGTCCGGCTCGTTCCTGCCGATGTCGATGGCGCCGGGCTGGCTCGACGCCATCTCCCACATCAGCCCGTTCCGGTACGTGCTCGAGGCGGTGCGCGAGCTGTTCCAGGGACGCTACCTGACCGGCACCGTGGGCGCCGGCGTGGCGGTGACCGCGGTCTTCGCCGTGCTCAGCCTCACGATCGGGACCCGGGTGTTCAACCGGGAGAACGCCTAGCCCGATCATTCGCCCCCGCTCCCGATGAGGAACCAGCCGAAGGGCGGCCGGGGCGCGATGGGCTCAGGCCGCGTTCTTGGCCCGTCGCTGGAGCGCGGCCATGATCCCGCCCGGATCCACGATCCCGTACCCGTAGTCGTAGTCGAACCCGACCTCGCTGCGGTCCTCCGCGCTGCGCCGGAGCAGCGCCCGCAGCTGCGCCGGCGACAACTTGGCCGCCGGCCACCGGGTACGCACCGCCGCCACGAGCCCCGCGACCACCGGCGTCGCCGCGGACGTCCCCGAGTCCGGCTCGCCCTTCCCGAACGCCGCCGACCCGAGGAAATGCGTGTAACCGCACACGTCGGGCTTACGGGCGGTCAGCCGCCCCGGCCCCTGCGAGGAGTAACCCACCCGGTCGCCGTTGACGTCGATGCCGCCGATCGACAGGGCCTTCGGGTGGGAGTTGGCGCCCACGATGGGCCGGTTGGGGTAGGCGCACCGGCCGTCCGGGCACTCCTGCCCGCAGTTGCCCGCCGCGAACAGCACGTCGGCCCCCGCCCGGTCCAGGGCGGCCACCATGAGGTTGAACGGATGGGCGGCGCTGTCGGAGTAGTTGCCCGGATGTCCGACGGGGAAGTCCCACTCGGGCGAGAACGACCCCCACGAGTTGCTCACGACCAGCGCCCGCGTCGCGGCCGGCTGGGCGTCGAGCACGGTACGCAGATGCGCGAACGCCGACACCGCGTCCGACAGCAGCCCATCGAGCGCCGAGCCGCCCGGCCGGGTGGACAGCAGCAGCGGGATGTCGATGAGCGAGGCCTGCGGGGCGGCGATGAGCGCGTCGAACGCGCACATCGTCCCGTGATCCACCTCGAACTCGCCCGGTTTGCCCGTCACCCCGGAGGGGCTCCAGCACCGGGGCGCGTCGAGCGTGACGGCCCTGCCGAGCTGTCTGGCCGTGTGGGCGGCGTTGACGCCGGTGTCGAGCACGGCCAGCGCCACCCCTGAGCCGTCGAGCCCTTCGGCCTGCAGCCCCGCCACGTTGAGCAGCCGCTCGACGTCGTGCCAGTCACCGTTCGGCGAGTCGCCGCCGCAGGTGGGAGAGGACTCGATCACCGGGTCGGAGAAGATCCCCACCACGTCGGGCCTGAGCGTGGGCAGAAGTGTGACCCTGGAGGCCAGCTCGTCGTCCGAGATCGTGCCGCGTACGAGCACGGACGCGTCCTCGGCGGCCAGCGAGAAGTCGAGCGGCTGATTGAGCGAGAGGGGATCGCCGCCCGCCACGGGAACCGGCCGCGGCACGGCCACCGGGACGAAGGCCGTGTCGAGCTCGACCCCGGGCAGGCCGTCGGCCACGTCGGCCGTCGTGGCCGTCCGGCCGGGATCGGCCACGGCCGCGACGAGATCGGGGGAGGGGCGGAGCTGGATCAGGACACGCATGTGTCACCACCGAAGATCTTCTGGAGGGAAGGAACCTCCCAACATTCCTTCATCCGGGGATGCGCGTCCAGCGGGTTTCAGGGATGTGACCTGCGAGAACACCCCCAAACGGCGCGAAGTGGACGACATTTTTCACACCAGCGCGCGTTTGCGGGGCAACAGGGCCAGCGCGCCGATGTAGAGAAGGGCGGCGACGATGAGCAGGCCTTTGTAGCCGATCACCAGCGCCGCGTACTCCAGGCAGCCGCCCACCATCGCCCCCAGCAGGTTCGCCCCGAAGGAGGTCGTGGCGTCGGCCGTGTCGGCGAAGCGTTTGGCGAAGACGACGTTCGCGGCGAAGATCGGCAGGAACGCCACCGTCACGGCCGCCACCGCGCGCAGGGGCAGCGGCAGGGACAGCAGCCACGCGTTCGGGACCAGCCAGGCCAGCAGGAGGCCCGCGAGCAGGATCCCGTACATGACCGGCAGCGGCGGAGTGCGGAAGCGGCGGGTCACCTCGACGGCGGCGAGCACGGCGACCAGCACGCCGGCGAACACGATGGCGTTGACCACCCACGTGGTGCCGAACAGCAGCGCGAACCCGGTCACGCTCTTGGTCTCCAGCAGCATGAACGCCACGCCCAGCAGGAACAGGTCGGCGTAGGGCCGCATCCGCTGGTATGGCCCCGCGACGACGCGGACGGCCAGCAGGCTGACGATGAGGATCAGGGTGAGCGTGATGATGTAGATCGGCGGGATCGTGGCGTCGTGGAGGTAGAGGAAGGGCCGGTCATCGTCGGCGGGCTGCGGGGTGCCCGGGGCGGCGCCGGGCCACGCGGCGGCGCAGCGCTGATCGGCCGCGGTCAGGCCCGCGGTGATCACGGCCTGCTGGCCCGCGGTGCTCACGACGTCGACGCAGGGCTTGTGCCCGAAGGCCTGCTGCATGGTCGAGGCCAGGCGGTCGACGAGCCAGCTCTCGCGGTAGTAGTTGTACATCGAGAACGTGCCGCCGGGATTGAGGTGCTCCTGGGCGGCCCGCATGGCCTCCTCGGTGAACAGATAGCTCTCCAGCCGCAGCGCGCTCGCCCCGGAGACGAGGGTGAGCGAGTCGGGAAGGGCGAAGAGGATCAGGTCGTACTTGTGGGCGGTCTGCTCCAGGAAGGCACGGCCGTCGGTGATGTGGGTGGTGACGCGAGGGTCGTCGTAGGGGCGGTCGGGGTGCAGTGAGCCGCCGAGCTCGCGCAGCTTGGGGTCGATCTCCACGGCGTCGACGTGGCTCGCGCCCTTGGACAATGCGATCGCCACGTCGGTGCCGCTGCCCGCGCCGACGATGAGCACGTCCTTCGGGGGCTTGGTCGTCCGCTCGTACGGCAGCCCGTACTGGCGCTCCAAGCGCAGGCGAGCGGCGGCGGTCACGGCCCGCTGGTGCGGGATGCCGTTGACGGCGATGTCGATGACGCCGACGCCGGCCTCCTCGAACTGCCTATGCGTGACCTTGTAGTACGGCGACCAGATCGCCCCGGCCGTCAGGGTCTCGGCGAGCAGCAGGCCCACCACGACCAGGGAGGGCACGGTCACCAGGCCCACGTAGAGCGCGCGCGGCCGCGGGACCAGCAGCAGGCCGTAGCAGATCGCGGCGATCAGCCCCCAGAAGAGCGGCGGCGCGCTCAGGAACGACAGCGCCGTGAACGCCGCGATGCCGGTCAGGCTGCCGATCAGGTCGTAGCGGTAGGCCTCTAGCCGCGGCAGCTCCGGAAAGCAGCGGCCGACGAGCTCGGCGGGCCCCATGAGGATCAGGGCGGCGGCGCAGAAGATGACCGGCAGGATCAGCCACGCGGGCGGTCCGCTGGTGGACAGGCTCGTCCAGTACAGGACGCCCTCGGTGTCCCTGTCGACGGTCACTGGGAAGGTCAGCACGACGACGGCCAGGACGGCGAGCACGATCGGCGAATAGTACGGCTGCCGCTGCGAACGCCCCACGCGCAGGAACCCGAGCCCGATGCCGAGGAACGAGCCGAGCAGCACGAAGTTGGTGAAGTAGCTCAGGTGGACGATGTTGGACCCGGTCCACCGGATCAGCGCCAGCTCGAGGAAGAGCATGAAGGCGCTGGCGAGGATCAGCCTCGGCCGGACGGCCAGCCAGTGAGCCTTCTCTTCGCCATTGACCGGCCTCTGCGCCTGGAGTGTCATCGGACCTTCTCCGTGGATACTCCGGCCGTCAGGCCGGGAAGGAAACGGACTCCCGCGTAGCGGGGCAGGGAAAGGCGGTTCGCCGTCAGGGTGCGCACCGGTGTACTTCCTTCGTGATCGTATACGTGTAGCCGTCGGCTCGCTGGAGCAGCCGCAGATGCTTGCTTGCCTTTGGGCACGATCGCGCGGACCGCCGCTGAGGAAGCCCGGCGGAGTGGATCTGCCGGCGTGTGTCCAACGTAGCCACCAAGGTCACCTCCTTGTGCGTGGTGGCTGGGTCTGGTCACTCCAGCCCGCCCTGCGTCGCCAGTCCTGGTGTCTGGCATCGTCCCACGGCGGTGGGCCGGACGGGGTCAGGGGCACACAACGGCTTCCCGTGACCGTGTGACGGTCAGAGGCCGCAGAGCTCGTCGAGGGACTTGGCGCCGCTCTTCTGGCTGTTGCGGGTCGGGGTCTGCGTGGGCGCGGCCGCGCTGGTCTTCGTCGGCGTGGCCCCCGTGACGCCGGGCGAGGCGCTGACGCCGGCCGTCTGAGCCTGCTTGCGCGGGCGCATGGAGTCGTTGATCGCCTTCTTCGCGGCCTGGCGGATCTTCACCCAGTCCGCGCTGCCCGGCCAGAAGTCCGGCGGCACGAACTGCAGGCTGGTGATCTTGGCGTCCTTGACCTTGACGGCCACCTCCACCAGCGGCTGCACGAGCGGTCGCGGGATGTTCGTGGACGCCATGCGCTTCGCGGCGCCGGCGATCTTGTTGAAGTTCGTCAGGATGACGGTCGGCGTGGCCTGCTGGGCGAAGGCGCCGATGACGCAGCGCTGGCGGCCCATGCGGGAGAAGTCGTCGCTGTTCACGCGGGAGCGGCCGTACCAGAGGGCCTGCTCGCCGGACAGCTTCCGGGTACCGGCCTTGATCGTGCCCGCCGTGCCGTACAGGCCGCCCCACTTGACGTCCTGCTCGACGCGGATCTTCAGGCCGCCGATGGCGTCGACCAGCGCCGCGAAGCCGTACATATTGATCAGGGCGTAGTAGTCGATCTTCAGGCCCAGCGTGTGACCGATGGCGTCCATCAGCGCCCGCGAGCCCTTGTTCTTGCCGCCCATGATCTCCGGGTGGTCGTTGGCGTACTGCCAGACCTCGTTGAGCAGGCCGCCGTTCGGCAGCTCGGCCATGAAGCCGTTGGGGAACTGCTTGTGCAGCGGCGAGGACGGCGGGAAGCGCACGTGCTGGAGGTTGCGCGGCAGGCTGAACAGGACCGTGTTGCCGGTCTTGATGTCCACGCTGGCGACGTTCATGCTGTCGGTCCGCACGCCGGTGCGGTTGCCCGCCGCGTCGCCGCCGACGAGCAGGAAGTTCACCCGGGTCCGGCCGCCCCACGGGTCCTCGGGGTTCTGGGCGACGGGCGGCGTGTCGGAGTCGGGCGAGGAGGGGAAGATGTCGTTGATCGCGCTCTGGGCGGTCTGCACATAGCTTGCCGCCAGCGCGAACGGCGACATGACGGCCACGCACAGCACGCCCACCACGATGCCGGTCACCATCTGGCCCTGCTGGTTGAGCCGGTTCGGGCCGAGCACCACGTACGAGACGACCATGAGCGCGAACCAGGCGAGCGCGAGCACCGAGGCGACGACGATCACCGTGACCATCATGCCGTCGTCGGTGAAGGTGGTGAGGCTCGTCAGGAGGTCCTTCCGGGTCAGGGCGAAGCCCAGCACCCCGAGCAGCACCAGCGCGTACAGGCTGACGAGAACCAGCCCGGTACGACGATGCCCGGCGCGCAGATGTGCGGCACCGGGCACGAGGGCGGACAGAGCGGTCCAGCCGACCACGGAGGCGGTCGTCAGCGGTTTGGCGAAGCGCGGGGCGCGGGAGCCGGGTGCCGGACGCGGACGGCGCGGGGGACGCTCTTTCCTGCCTCCTGGCACGGCGTCGACCCCATCGCGCTTCCTCACACCGGCTCCTTCACACGCCTACCAGGCAAAACTGTTCGCTTGCCCCCCATTGAGCACAAGATTGCCAGGATTCTAGTCCCCATATCTGGACATCAGAGACATGTGCCCAACCTGAGATGAACACCACGTTGCCGTCAGGAGGTCGTTGAGGAGGGCGCCAGCCACGTATTGCACTGGTATGCCTTGCTCTTCTCCCACCCCTGCCGGAACCAGCGGTTGTTGTTCAGCGGCGAGCCGTGGTCGCGCGGATAACCCGGATAGTCGCCCACCTGGCCGTAGAACCGGAACAGCTGCCTGCGGTCGGCCATGCTCACCGGGTACGACGCCGCCACCGACCGCATCCACATGCCGCCGAAGCAGGTGGCCTGCAGCTCCAGCCGCCGGCTCAGCGCCAGCTTGCCGCTCTGGCTGGAGGAGTCCAGCGTGCTGTCCCACCACGAGTTCAGCAGGCCCGTGATGTTCTGGACGTGGTGGCCGTACTCGTGGGCCATCATGCTGACGATCCCACCATGCCAGGAGATGATCTCGCCGTAGCCGCGGGAGTTGCCGTTGCCCCTGGCCATGGCCATGGTGGAGGCGTAGATCGTGCTGTTGCGCGGGCAGTAGTACGGCACGATGTTGCCCGCGTGCGGATAGTCGCCGCACGCGCCCCTGCCGCGCCTGGAGGCGATGGCGTAACCCGGCGGGCGGAACGCGATGCCCTGCTTCTGCAGGATCGGTCCCCACGCCCGGTCCATGCACTTGCCGGTTTTGAGAATCAGCGCCTTGAGCTGGCTGTGGTTGAAGATGCTGGCGTTGCCGGCCGGGCAGTTGAGCCGGGGCAGCGCGCCCGCCCGGTAGACGGTGTTGTTCTTCAGGCTCGTGTTGAGCGTGACCTTGGGCGGCGGGGTGGCCTGCGTGTCGGGGTCCTCGCTCTCGCGGGTGCGCGTGGGGAGGGGCTCGGAGTCGTCGGTATCGCGCGAGGGCGGCTCGTAGGACGGGATCGCGATGGGATTTGTCGTCTCCGACCGCGACGAGGTCTTGAGCATAGCCGCCCCGATGACGATCAGCACGAACAACGCCGCCATCGACCCGAACACGATGCCGAGCACCCCGACGACGCCCATGCCGGACTTCCTGCGCGGCGGCTGATGCCACTGCCGCGGCGGCATCGGCGGCGGTGGAGGCGGCGGTGGCGGGGGAGGAAAGGGCTGCCGGTACTGCGGCCCGTACGACGGCGGTGGCGGCGGCACCTGCTGCGTGTACGGGCGCGTCAGCCCGTCGTGCTGAGGAGCGCCCTGCGGGGGATAGGGCGGCCCCTGCGGCGGGTGTCCCTGGGGCGGTCCGTACGGAGTGCCGCCCTGAGGCTGCGGCTGACGGTAACCCGGCGGCGGCCATGGCAACGAGGGTGGCCGCTGTGGCTGGCCTGGCCCTTGTGGTGGGGGTGGATATTGCCCGTTCCCTGTCACCGTGTCTCCCCGTTCACCCGGTTGTCGGTAATGCCTGCTCTGCGCCGCGACTTGACGGACCCTTGGCAAATTTGGGGCAAAAGCATACTGACGTATCACCCGTCACGGATGTAGCAGTGCTCGGTTACAGTCCGAAATCATTCGAGGTGATCTCGGTTATCTCCCCATCCGCGGAGCGGGCGGTGTCCTAGCTTCTTTGGCATGAATCTCCAGCAGCTCCGCTATGTGGTCGCGACTGCGGAGCACCGCACCATGACCGACGCGGCCAGGTCGCTCTACATCGCGCAGCCTGCGCTGTCCCGCGCGATCCGCGATCTCGAACGCGAGCTCGGCATGACGCTCTTCGCTCGTTCCGGCCGTGGCGTGGTCGTCACCGCACAGGGCCGCCGGGTGGTCAAGCTGGCAAGGGAGGCACTCGACGCCGTTCACGAGATCGAGGGCCTGGCCAACCACGGCAGCGTCGCCGAGGCCGAGCTCCGCATCGCCTCGACCCCGAGCCTCGAGCCCGGCCTCGCAGGGCGGTTGTTGCCCGCCTACACGGCCGAGCATCCGGGCGTCCGCATCCAGATCGTGCGTTGCGACGGCAGAGAGGGCGTCGTCACTGCGATAAGGGATCAACGAGCCGATCTCGGGCTCACCGATCTCCCCGTGCCCGCCGACCTCATCACGCATCCGCTCGAACGCCAGGAGATCGTGCTGATCTCCCCACCAGGGCTCGAACTGCCCAATCCGGTGCCGATGGGCAAACTGCACGGTATGCGCCTGGCGCTACCGGCCCGCGGCAGCACCCGGCGCAGGGAGCTCGACGCGATGTTCGGCAAGTACGCGGTCACCCCGGTGGTCGTGCTCGAAACCGACGAGCGCAACGGCTGGCTCAACGCGGTCCGTGCCGGCCAGGCGTCCCTGCTGTGGTATCGCGGCATGGCCGAGCAGGCCGGTCGCGCAGGTCTCGTGGTGCGCTCGCTCGAACCCGCCGTGCGTCGCGTCATCGCCGTGGTGCACGCCCGCCGCCGCCTGCCGCTCATCGCCCAGGACTTCCTGGCCACCGCCGAAAAGGGGACAGCCGCCTGACCACTTTTCGGAACGCTCCATGATCCCCCTACGATCCCCCATCCAACCCCCCGAACCGCACTGACGCGCTGGGTCAGCGGGACACGGGAAGCCGCACCACGGCGCGGAGCCCAGGCGCGGCGTCCTCCAGGGCCACCGTGCCGCCGTGCGCCCGCACGGTCTCGCGTACGATCGCCAGCCCCAGCCCGGCGCCGCCCTCGTCCCTGCTGCGCCCGCTGTCGAGCCTGGTGAAGCGGTTGAACACCCGCTCGCGATCCTGCTCGGGAATGCCGGGACCGTCGTCGGTCACGGTCAGCACGCCGTCGGCGGTCAGCGCCACCTCCACCTTGGAGGCGGTGTGGCGTACGGCGTTGTCCATGAGGTTCGTCAGCACGCGGCTCAGGTCGAGTGCGTCGCCGCGCACCACGACCGGGTCGCAGACGGTCAGCCGGGCCTCGGCGTACCTGTCGACGGTCTGGCGCACCACCTCGTCGAGGTCGACAGGCTCGCGCCTGGCCGGCACGCCGCCGCGCTCGTCCAGCCTGGCCAGCGCCAGCAGGTCCTCGGCCAGCCTGGACAGCCGCATCGCGTCCTCGAGCACGCCCTCGGCGGTCTCCTGCCAGTCCTGGCCGTCCGGGTGGCCGAGGGCCACCTCCAGCTGCAGCCGGATGCTGGCGAGAGGGCTGCGCAGCTCGTGCGCGGCGTCGGAGACCAGCGCCCGCTGGCGCTGCTCGGCCTCTTCCAGGCGGGCCAGCATGCCGTTGAGCGTGGTGGCCAGCGAGTGCACCTCGTCGCGCGACTGCGGCACCGGCAGCCGGCGCGACCTGGCGGTGTGCGTGATGTCGGCCGCGCCCCGGCGCAGCGCGGCGATCGGGCGGAGGGTCCGGCCGATCATCAGCCAGCTCGCCACGGCCAGGAGCACGATCAGCCCGGGCGTGCCGACCAGCAGGACCCGTCCGGCGGTTCCGAGGCTGGTCTGGATCTCGGTGATGGGCCGGGCCGCCACCACCGTCTGCCCGCGGTCCGCGCTGAGCACGATCACCCGCAGGAACCCCGGGATCGCGTACGGCCGCCCGTCCAGCAGCTTCGCCTGCCCGTCGCGCAGCGCCCGCGCCCTGGCCGGGGCGTCCAGCAGCGGCACGAGCCTGTCGGTGCCGTACGTGACGTGCGTGATCCGGCCCTGGGCGTCGATGACCTGCACGAGCGTGCCGTCGTGGGTGGTGATCGGGCTGGTCAGCGTGCCGGCGTCGGCCGCCACGCGCACCGCGTCCGCCTGCCGCCTGGTGCTCTCGTCCACGGTGTCCATCAGGGCCCGGTCCAGCACGGTGAGCAGTACCGCGGCCGACAGCGCGAGCGCCAGCGCGAGCACCGCGGAGGCCGCCACGGTCAGCCTGAACCGCAGGCCCTGGCGCCGCCACCACCCGAGCGGGGAGGACGAAGGGAACGGACCTCCCGAGGTCATGAGATCAGCCACCATCGCCCGCCAGGCGGTAGCCGGCGCCGCGCACGGTCTGCAGCGCGTTCCTGCCGAACGGGGCGTCGATCTTGCGGCGCAAGTAGCCGACGTAGACCTCGACCACGTTCGGGTCGGTGTCGAAGGTGTCCCACACGTGCTCCAGGATCTCCGACTTCGACACCACCTCGTCGCGCCTGCGCATCAGGAATTCCAGCAGCGCGAACTCCCGCGGCGTCAGCTCGACCGAGGTCCCGCCGCGCTCCACCCTGCGCCGTGCCGGGTCCAGGGTCAGGTCGCCGGCCATGAGCACCGCCGGCCGCCGTCCCGAGTCGCGCCGCAGCAGCGCCCGCAGCCTGGCCACCAGCACCACGTACGAGAACGGCTTGGTCAGGTAGTCGTCGGCCCCCAGGTCGAGCCCGTCGGCCATGTCGTACTCGCCGTCCTTGGCGGACAACATGAGGATCGGCACCCAGTTCTCCTCGGCACGCAGCCGCTTGCACACGTTGTAGCCCGACAGGCGGGGCAGCATGATGTCGAGCACCACGACGTCGTAGTCGCCCTGCCTGGCCGCGTGCAGTCCCTCCTCGCCGTCGTGGGCGAGGTCCACCGCGAACCCCTCAGCTTGGAGCCCCCGCTGGAGCGCGGCGGCCATGCGCCGCTCGTCCTCGACGACAAGTACTCTCATATGGCGATTCTCCTGTTCCTGCGCTGAGACGACGCTGAGAAGACTGAGAGCCGTCTCAGACAGTCTCAGGTCTGCCACAGGATGCATCACGCAGGCTCTGAGCATCGACATACCGTTAAGGAGTGAGATGCGCAGAGGCACGTTCGTGAGGTGGGGAGTCCCGATCGCGGCTGCGGCCGTGATCGGAGCCGCGATCGGCGCCGGCCCCGTCATCGCCGCGGTGAGCGGCGATCCAGTGCTGCCCGAGAGGTCGGCCGAGCAACTGCTCGCCGACGCCGCGGCGGCAACCAGCAAGCAGCAGGGCATCGCGCCGATGTCCGGCACCGTGCAGCAGACGGCGTCGCTGGGCCTGCCCGCGCTGCCGCAGACCGGCGGCGAGACCTCGCCGCTCAGTCTGCTGTCGGGCTCGCACGAGGTGAAGGTCTGGTACGGCGGCGACCAGAAGTTCCGGGTGGCCATGCCGACCCAGCTGAACGAGACCAACCTGATCGTGAACGGCGACCAGGGCTGGTACTGGGACAGCGCCACCAACACCGCGACCAAGTTGACGGTCAAGGCAGGCGGCGAGCAGCAGCACAAAACGCCGGTGCCGCAGCCGACCGACCTGACGCCGGCTCAGGTGGCGCAGCGGATGCTGGAAGGCGTCGACGAGCACTCGTCCGTCCGGGTGATCAACACGGCCGAGGTGGCGGGCCGGTCGGCCTACCAGCTCGTGCTGGCGCCCAAGGACGAGGGCTCGCTGGTGCAGGAGGTACGCATCGCGCTCGACGGCGAGACGTACGTGCCGCTCCAGGTCCAGCTGTTCGCCAAGGGGTCGGCGGAGCCGGCCTACCAGGTGGGCTTCACGCAGGTGACGTTCACCACACCGGCGGAGGAGAACTTCGCCTTCACCCCGCCCGCGGGCGCGAAGGTGGAGGAGGCGACGCTGGGCGGGGAAGGCTTCGGCAAGCAGGCCGAGGAGCGCGCCGAGCACGCCGCCGACGTGGCCGGCGAGGCCAAGTGGGTCGGCGACGGCTGGTCGAGGGTCGCGGTCGTGCCCTTCAAGCTGTCGGATCTGCAGGCCCAGACGGCGCAGGGAGGCGAGGACGGCAACGCGGCCGCGATGCTGGACACGGTGCTCAAGTCCGCCACCCCGGTGAGCGGCACGTGGGGCTCGGGCAAGCTGATCAAGACCAAGCTCGTCACGGCCCTGCTGACCGACGACGGCCGCCTCCTGGCCGGCGCGGTCACCCCCGAGGAGATCATCAAGGCGGCGGGCGTCAAGTGACCGCCATCACGCTGGAAGCGGGGTCGCCCTTCGGGGCGGCCCCGCCCTCGGGGGACGCGATTGTGACGCACGGCCTGACCAAGCGTTTCCGGGGTGGCCAGGTCGCCGTGGATGCGCTGGACCTGGCCGTGCCGCGCGGGTCGGTGTTCGGCTTCCTCGGGCCCAACGGCTCGGGCAAGACCACCACGATCCGCATGCTGCTCGGCCTGGTCGCGCCCACGGAGGGGACCTACTCCGTGCTCGGCCTGCCGGTCGCCCACGCCCTGCCCCTGGTGGGGGCGCTGGTCGAGGGGCCGGCCTTCTACCCCTACCTGTCGGGCGCGGCCAACCTCATGCGGTTCGACGCCGCCGACCCGACCGCGGAGCGCGCCACCGCCAAGCGGCGCGTGGCCGACGCGCTCGAGCGGGTGGGCCTGTCGGCCGCCGCGGGCAAGCGCTATCGCAACTACTCGCTCGGCATGCGCCAGCGGCTGGCCATCGCGGCCGCGCTGCTGGGGCCGCGGGAGCTGCTCATCCTGGACGAGCCGACCAACGGGCTCGACCCGCAGGGCACCCGCGAGGTGCGGACGCTGGTCAAAGAGATCGCCGCCGACGGCACCACCGTCTTCGTCTCCTCCCACCTGCTGGCCGAGATCGAGCAGATGTGCACGCACGCGGCGATCATGCGTACCGGCAGGCTCGTCGCGCAGGGCACGATCGCCTCGCTGAGCAGCGGCCTGGTCGCCCGCGTGAAGGTGGAGACGCCGGACGTGGCCGCCGCCGCGCGCACGCTCGGCACGCTGGGCCTGGCCGATGTGCGGGCCGGCGACGCGGAGGTGACCGCCGAGCTGGGCGGGCACGCCCCGGAGAAGATCAACGCCGCACTGGTGGAGGACGGCGTGGCCGTACGGGGGCTGGCGGTCGTGCGGCCGAGCCTCGAGGACGTGTTCGTCGGGCTGACAGGAGAGGGATTCGATGTCGACGGCTGACACCCGGACGCAGACCCGCGAGACCCGCCGCACACCGGGCTTGGTGCCCGTATCGGAGACCATGCGCACCACTGAACGTCGGCCACCGGAGCCCGCCGAGCAGATCGGCTCTCCAGCGCCTCCGGCCAGAAGGACGTGGGCGTTCTGGCGGCTGCTCGGCTCGGAGCTGGGCCTGACCTTCCGCCGGCCGCGCAACCTGGCGCTGCTGGCCGTGCTCGGCGTCGTGCCGATCATCCTCGGCATCGGGCTCTGGATCGCCTCCGGCTCCGGCGGCGACGACGAGATGAGCGGCATCATCCAGGATGTCGCGGGCAATAGCCTCATGCTGACGTTCCTGTCGTTCTCCTTCCTCGTGCTGCTGCTCATGCCGGTGGTCGTCAGCGTGGTCGCGGGCGACTCGATCGCGGGGGAGGCGGGCACGGGGACGCTGCGCTACCTGCTGGCCGCACCGGCCGGGCGCACGCGGCTGCTGGCGGTGAAATACCTCAACGCGGTCGTCTTCGCCTACGCGGCCACCGCGGTGGTGGCTCTGTCGGCGCTGCTGACGGGGCTGATCCTGTTCCCCGGCGGGTCCGTGACGCTGCTGTCGGGCACCACCATCTCCGTGGCGGACGGGCTGCTGCGCATCCTCATCACCGTCGGGTACGTCGGCGCCGGCATGGCCGCGCTGGCCGCCGTCGCGGTGGCGCTGTCGACGTTCACCGAGGTGTCCATCGGGGCCATCGCCGGGACCATGGTGTTCATCATCGTCTGCCAGGTGCTCCGGGCCATCCCGGACCTCGCCCCGATCGTCCCCTACCTGCTGCCGAGCCGGTTCACCGACTTCGACGCGGTCCTGCGCAGCCCCATCGACACCGCCGTCCTGCGGGACGGGCTGCTGGCCTTCGGGGCGTACATCGTGCTCTTCGGCTCGATCGCCTGGGCCCGCTTCTCCGGCAAGGACATCACGTCCTGACCGGCCATCGGCCGCTCAGGACGTGCCGGTGGCCGTCGGCGTCGCAGTGGCGGAGACCGTCGCGGAGGGGTCCGGGGACTCGCCCGGCCCTTCCTGCGGGATCGTGCTGATCGAGCTGGACGGTTGCGGGCAGTCCCGCCGGGCTGCGGCGTTGCCCCGCCTGCGCCCCGCCGGGCTCGCGCACGGACCGGGGTCGGCGCCGCCCGGGTCGCCGGGGCCGCTGGTGTTCTCCGGGCGGGTGGTGTCCTTCCTGCCGGGCGGGGGGCTGAGCACGGCGGCCGGGTTGCGCGTGCGGGTGGGCGTGACGAAGACGGTGGGCACCGTGGGCGTCGAGTTGACCGGGGCCACGGTCGCCCGCGTGGGCGGCAGGCCGGCGGTCGGACCGGTGGACCGGCGGACGGTGGAGTCGGCGCTGCCGCGGGGCTGGACGATGGCCGGGTCGGCGGGCACCAAAGAGCCGCCTCCCATGCTCGTCCCGTCGCCACCGGAGGCCGCGATCACCGTGACCGCCGCGATCGACACGGTGGCCAGGGCCGCGAAGGTGGCGTGGGACAGATGCGCGCCGGCCTTGGCGCGGCTCTTCCTGCGCGGCTTCGTGCCCGGCTCCGGCTCGTCGGGCGGCGAGGCGAGACGCACCAGGCCTCCGCCGGGCGGATACGGCACGGGGGTCCAGATCTCCGCGAGCACGCCCGACACGGCCTGCCGCAGATCCCAGGGATCGCCGACACCGCCGGCGGCCAGCAGCGCCCGCAGCAGGTCGGCGGCCTTCGGGCGGTCGGCGGGGTCCTTGGCCAGGGCCGCCTCGACGGCGGGACGCAGCAGGGCCGGCACACCCTCCAGCCGCGGCGGGTCGAACAGGATCCGCCGGGTCAGCACATCCGGCTCACCCCCGCCGAACGGATGGTGCCCGGACGCGGCGAAGGCCACCAGGCACCCCCAGGCGAACACGTCGGAGGCGGGCAGCGCGGGACCGCCCGTCAGCCGCTCCGGCGCCACCCAGCCGGGACTGCCCATGACCTGCCCGGCCTGCGTGTGCGCGGCCAGCGTGTCGACGTCGCGGGCGATGCCGAAGTCGATGACGCGCGGCCCCTGCGTGGACAGCAGCACGTTGCCGGGCTTGAGGTCCCGGTGCACCAGCCCCGCCTCGTGCACCGCCACCAGCGCGGCGGCGACGCCGAGCGCCACGCCGTAGGACAGGTCGGGCGTGAGCGGCCCCCTGGCCATCACGACCTGCGAGAGCGCGGGGCCCGGGATGTACTCGGTGACCAAGTACGGGCGGTCCTTGTCGGTACCGTCCTCCACGACCGCCGCCGTGCAGAAAGGCAGCAATCTGCGCGAGAATGCCACTTCCTCAGCGAACCGCGCCCGTAGCGTGGCATCGTTGAGATGCACCGTATGCGGTGTCTTGAGGGCGACCAGGCCACCCTGAGGGTGTTCAGCCAGGTACACCACTCCCATCCCGCCCGTGCCGAGGCGGCCCAGGAGCAGGTATCGGCCGATGATGACCGGGTCGCCCACCGTAAGCGGTCGCACGCCAGGTGGCATGCCGCTCTCCCCACGCGCCATCCGGGCCTCGCCTCTTCTTGATCTGGACACGGCAAAGCACACTGTGGCCGGATCCGCGGGGGCTTTCCGCATGTCTTACATAAGGGGTATTGGAGGTAAGGCGGTCATACCTCCGAAGTAAGGAAGGGGAGTGATTTAACGGTCTGAAGTGGCGTTTTGCCGTTCGTGGGACCGTGGCCTTTCAGCTCGGGAAGACGGCGGCCAGCTCGGGGATGCGGGCGCGGTAGCCGTCGAGCAGCCTGTGTGCCGTCGTCACCGAGTCGACCAGCGGATGCAGCGCGAACGCCGCCACCGCCAGATCGGAAGATCCGGTCAGCGCGGCCTCGATGGCCGTCTGCTCGACCGCCTTCACCTGCTGGAGAAGACCCAGGAACCGCCCGGGGAGCGGGCGGGTGGCGAAGGGGCGCACGCCGGCGCCCCCGACCGCGCACGGGATCTCCACGACCGCGTCCTCGGGCAGGCCCGGCACCGCCGAGCCGTTGCGCACGTTGAGGATCATGGTGGCGGGCTCGCCGCGCGCGATGGCGGCCATGAGCGCCAGCGCGATGCCCTCGTACCCGCCCGCTTCGAGGTCGGCGGCCTCCCGCTCGCCGGCGTCGGTGGCGTCGCGGGCCTCGGCCATGTAGGTGGCGTCGCGCTGCCTGCGTGCGCTCAGCCACTCGGCGAGCGCCTCGTCCGGCCGCGCCCGCACCGCGGCGTAGAACGCGTCCTGCTGGCCCAGCAGGGACTCGCCCCGGGTCGGTCCGGAGATCGCGGCGACGGCCTCGCGGGTGAAGTAGTAGTAGTACAGGTATTCGTTGGGCAGCGCCCCGAGCGTGCGCACCCACTCGGGTCCGAAGATGCGGGCCTCCTCGACCTTCACCAGCGCCACGTCGTCGGCCAGCAGGCCGGGCAGCACATCGCGGCCCTGGTGGACGAGCCCACGCAGCCAGCCGAGGTGGTTGAGCCCCACGTAGTCGGGCGACACCCGGGCCGGGTCGAGCCCGAGCGCGGCGGCGGCCCGCCGGATCAACCCGATCGGCGAGTCGCAGATGCCGATCACCCGGTCGCCGAGCACCCGCCGCATGGCCTCGGTGATCATCCCTGCCGGGTTGGTGAAGTTGATGACCCAGGCGCGGGGCGCGAGCGCGGCCACCCGCTCGGCCACGTGGAGCGCGACCGGGATGGTCCGCAGGCCGTAGGCGATGCCGCCGGGACCGGTCGTCTCCTGGCCGAGCAGGCCCAGCTCCAGTGCGACCCGCTCATCCGCGGTGCGCCCGGCCAGGCCGCCCACGCGGATGGCCGAGAAGACGAAGTCCGCCTCGCGCAGCGCGGTGTCCAGGTCGGTGGTGGTCCGCACGACGGGCGGGTCGTCGTGTCCGGCGGCAAGCTGGCGCAGCACGTGCCCGATGGTCTCCAGCCGCTGCGCCGACACGTCGTACAGCACCACCTCCTGCACGCGGGGCTTGGCCCGATCGCGCAGGAGCGCGCCGTACACGAGCGGCACCCGGAAGCCCCCGCCTCCGAGGACGGCCAGTCTCATCCGCATCCCTTCACGTGAGCAGGACCTCGGCGCCCGCGGCGGCGCAGTTGCGCAGCGTCGCCGCGTCGGCGCCCTCGTTCGTCACGATGACGTCGATGTCCTCGGGGCCGCACACGCGCAGCGCGCCGGTGCCGGGAAACTTGTGCCGGTCCACGAGCAGCACCACCTGCCGCGCCGCCGCGATCATGGCGCGCTTCAGCGGCACCTCGGCGAGCGTGGTGTCCACGAGCTGACCATCCGGCCGCACGCCGCTGGCACCCAGGAACACGCGGTCGGCGACCACCTGGCTCAGCGCCGCCTCGGTCAGCACCCCGACCAGCGAGTGGTAGGGCCGGCGCAGCATGCCGCCCAGCATCAGCAGCTCGACCGCCGGGTCGGAGCGGAGCACGTCGAGCACGGCGAGGCTGGAGGTGACCACCGTGACGCGGCGCCGGCGCAGCCGCTCGGCCAGCCGCATCGTGGTCGTCCCGATGTCGAGCAGGAGCACGTCCCCGTCGGCCACCAGCTGCGCGGCCCGCGCGGCCACCGCCTCCTTGTCCTGCTCGTCGACCGCCTCGACCGCGGCGAAGGGCCGGTCGGCGTCGGCGTCCACGCTGGCCAGGGCGCCGCCGCGGACGCGCCGCAGCGTCCCGTCGCGGTCGAGCACCTCGAGGTCCCTGCGGATGGTCGACGGGCTCACGCCGAGCTGGCTGGCGAGATCGCGAACGCTCGTGGCGCCTGAGAGCCGGACGCGGCGCATGATCTCGGCATGCCTGAGGCGCTGAAGCACGGCGCGAGTGTATCAACCAATTTCGCGCAGAAGTAGGCATCTTGCTCCAAACACTTGCGTGGAAATACTTGAAGTGTCCGAGTAAACATGCAAGATTGCGCACATCTCGGTGTGTCGAGGAGGACCCATTCCCGTGTCTGTCCAGGCGTACGACCCTCTGGCCGACGAGCGGACCCCCGAGGGCCCGCAGTTCGACGTGTTCCTGGCCGGGACGGTCTTCCTGGACATCATCTTCACGGGCCTGCCCGCGATGCCCGAGGCCGGCACCGAGATCTGGGCCGAGGGCATGGGCTCGTGCCCGGGCGGCATCGCCAACCTCGCCATCGCGACCAGCCGGCTGGGCCTGCGCACGTCGCTGGCGGCCGCGTTCGGCGACGACGACTATGGCGACTTCTGCTGGCGCACGCTGGAGGAGCAGGAGTCGGTCGACCTGTCCAGGTCGCAGCGTTTCGCGCACTGGCACTCGCCGGTGACGGTGTCCATGGCGGTGGACCGCGACCGCAGCATGGTGACCCACGGCCACCCCGCGCCCATGCCGGCGTCCGAGATGATCGGCAAGCCGCCCCGCTCCAAGGCCGTGATCGTGACGCTCTCCCCCGAAGAGCCGCTCGGCGCGCCGGGCAGCTCGTGCAACTGGGCCGAGCTGGCGCACCGCGACGGGGCGCTGATCTTCGCAGACGTGGGCTGGGACCCGTCCGGCGCCTGGTCGTCCGAGGTGCTGGAGCAGCTGTCGATCTGCCACGCGTTCCTGCCGAACGCGACCGAGGCGATGGCCTACACCCGCACGGACACGCCCCGCGACGCGCTGTACGCGATCGCCGACCGGGTGCCGCTGGCCGTGGTGACCGACGGGGCCAACGGCGCCATGGCCATCGACTCGATCACTGGCGAGGAGGCGTTCGTGCCCGCGCCGCGGGTGACGGCGCTCGACCCGACCGGCGCGGGCGACGTCTTCGGCGCCGGCTTCGTGCTCGGCACCCTGTGCCGCTGGCCGCTCGCCGACCGGCTGGCGTTCGCGGAGGTGTGCGCCGCGCTGGCGGTCCAGCAGTTCGGCGGGTCGCTGGCCGCGCCGGGCTGGGGGGACATCGCGGACTGGTGGCACGAGGTACGCGAGGCAGCCGGGCACAGCGGCGCCTACGGCAGCTCGCTGGCCCGCCGCTACGCCTTCCTCGACCGGCTGGTGCCCACTGTCCCGGTCGGCGCGGTGCGCCGCGCCGTCGCCACCATCGCCCGTTACGCCGACGTCGGCATGGCCTCCCAGAGGCCCCCTGCCGAGGGCGAGGACCCGGACGCGCCTCGCGCGCCTGCGCAGAAGGAGTAACACCATGACCCCCCCGATGCGACTCGCCGCGCTCGCCGCGGGCATGCTGGTCCTGACCGCGTGCGCGCCCGGCTCCTCGGCCCCGCCGTCGCCGGCCTCGCCCGCGGGGTCGTCTTCAGGGTCGCCGAGTGCGGTGCGCACCGATGCCGCCGCGCTCGGCAACGTCACGCTCACCGTCTGGGATCAGGAGGTACGCGGCGGGCAGGCGGCCCAAATGAAGCAGCTCAACGACGCCTTCCAGGCCAAATACCCCAACATCAAGCTGAACCGGGTCTCCCGCTCCTTCGACGACCTCAACACCACCCTGCGCCTGGCGCTGAGCGGCAACGAGCCGCCGGACGTGGTGGAGGCCAACAACGGCCGCTCCGCGATGGGCGCGTTCGTCAAGGCCGGTCAGCTGCGCCCGCTGGACGCCTACGCCGACGTGTACGGGTGGAAGCAGCGCTACCCGGAGTCGGTGCTGCGGTACTCGCGCTACAGCGCCGACGGCAAGCTGTTCGGCGAGGGCAACCTGTACGGCCTGCCGCAGGTCGGCGAGGTCGTCGGCGTCTTCTACAACCGGGCCAAGCTCACCAAGCTCGGCCTGGAGCCGCCGAAGACGTGGGCCGACTTCGAGACGGCGCTGGCCACCGCCAAGGCCGGCGGCGAGGTGCCGCTGCAGCTCGGCAACCTCGACAAGTGGCCGGCCGTCCACGTGTTCGGCACCGTGCAGGGCCGCCACGTCCCGCCCGGCCAGATCGGCACGCTCGCCTTCGGCCGCAAGGGCGCCTCCTGGAACACGACCGAGAACACCACCGCCGCCGAGCAGCTCGTCGGCTGGGTCGACAAGGGCTACTTCGCCAAGGGCTTCAACGGCCAGGGGTACGATCCGGCCTGGCAGGCGTTCGGCAAGGGCCAGGGCGTCTTCATGATCGCCGGCACCTGGCTCCTCGCCGACCTGCAGAAGACCCTGGGCGACGACCTGGGCTTCATGCTGCCGCCGGGCGTCACGGCCGACGCGCCGCCGGTCGCGACGGGCGGCACGGGGCTGCCGTTCGCGATCACCGCCAAGAGCCCCAACCCGGACGCGGCGGCGGCGTACATCAACTTCATCACCAGCGCCGACGCCATGAAAGTGCTCACCGAGACAGGGAACCTGCCGGTCGCCGAGACCGACCAGCAGAGCGTGGCCAAGGGCCCGCAGCAGGACGTCTTCACCGCGTTCGGGACCGTGACCGCGAAGAACGGGCTGGTGCCGTACCTGGACTACGCCACCCCGACGTTCGCCGACACACTGGGGGCGGTGCTGCAGGACCTGCTGGCCAAGAAGGCGACGCCGCAGGAGTTCCTGGCCACGCTGGAGAAGGACTACAAGACCTTCGCCGAGAGCAACGGATGACCCAGCCGACGATGGGGACCCGGCCTCCCGGGGAGCCCCGCCGCGTCGCCTACCTGTACGTGCTGCCGGCCTTCGCCGTGTACGCGGCGTTCCTGCTCTATCCGATCGGCCGCGCGGTGCAGTTCTCGTTGTACGACTGGGACGGCCTGTCCCTGGGCAGATGGGTCGGCCTGGAGAACTACGCCGCGATCGTCGCCGACGAAGGATTGCGGGCCGCCTTCGGCCACGCGCTGGTCCTCATCGTCTTCTACGCGGCAGGGCCGCTGGTGATCGGGCTGGGGCTGGCCGCGATCCTCAACCACGCCAAGGTGCGCGGGCTGGGGTTCTTCCGCACCGTGGTGTTCCTGCCGCAGGTCGTCGCCATGGTCGTCGTGGCCGTGGCGTGGCGGCGGGTGTACGCGCCCGACGGCACGCTCAACACGCTGCTCGGCGCGCTGGGGCTGGACGCGCTGACCCGGGGCTGGCTGGGTGACTACACCTTCGCCCTGCCGGCGGTCGGCGTGGTGGGCACGTGGTTCGAGACGGGCCTGGTGACCGTGCTGCTGCTGGCCGGGATGAGCCGCATCCCCGCCGAGTTGTACGAGGCGGCGCGGCTGGACGGGGCGGGCGCGGTGCGGGAGTTCTTCGCGGTCACGCTGCCGTCGGTGCGCGGGGAGATCGCGGTCGCCCTGACGTTGACGGTGATCGCCGCCTTGCGCACGTTCGACCTGGTGTACATCACGACGCGGGGCGGGCCAGGCGACTCGACGTCGGTGCCCTCGTACGAGGTCTACCACCGGGCCTTCGGGCTCAGCCAGGTCGGCTCGGCGGCGGCGATCGGCGTCACGCTGACCGTCGTCATCTTCGTGATCTCGTTCGGGATCAACCGGTTCGCGGACAGGAGGGTCACGTGATCTCGCGCGGGGAGCGGGCGGCCAACTACGTCATCCTGTCGGTGTTCGCCGCGTTCGCGCTCTTCCCCATCGTGACCATCCTGTCGGCCGCGCTCGGGCCCGCCGACAGCGGCGGCACGGCCGGGCTCGGGAACTTCGCGGCGGCGTGGGAGATCGGTCGGTTCGGCACGTACCTGCGCAGCAGCCTGATGGTGTCGTCGTTCGTCGTGGTCGTCAGCGTGCTGCTGTCGATCATGAGCGGATACGCGTTCGGCACCATGCGCTTCCGCGGCCAGTCGGTGCTGTTCTACCTGTTCATGCTCGGGATCATGATGCCGAGCGAGGCCGTCGCGGTGCCGCTCTACTTCGACCTGCGCACCCTTGGACTGATCGACACGTTCTGGTCGGTGGCGCTGCCTCAGGTGGCGTTGTCGGTGGCGTTCGGCACGTTCTGGATGCGGGCGTACTTCCGCGCATCCAACCGGGCGATCGTCGAGGCCGCCCGCATCGACGGGGCCTCGACGTGGCGCATCCTGTGGCAGGTGCTGGTCCCGCCGGCCCGGCCCGCCCTCGTCACCCTGACCGTGCTGGTCTTCATGTGGACGTGGAACGAGTTCCTCATCCCGCTGATCATGGTGACCAGCGAGTCGCTGCGGACCGCGCCCCTCGGGCTGGCGTTCTTCCAGGGCCAGTACACCTCCGGCTTCACCCTCCTCGCCGCCGGGTCGGTCATCGTGGCGACCCCGGTCGTGATCTTCTACTTGTTCCTCCAGCGACACTTCGTCCGCGGCCTGCTCCAGGGGGCGGTCCGCGAATAACCCCACGGAGGTTCCATGCGACGACTGCTGATGGCGTTGGTCACCGTTTTCGCGCTGTTGCCCGCTCTACCGGCCGACGCCGAGGCCGCCGAGGCGCCCGTGGACCTGGGCGCGTTGTTCGTCGGCGCGCACCCCGACGACGAGGCGTTCACCCTGTCCACGCTCGGCCAATGGAACGAAGACCACGACGTGCGCACCGGCGTCGTCACCGTCACCCGCGGCGAGGGCGGCGGCAACGCCGTCGGCCCCGAGGAGGGCCCGGCACTCGGGCTGCTGCGCGAGGCCGAGGAGCGGACGGCGGTCGCCAAGGCCGGCATCGGCGAGGTGTTCAACCTCGACGACGTCGACTTTTACTACACGGTCAGCGCCCCGCTGACCGACCAGGTCTGGGGCGGCGACACCCTCGAGAAGGTCGTGCGGACCATCCGGCAGACCCGGCCGGAGATCCTGCTGACCATGGACCCCGCCCCGACGCCGGGCAACCACGGCAACCACCAGGAGGCCGCCCGGCTGGCCATCGAGGCGTTCTACGCGGCGGCCGACCCGAAGGCGTTCCCCGAGCAGATCACCCGCGAAGGGCTGCGTCCCTTCGCGCCCGCGCGGCTGCTCACCGGCGGCGGGCGCGGCACCTCGCAGACCGGGCCCTCGTGCGCCGCGTCGTTCCGGCCCGCCAACCCGGCGCAGAACGTGTACGGCGTGTGGAGCGGACGCCCCTCGCAGCGCGGCCGGACATGGGCCGCGATCGAGCGTGACGCCCAGCGCACCTACGCCTCCCAGGGCTGGGCCGTCTTCCCCGACGTGCCGTCCGACCCCGCCCAGCTGGGCTGCGACTTCTTCACCCAGGTGGACGCGCGGGTGCCGTTCCCCGAGCCGGGAACCCCGGCGGCGGCCGCGCCGACGGCCATCCTCGACGGGGCGCTGACCAGGGCGGCGGGGACCGTCCCGCTCGGGACCCAGCTCGGCCTGCGGACCAGCACGTTCGACGTCCGCCCCGGCACCCCCTTCACCGTCGAGGTCGCCACGAGCGCCGCTCGCGAGCCGCTGGGCCGCTCGTCCGCGGCGCTCCGGGTGCCCGAGGGCTGGACGGTCACGGGCTCCGGCGACCTCGGCCGGATCGCCGCCGGACGCACCGGTTCGGCGCGCTTCACCGTGACGCCGCCCCAGAGCGCGGCCGGCAGGACCAGGATCGGAGCCGTGCTGACCACCGAAAGGGGACGGGGCTACACCGACCGGCAGGTCGAGGCGGGCCCCGCCACGCGCGGGCAGCAGCAGTTGCTTCCCCAGGTCGACCAGTACGAGACGTGGGTGAGCGAGGTCGGTGTGCCGCAGCTGCGCGGACTGGTCACGCCCGTGCTCACCCTCCCGTCCGGCGGCTCCCGGCAGATCGGCGTCGTGGTGACGAACGTGGGCGACACTGCCCGGTCCGGCACCGTACGCGTGGACCTGCCCGCCGGCTTCGCCGCCGACCGCGCCGAGGCCGCCTACCGCGACCTGGGCCCGGGGGCGTCGGTGACGGTGCCGTTCACCGTCACCAACACCGACACCTCGCTGAAGACCTCCAACGAGGGCGGCGACTACGCCTACACCGTCGCCGTGGACGGCGCGGTCACCGGACGGCCCGCGCTCGAACTCGTCCCGGCCACCACGATCCCGCAGGCGGCGTCTACGGGGCCCACTGTGGACGGCGCCGAGGGCGACGGCGAGTACACCGGGCCCGCGCTCGACCTCTCCCGCCGGTGGGAGGGCACCGCGTGCTCGTCGGCGGACGACTGCTCCGGCACGGCCAAGCTGGCCTGGCGCGAGGACACGTTGTACGTCGTGGTGCAGGTGAAGGACGACGTGCTGGGCACGCGGCTGGCCGCCGCCGACTGCAAGCGGCACTGGCGTACCGACGCGGTGGAGGTCACCCTCGATCCGCGCGGCACGTCCGAGAACACCTCCACGACCTTCAAGGCGGCGATCCTGCCAGTGACCGCCGAAGGGCCGCCGTGCGCGCTGCGGGACGCCGACAACCGCCAGGGTCCCGCCACGGGCGTGCGGATCGCCTCTTCGGTCGTCTCCGGCGCGTACACGGTGGAGATGTCCATCCCGATGGAGGCCCTGCCCGGCTCCGTCGACCCCGAGCACCTGGGCCTGAACATCCTGGTCTACGACTCCGACACGCAGGACAAGACCGGCCAGACTCGGATCGGCTGGTCGACGTGGGGCGGCGTACAGGGCGACCCGTACCGGTGGGGTGTGGCGACCCTGCCGGGGTACCGGCCGCCTGCGGACCGGCCGGCGCCCGATCCGGTGATCCCCGACACCGCTCTGTCCAGCCTGGACTCGCCGCAGTCGCTGGAGCAGGCGGTCCGCGTGCACGTCCCGGTGGGCGGCGGGCCCGCGGCGCAGGCGTCCGCGAGCGGCCAGGTGACCGCGGCGACGGGCGTGCCGGACGGAGTGGCCGTGACATTGCGCACGGCCGCCGCCGGTAAGGCCCACCTGTTCGTCCGTGATGCTCGGGGGACGGCAGGCAGCCGGGTTGTCACGGTGTCCGCCAAAGGCACGACGACCGTGACCGTCCCCCTGACCCGCGCCATGGACGCCTCGCCGACGGTGGTGGCCGGCTGGGAGGCCGCCGGCGGCGGCACAACGGCCTCCCAGGTCCCAGTGCGGTAGCCGACCGCCGCGCGCGGCGGGCTGTGCGGCGCCGGGCCGCCCGCGCGGGGCCGCGCGCGGCGGGCTGTGCGCGGCGGGCTGTGCGCGGCGCTTGTCAGGCTGAGCGGCGGCGGAGGCCGAGGGCGGCGAGGACGACGCCGACGACGCCCACCGCCAGGCCGGCGCCGCCCAGCAGTCGCGCGGTGCCGTCAGACCCGGCCGGGTTCAAGACCACCGAGGTCGCGGCCGGCGAGGCGGCCGCCGCGGCGGTGCTGGGGGAAGCGGACGGGGAGGCGGCGGCGGGGACGAGCTTGAGCAGCGGAGCCGGGTGCGCGGCCTCTGTGCCGTCCGCCTTCGGCGCCTCGGCCCAGTCCACGACCTCCCCGCTCGAGTACGTCTGCTTCGTCGGGAACAGCAGCTGAGCCGTGTCCTTGGGCAGCTGCCCCATGGACACCTCGAACTCCTGGAACTCACCCGGGTTGATCTTCCCGCCCGACCAGACGACCGTGGTGACGGCCTCCTCCAGGTCGCCGTACTCGGTCTTGACCGGCGTGGGCAGCTTGCCCTCCGTCACCTTCACCTCCCATCCGGGCAGGGGCTTGACCGACACGAACGCCAGCGGGTGGTCGGCGGGGAAGCTGACTTCGACCTTGGTGGTCGAGGCGTCGTCACGCTCGTTCGGCACCCGGAACGCGACCTTGGTGAAGGACCCCTGCTCGGCGGTGCCCGGCTGGACGGTGACGTGGGCCAGCGCGGGCAGCGCGAGGCCGGCGATGAGAGCGGTGGCGGCGGCGAGCACGGTCGCGGCACGGCGTACGAAGGACATGGCGAAACTCCACTTGGCTGACTGAGAGAGCTGATTGAGAGAAAAGAGGTGTCAGAAGGTCAGGCGGGAAGTGGAGGACCACGCCTGGTCAGACAGTGCCGGAACCCCGGCTGGGGCGGGACGACCCGGGTGAAGACGACCGGCACGCACGCACGCACGGCGGGCACCGCCACCGGGCGCAACAGGACGAGACGGCGACCGAGGCGGCGCAGCAGCGACCAGAGCGCGGCCTCGCCGCGCGCCAGCCACACGCCGGTGATCAGCGTGGCCGTCAGGTGGGCGAGCAACATCCCGGCGTTGACCGCCAGGCCGTCTCCGTGGACGTGCACGGAGACGTAGGCGGTGTCGTCGCCGGCGAACAGCTCGTGCAGCCCGAGCTGCGCCACCGCCAGCACACCGTTGACGGTCACGGGAGAGCGTTCCCTGCCGCACAGGGCCAGCCCCAGCCCGGCCACCGCCGCGAGCCCCAGCCCGGCGGCCCACGGCTCGGGACCCGAGCCGCCACCCACCACGTGTGCGAGCGTGGCGAGGATCACGCAGACGGCGGAGAAGGCGGCCGTCCGCGCGAGCCTGAGGGGAAGTTGCGCGCGCATGGGTGTGCCACATGGTCTCACGGGGCAGGGTGTCTTGAGACCTCAAGTGCTCAATGCCTGGTCGGTTTGCGGCATTTGTCGCTAGGGTCGTGCCGACTTACGTTGATACAGAGGTGAGAACGTTGCGGCACTTGGCGGGTTTGCTTATCGGGCTTGTAGTAACGGCAGCCGTGGTGGCAGGTGGCGGCTGGGCTGTGCAGCAAGCCGTCGCCAGTGCGGCGGCGGCTCCACCGGACAGCCAGAAGATGTGGATCGCGCTCGGCGCGATGGCCGCGGTCGGCCTCGTCCTCGGGCTCGTGGTGGCGGGCAGGGTCTCCCCACTGGCGGCCTTCGTGCCGTCCATGGTCCTGCTGGCGTGGACGGTCATCTACGCGCTCGACGTGAACAGGGCGCTGTCCCTCATCCCGTCCGAGCCGTCGGTGAACCAGATCATCAGGGACGCCGGGTTCGGCGCCAAGACCATGCTGACGACGGGCGTGTTCGCCCTGCTCGGCGTGGCGCTGTTCATCCCGGTGCTGATGCCGTCGCGCTGGTCGCGCCAGCGCGACGACCTGGACGAGGAGTACGAGCCCGCGTCCGAGAGCACCTACTACTGAGCAGTGGTGCCGGTGTAGAGGCGGGTGACGACGTCCTCGATCGTGGACTGGTCGGGGGCGGTGGCCATCAGCTCCTCCAGCGTCCCGTCGAACGCCAGCCGCCCGTGGTCGATCAGCATCACCCGGCGGCACAGGCGTTCGATGTCGCCGAGGTCGTGCGTGGTCAGCAACACGGTCGTGCCCTCCTCGGTGTTGAGCTTGCGCAGGAACTCCCGGATGCCGGCCTTGCTGACCACGTCGAGCCCGATCGTCGGCTCGTCGAGCACCAGCACGTCCGGCGCGTGCAGCAGCGCGGCCGCCAGGTCGCCGCGCATCCGCTGGCCGAGGCTGAGCTGCCGGACCGGTGTGCGCAGGAACGCGCCGAGGTCGAGGGTCTCGGTCAGCTCGTCGAGCCGCGACCTGAACGCCGCGCGCTCGACCTTGTAGAGCAGCCGGATCAGCTCGAAGCTGTCGGCCAGCGGCAGGTCCCACCACAGCGTCGTGCGCTGCCCGAACACCACGCCGATCCGCCGCGCCAGCGTGGTGCGCCGGCGGGACGGGTCCAGCCCGGCCACGCGCACCCGTCCTGAGGTGGGCGTGAGGATGCCGCACAACATCTTGATCGTGGTGGACTTGCCCGCCCCGTTGGGCCCGAGGTAGCCGACGAACTCCCCGGCCGACACGGTGAACGACAGGTCGCGTACGGCGTGGACGACGGTCCTTTTCACTTTGAACGAGCGTCCCACCCGCTCGAGCTCGATCATTCTCAACTCCCCGTGGATCGGTAGTGCTTGATGCCCTGCCGCCAGGCCAGCGCCGCCAGCAGGGCGAGAACCAGCGCGGCGGCCGGCCCCATGAACCTCATGAACTCCGGCGTGCCGAACGGGTCGTCGCGGCCCAGCACGTACAGGCCCGGCTGCCAGTTGATGAAGGCCAGCGGGACCGCGTACGTCACGCCCCGGACCAGGTCGCGACCGTAGATGCTGAACGGGTATTGACTGAGCTGCTGGCTGCCGTAGGTGAAGGAGCTGACGACCTCCGGGGCGTCGGTCAGCACGAACTGCAGCGCCCCGCCCAGCGTCCACAGCGCCGTGAAGATGACCATCCCCGTGATCAGCATGACCGGGATCAGCCAGGCACGCCGCCAGTCGACGTCCAGCACGGCCAGCGCGTAGCCGAGCACCGCGCCCGCCTGCACCACCCGCCCGGCCCTGGTGCCGTTGAAGTGGTCGGTGGCCAGCTGCAGCCACGCGCTGACCGGCCGGATGAGGAAGGTGTCCAGCGTGCCCGCCTTGATGTGCTGGCTGACCCGGTCGAGGTTGCTGACGAACATGTCGCAGACGGTGAAGGCCACGCTGGAGGTGCCGTACAGGAAGAGGACCTCCTCGCGGGAGAACCCGGCGAGCGAGGTGGTGTTGGCGAAGATGACCAGGATGACGGCGACGTCGAGGGCGGCGATGACGCCGCCGAGCGCGACCATCAGCCAGAACGACGCCGGGTACGCGGCCGCGGCGCGGGTCCACGTCCAGGCCAGCAGGAAATACGTCCTAACCACCCTGGATCACCACCTTGTGGCGGATCACCCGGGTGCCGAGCGCGCCGAGCCCGAGCAGGACCACCGCCCAGAACGCCTGGAAGGCCAGCGTCTCCAGGACGGGCGCCTTGCCGAGGTAGAGGTCGGTGGGCAGCTGGACCATGGCCGCCCACGGCAGCGACGCGGCGAGGTCACCGAGCCAGCCGGGGAAGATGCGCAACGGCAGCATCAGCCCGGAGAAGAAGGTCGTCAGGACCAGCGACAGCACCGCCACGCCGCGGTCGTCGACCAGCCAGCAGACCGACAGCGCGACCAGGTAGCGCCAGCCGAAGCTGACCACGACCGCGATCGCGAAACCGCACAGGAACGCCGCCCACCGGCCGGGGTCGGCGGGCACGACGATGCCGAACAACGCCGCGCCGAGCAGCATCGGCGGGATGCCGCGGACGAGGAACAGGTAGGCGGCCCTGCCGAGGTCCTCGGCCAGCGACCACAGCTGCAGCGAAGCCGGGCGGACCAGGTCGAGCGCGATGTCGCCGCTGCGGATGCGCTCGGGCAGGCCGAGGCCGCCGCCGAACAGCTGCATCGGCCCGATGAACGCCTGGGTGACGAAGCAGAAGGTGACGGCGTCGGTGATGTCGTAACCGGCCAGCCCGGGGCGGGCTTGCCAGAGTGCGATGAGGATGTAGGCGCGCAGGACGCCGAACACGCTGTTGGTGAACGCGCCGGCGAGTGCTGCCCAGACGTAGGTGGCGTGCTTGCGGAAGCCGTACCGGACGAGCCGGGCGTAGAGGAGTATGGTTGGCACCTCCGGATCTGTAAGAACATGGCTACGCGCCGTGTCCGGACCCGTGCGCGGGTCTGCCGACGGAAAGCATGGAATTATCCGTCGGAGCGTCAGCGGTCCGCAACGCGATAAACGAAGCGCAGGCCCGACCAGGTCGCGTCGATGGCGGCGACCTTGTTGTCGACCAGCCCCATGGACAGGCCGTAGTCCCGGATGGGATTCTCGGACAGGTCCGTCGGGATCTTGCTGGCGCGCTTGGGCCAGCAGACCCAGAGGCCGCCGTTCTTGGTCAGGCGGGCCATGGCGCCGGGGAAGGCCTCGTGCAGCGCGGCGAAGTCGGCGCAGAAGACGAGGATGACGTCGTAGGGGTCCCGATCGGCGGACCGGTGCACGTCCGCGCCGGGTTCTCCCAGGTCGAGGCCGTCGGGGGCGGCGATCGCCAGCACCCGGTGCCCGGGCTTGACGCCGAGCTTGCGCGGCAGCGGTGTCCCCGAATATCCCGCCATGCCCACCAGCGTGACACATTGCCGAAATGTCCGTGTAAGCGATGAGATACTTACTGGCTGGTAGGATTCGGCTTTTTGGGGAATGACACTCTTCGGAGGGTCATTATGCGGATCGACGGGGATGTGTCTCCTCAATACCCCTTGAGCTGGCAGGCCCGCGCACTGATCAGCCTGATGCGCGGAACGTTGAAGCCGGCGTCCAGTCTCTTGATGCGCCATCCGCTCGCGCTGGTGGGGGCGGCCCGCATCGGCAGGCTCGCACGGCTGGTGCAGGTGCCGCACCCGGCGCACGTGTCCATCACGTCCGCCGCCTTCCCGGACTGCGGCGGGGAGTGGGTACGCGGCGGCGAGGGCCTGGATGAAAGCAAGGCCTTGTTGTACTTCCACGGGGGCGGCTATTTCTCCGGCTCGCCGCGCACGCACCGATCCATCACCTGGCGGCTGTCGGTGGTGTCCAGGCGGCCGGTGCTGGCGCTCGACTATCGCCAGGGCCCGGTCCACAAGCTGGCGGACTCGCTGGCCGACGCGCTGGACGCCTACGACTGCCTACTGCGGCACGGCTACGCCCCCGAGGACATCGTCCTCGCGGGCGACTCCGCCGGCGGCCATCTGACGCTGGTGACGCTGCTGGCGCTGCGTGACCGGGGGCTACCGTTGCCCGCGGCCGCGATCTGCCTGTCGCCGTGGGCGGACCTGACCGACATCCCGCGCCGGGCGAATCGCTGGGAGGACCCGCTGCTGCCGGCCAGCCGGGTGGGGTGGCTGGCGCGCCGGTGGACCTCCGGGCTGGATCCGCACGACCCGCTGGTCTCGCCGGTGCACGGCGACTTCACCGGACTGCCGCCGCTCATGATCGTGACCGGCTCCACCGAGGTGCTCCGCGACGAGGCGCGGCGGGTGGCCGAGCGGGCACGGAGCGGCGGGGTGCTCGTCAGGTATGAGGAATGGCGGCGCATGCCGCATGCGTTCCCTATTTTGGCGGACGTGTTGCCCGAGGCGCGGCTGGCATTCCAGCACATGGCGCTGTTCTTGTCCGCGGTGGGAGCGGGCCCCGCCGCGGCGGCGGACGACACGGCGGCCGCCTGACCGCGACGGAGATCCGGCCCCCCACTGGCAGGGTCGGCGGGACAGAGTATAAGGTTAGGCATGCCTAACTCTGTCAGGGGGATGTTTCTCTATGGCTGAAAAGCCCACGGACCATCATCGGGGTGTCGTCCTGCGAACCGAGCGGCTCTCCCCGCATATGGTCCGCATCGTGGTCGGCGGCGACGGGCTGGCCGACTTCGCCACCTCGGGCCTGACCGACCACTACGTGAAGGTCGTCTTCCCCTACGAGGATGTCGACTATCCCCAGCCGTTCAGCGTGAAGGCCTGCCGTGAGACCATGCCGCGCGAGCTGTGGCCGCGGCTGCGCACCTACACCGTGCGCGCCTGGGACCCGGACGTCCGCGAGCTGACCCTTGACTTCGTGGTCCACGGCGACGAGGGCGTGGCCGGGCCGTGGGCGGATCGTGCCGCGCCGGGTGACGTCGTGCTCCTGCTGGGGCCCGGCGGCGGCTACGCGCCGGATCCGGCGGCGGATTGGCATCTGCTGGTGGGTGACGAGAGCGCGCTGCCGGCCATCGCGGCCTCGCTCGAGGCGCTGCCCGACGGGGTGCTCGCGCACGTCCTGGTGGAGGTGGACGGGCCGGAGGACGAGCTGAAGCTGGACACGGCCGCGGACGCCAGGATCACGTGGCTGTACCGGGGTGACCGGCCGGTGGGTGAGGTTCTGGTGCGGACCGTGTGCGAGCTGGAGTTCCCGGACGGGAACGTGCACGCGTTCGTGCACGGCGAGGCCGGTTTCGTCAAGCAGCTCCGTCGCCACCTGCGCCTGGAGCGGGGGATCTCGATGGATCGCCTGTCGATCTCCGGCTACTGGCGGGCCGGGGTGGACGACGAGGGGTGGCGCGCCGCCAAGCGCGACTGGAACAGCCAGGTCGAGGCCGAGGAAGCCGCCGCGATCGCCGGCTGACTCCGCCGCGTCGCGTAAGGGGGCCGCGCCAGTCGCTGGGGGGAGACTGACGCGGCCGTCGCCGGGGAACCATCCCATGCCCTGGAGGTGGCCGGCGAGATCAGGGGGTCAGTGCGTGAACTGCTCCTCTTCCGTCGAGCCCTTGAGGGCGGTGGTCGAGGAGTCGGGCGCCACTGCCGTGCTGACCAGGTCGAAGTAGCCGGTGCCGACCTCGCGCTGGTGCCGCGTCGCGGTGTAGCCGCGCGACTCGGCCGCGAACTCGGCCTCCTGCAGCTCGACGTACGCCGTCATGCCGTCGTTCGCGTACCCCTGGGCGAGGTCGAACATGCCGTGGTTCAGGGAGTGGAACCCGGCGAGGGTGATGAACTGGAACGTGTACCCCATGTGCCCGAGCTCCCGCTGGAACTTGGCGATCGTCGAGTCGTCCAGGTGCTTCTTCCAGTTGAACGAGGGCGAGCAGTTGTAGGCGAGCATCTGGTCCGGGTACTCGGCCTTGATCGCCTCGGCGAACTCGCGCGCCACGTCCAGGTCGGGCGTGCCGGTCTCCATCCAGAGCAGGTCGGAGTGCGGCGCGTAGGCCAGGCCGCGCGCGACGCACGCCTGGATGCCGTTCCTGACCCGGTAGAAGCCCTCGGCGGTGCGCTCGCCGGTGGTGAACTGCTGGTCGCGCGGGTCCACGTCACTGGTCAGGAGCGTCGCGGCCTGGGCGTCGGTCCGCGCGATGATCAGTGAAGGGACGCCGCAGACGTCGGCGGCGAGGCGGGCGGCGTTCAGGGTCTTGATGTGCTGGCCGGTCGGGATGAGCACCTTGCCGCCCAGGTGGCCGCACTTCTTCTCGGAGGCGAGCTGGTCCTCCCAGTGCACGCCCGCGGCACCGGCCGCGATCATGCCCTTCATGAGCTCGAACGCGTTGAGCACGCCGCCGAACCCGGCTTCGGCGTCGGCCACGATCGGCGCGAGCCAGTGCGGCGCCTCAATGCCTTCCGACCAGGTGATCTGGTCGGCGCGCAGCAGCGCGTTGTTGATGCGGCGCACGACGGCCGGCACGGAGTTGGCCGGGTACAGGCTCTGGTCCGGGTAGGTCTGCCCGCCCAGGTTCGCGTCCGCCGCGACCTGCCAGCCGGACAGGTAGATCGCCTTCAGGCCGGCCTTCACCTGCTGCACGGCCTGGTTGCCGGTCAGCGCGCCGAGGGCGTGGACGTAGTCCTCGGTGTGCAGGAGGTTCCACAGCCGCTCGGCGCCGAGCCGGGCCAGCGTGTGCTCCTCCTGGACGCTGCCGCGCAACCTGATCACGTCTTCGGCGCTGTAGGTGCGCTCGACGCCCTCCCATCGAGGGTCGTTGTCCCACTCGTCCCGCAGCTGCTCAGCAGCTCCCTTGAGGCGATCGTTCATCGTTCACTCCTTTGTCGTCCCCTGGGTGCTTACGCCGAGTCTCGTGCCCGGGACGGCTCGGCCAATAGGCAGAGCGGCTGAGAAGATTCGCAAAAATTCTGAACCTGTCCATTACTGACGGGTATTTGAAGGAGAAGAAATCGCGAGTTTTACCGTTGGCCTAGACCAATCGCACTGTGGCGGACGATGTGGCGCGGGGGCTAGAAGATGGACCGAATTTCTGTCTAAGATCGGGCCATGGCGTCCTTGCTGGGTGAAGAACCGCTGTCTTTGACGCAAGAGCTGGATCTCATCGCGTTTGGCCAGCGCCTGCGCCACCTGCGCAAACAGCGCGGCATGACCCTGTCCGACCTGGGCTCGCGCGTGAGCAGGGCGCCGAGCCAGCTGTCGCTGCTGGAAAACGGCAAGCGCGAGCCCAAGCTGTCACTGCTCAAGGCGCTGGCCTCCGCGCTCGGCGTGCCCATCGAGGAGCTGCTGCGCCGCCAGCCGCCCAACCGCCGCGCCCAGCTCGAGATCGCCCTGGAGGAGGCGCAGCGCGACCCCGTTTACGCCGGGCTCGGGCTGCCGCGGCTGAAGGTCTCCGCCCGCGTGCCCAACGACGTGCTGGAGCACATCCTCGGGCTCTACGGCGAGCTGCGTGCCCGGCAGGCCCGCGGCACCGCCACCCCCGAGGAGGCCCGGGCGGCCAACGCCGAGCTGCGGCGGCGCCAGCGCGAGGTGGGCAACTACTTCCCCGAGATCGAGGAGGCCGCCGCCAAGGCGCTCGACGCGGTCGGCTACCGCACCGGCGCGTTGTCCCAGAGCACGGTCCAGAGTCTGGTGACGCATTTCGGCTACACCGTGCACACCGCGCAGGACCTTCCCCGCTCCGTACGCTCCATCACCGACCTGCGCCACCGTCGCATCTACGTCAAGCACGAGCAGCTCGGCATGCACACCCCGCGCACGATCCTGCTCCAGACGCTCGGCCACCTGGCGCTCGGCCACGACAAGCCCCGCGACTTCGCCGACTTCCTGCGCCAGCGCACCGAGGCCAACTACTTCGCCGCCGCCGTCCTCGTCCCCGAGCGGGCCGCCACGCTCTACCTGCAGGAGGCCAAGAGCGACCGGGCGCTGTCGGTGGAGGACCTCCGGGACGTGTTCGCGGTGTCGTACGAGATGGCCGCGCACCGCTTCACCAACCTCGCCACCCACCACCTGGGCCTCGTCTGCCACTTCGTGCGCAATGACGCCGGCGGCACCATCTACAAGGCCTACGAGAACGACGGCATCGAGTTCCCCGCCGACGAGCAGGGCGCCATCGAGGGCCAGCGGATGTGCCTGCAGTGGTCGGGGCGGCAGGTGTTCGCCTCTCCGGACCGGTTCTCCGTCTACTACCAATACTCCGACTCGCCCACCGGGACCTACTTCTGCGTGGCGCACGTGGATCCGTCCCGCGAGCGGGACTTCGCCATCACGCTGGGGGTGCCGTTCAAGGAGTCGCGGTGGTTCCGCGGCCGCGAGACCACCAACCGCACCAAGTCCAACTGCCCGGGCGGCGACTGCTGCCGCCGCCCGCCCACCGAGCTGGCCGAACGCTGGGAGGGGTACGCCTGGCCGTCGGCCCGTGCCAACTCCCACGTCCTGGCCGCGCTGCCGCCCGGGTCGTTCCCCGGCGTTGACGAGGCGGACGTGTACACCTTCCTGGAGCGCCACGCGGCCAGCACATAACTTGCCCACTGACGGGAATGGGGACAAGTTGGGGGATTCGGGGGGAGGTGTCGCATGCTTCCAGAAGTATCCGGATGGTTGCGGCGCCGTACTTCGTCTGCCGGGGACTGGCCGGTCCGGGACCTGGTGGCCGCCAAAGGGGACACCACCGTCAGCGTGGTGCTCCCAGCCCGCGACGAACGAGAGACCATCGGCGACATCGTCCGCGTCATCCGGCGCGAGCTGGACGGGCTCGTCGACGAGATCGTGGTCATCGACTCGCGCTCCTGTGACGACACCGCTCGGGTGGCCACGCGTGCCGGAGCCCGGGTGCACGCCCAGGACGAGATCCTGCCGGAGCTCGAGCCGCTGGACGGCAAGGGCGAGGCCCTGTGGAAGTCGCTGGCGGTCACCGGCGGTGACGTGCTGGTGTTCGCCGACGCCGACATCAGAGGATTTCGCGCCTCGCTGATCTGCGGGGTGCTCGGGCCGCTGCTCGCCGACCCCACCGTCGGCTACGTCAAGGGCTGCTACGACCGCCCGCTGAACGGCGCGCCGAACGGCGGCGGCCGCGTCACCGAACTGGTCGCGCGCCCGCTCATCAACCTGCACTGGCCGATGCTGGCCGGCTTCGTGCAGCCGCTGGCAGGTGAGTACGCCGGCCGCCGCTCAGCGCTCGAACGCGTCCCCTTCCTCACCGGGTACGGCGTCGAACTGGGCCTGCTGATCGACTTGCTCGACCTGGCCGGGCTGGACGCCTTCGCGCAGGTGGACCTGGGGTCGCGGGAGCACGCCCCGCAGTCGACCGAGGCGCTCGGCGGCATGGCGTCCCAGATCATGCTGGCCGCCTGGTCCCGCCTGCAACGCCAAGGCAAAATCCAGGCATTTCACGAACCGTCGCTACGCCTGGCCCAGTTCCGGCGCGGCTGTTGCGGGCACGACGTCCTGAACCGCGACGTCCGGATCTCGGAACGCCCCCCCATGATCACCCTGCCGGCCTGAATGGTCCAGCAGGCGGGGAGGCATTCCAGCCGAGGCTACCGATCGGTAAGGTGTTACCAGCGGTAACGGTGCGGCCGAGGTGAGGAGTGCAGCGCATGAGCGGGTTCTGCCCGGAGCTCAGTGACGACGTGATCCAAGTGCGCGACTGGGTGCACGCGTTCGCCCGCGACGTGATCCGCCCCGCCGGCGCCGAATGGGACGAGCGCGAGGAGACCCCCTGGCCGGTCATCCAGGAAGCCGCCAAGATCGGCCTGTACTCCTTGGACTTCTTCGCCACCCAGTGGTTCGAGGAGAGCGGGCTCGGTCTGCCTGTGGCGTTCGAGGAGATCTTCTGGGGCGACGCGGGCATCGGCCTGTCCATCGTCGGCACCGGCCTGGCCGCCGCCGCCCTGTCCTCGAACGGCACCCCGGAGCAGATGGGGGAGTGGCTCCCGCAGATGTTCGGCTCCGAGAACGACGTCAAGCTGGGCGCCTTCTGCGCCTCCGAGCCCGACGCCGGCTCCGACATCGGCTCGATCCGCACCCGCGCCGTCCACGACCGGGGTGACTGGGTGCTGAACGGCGTCAAGACCTGGGCCACGAACGGCGGCATCGCCGACGTCCACGTGGTCGTCGCCTCCGTCGAGCCGTCCCTCGGCACCCGTGGCCAGGCCTCCTTCGTCATCCCCCCGGGCACGCCGGGCCTGTCCATGGGCCAGAAGTTCCGCAAGCACGGCATCCGCGCCTCCCACACGGCCGAGGTGATCCTGGACGACGTCCGCATCCCCGGCTCCTGCCTGCTCGGCGGCAAGGACCGGCTCGACGCCCGGCTGGCCCGCGTACGCAACGGCGAACGGGCCGGCGAGCAGTCGGCCATGCGGACGTTCGAGACCACCCGCCCGTCGGTCGCCGCCATGGCCGTGGGCATCGCCCGGGCGGCCTTCGAGTACGCCAGGGACTACGCCCGCGAGCGTGAACAATTCGGCCGCAAGATCGGCGAGAACCAGGCGATCGCCTTCCTCCTCGCCGACATGGCCACCCGCGTGGACGTCGCCCGCCTCCTGACCTGGCGCGCGGCCTGGATGGCCCGCCAGGGCCGGCAGTTCGAGCAGGCGGAGGGGTCGATGTCGAAGCTGGTGGCGGGGGAGACGGCGGTGTGGGTGACAGAGCAGGCGATCCAGATCCTGGGCGGCGCCGGGTATACGAGAGACCATCCGGTGGAGCGTTTCCACCGAGACGCCAAGATCTTCACCATTTTCGAGGGAACATCAGAGATCCAGCGGTTGATCATCGGCCGTGCGGTCACCGGCCTGGAGGTTCGCTGAAAATGTCCGATCTTCGAAGCATGTTTTTGGAGACCATTTAGCGTCCTGTTCCGTCGCTGTTCCGTCAGGGTGAGCGTGCGGTCTCGGAAGAAGATCGTTTGACGTGCCGCCTCTCATTACGGAGAGCGACAATGCGCCGCCTTGGCAGAGCTGCGCTGGTACCTGAGCGAGATCAGAGAAACCGCGAATAACGACGACCACGCGGCCATCGGCAGCGGACACTGGCGGTGCCTCTGATGGCGGTCTGGGGACCAGCATCGCCATCTCGCCGTCGTGGTGGCCATGCCGGTGCTGATCGCCCGTCTGCTGCGCCCCGTCCGCCAGAGCATCTGAGGTGCTCGGCGTCACCACTCGGCGCAGACATGCTCGGCCGCGCGAAACGCCAGGGCCATGATCGTCAGCACGGGATTGACGGCGCCGTTGGTGACGTGCACGGAGGCGTCCATGACATAGAGGTTGTCGTGGCCGTGGACACGGCCCCACCGGTCCACGACCGACGTCAGTTCGTCATCGCCCATCCGGCACGTTCCCGACTGGTGCTGACCCGCGTACAGGGCCAGGGGAGCCGGCTGCGTCCACGTCCGCCGCGCGCCCGAGGCGAGCAGCCAGGCACGGGCCCGGCCGGCAATGTAGGCCGCGGTACGCACGGTCTCCGGATGTGTCGTGCCGGACAGGCGGGCGACAGGGATGCCCCACCGGTCGCGTACGTGGGGGTCGAGTCGCGTCCTCGCGTGCGGGCTGGGGATTTCCTGGACCGGACCGCCCACCCGCATGACGTGGCGGTACTTCTCCCGGATGTACCGCTTGTTCTCCATGCCCCAGCGGGGCAGGTCAGGAGGCAGATTGCCGGCCCAGAAGGTGATCGGCAGCACGGTGAACTCGTCGGCGAGCATCGCCCCGCCGATGACGCCGTCGTTGTGGTGCGCGACGTCGAGTGTCGCCAGCGAGACGCCGGGCCCGAGCCCGTCGTACACGGGCTCCGGCATCTCGCCCAGAGCCCAGGCGTAGGCGTGACCTTGCACGTGCCGCCCCACCTGATCGTGGTTGTTGCCCAGCCCGTACGGCTCGCGCCGCGTCCGTGAGTTCTGGAGCAGCCGCGCCGTCTCGATCGCACCGGCCGCGCAGACGACGACCTCGGCCTCGACGACGTGGCGCGCCCCTGACCGGTCCACCCAGCGGACGCCGGTGACCCGGCCCGCGGGATCGCATTCGATTCGTTCGGCCACCGCCTCCGGCAGCAGCCGGGCGCGGCCGGTGGCGAGCGCGCGGCGTAGCACCGTGTTGTGCGAGCCGTTCTTCGCCTCCACCCGGCAGGCGAAGCCGACACAGTGCCGGCAGCGGGTGCACGCCGCCCGTCCGGCGTACGGCACCGAGTTGATCAGCAGGGGCACCGGCAGCACCTCCCAGCCGAGGGCGGCCGCGCCCCCGCGCAGGGCTCTGGCCTGCGGGCCCTCCGGAAGCGGGGGCATGGGGTACGGCCTGGCGCGCTTCCAGTGACGGCTGCTCGCCTGGTGGTCGCCGCAGACCCCGATCTCCCACTCGGCCCGTTCGTAGAAGGGCGCGAGGTCGTCGTAGCCGATGGGCCAGTCGGCGAGACTGCTCCCCTCGGGGACGCCGTACGTGCCCGCCATGGCGAAGTCGGCGGGCAGGAACCGCCACGCCTGGGCCCCGTAGAGCCGCGTACCGCCGCCGACCAGCGTGGCGTTGCCGTGGAAACCCGGCTCGTGCGGCCGCACCACATGCTCGCCGCCCGCCGCGTCGACGAAGACCCGCGGGCCGTCCTCGTAGTCCGGGCCGGAGCGGTGGGAATAGCGGGTGAAGCGGTGATTGCGCAGATGGTCGCGGCCGATCTGCTCGTACGTGAGGTCGCGGCCGCGTTCCAGCACGACCACCTGCTTGCCGGCCTCGGCGAGGATCGCGGCGGCGACCCCGCCACCCGCGCCCGATCCGATCACGACCGCGTCCGCCCGCATCAGCCGCGTCCCTCTCGCCCGATCAATCGCTCACCTCGAACCCGATCATCCGCCAGGAGACGGCGTCGCGGTTGCCGCCGTTGTCCGGATCGCCGTAGAAGCCCTCCATGACGTGCCCCACCACCGTGTTGACGAACACCACCGGGTCGAACGGCCACGGCGTGCGAGTGTCGCCGGATTCCACGCCCCGCAGCAGCTCCTCGCGACGCTCGTACGAGAGCACGGGGAAACGCGCGCCGTACCTCCCGCGCGCCTCGGCCTCTACGGCGTCGAGGCCCGCCGCATAGTACGCGCGCAGGTCGAACCGCCCCTCCAGATAATCGAGCACACCGGCCTCGGTGCCGCTCGGGTACTCGTCGGCGGGGACGATCGTGTCCACGACCGCGCTCAGCGTCGCGGCCTGCTCAGGGGTCACTCCCCACAACGGGGCGCCGGGCGCTCGCATGTGCCCTCGATCACCTTCCTTTCCGGGACGGATCGTATGACGTTTTCACAGTGCGGCGCGTCCGCCGGGATCGGCACTCGAGCCGCGAAGGCCGGAGTCCTGGTCGAGTGTCCGGGGCAGGCCGAGGTGCGCTGCGATCGTCGTCTCGAAATGCGTGAGCTCGCAGATCCGGTCGCCGGCGAAGCCTGCCACGAGGACCCCCGTGACGCGCAGGGCACCGGTCACCGGGTCGCGGACGTACTCGCCCCACGCAGGCTGGCCGTTCGCCCGGACCGGCACCATCCTGGCGATCCCTCGCCGGTGCGCGTCGATCGCGGTGAAGAACCGGTGGACCGCCTCGGTGCCCCGGTACTCGAAGGGCAGGGGCGGCATCCGCACCCACACGTCATCGGTCATCAACGCGATGAGCGCATCCACGTCGTGCTCGGTGAAGGCCGTGACGAAGCGGTCCACCAGCGCCTGCTCCTCCGGCCCGCCGACGGGTGGCGGTGACGGCCGCTCGGGGGTGCGGGCCGCGTCCATCGTCGCCCGGGCGCGCTTGAGCGCACTGGTGACGGCGTCCTCGGTCAGCCCGAGCAGCTCGGCGGTCTCGCTCGCCCGGTAGCCGAGCACGTCACGCAGGAGCAACACCGCGCGCTGGTTCGGCGGCAGCAGTTGAACGGCGGTCACGAACGCCAGCGAGATCGCCTCGCGGGACTCGTACCGTGCCTCCGGTCCCGGCGCCTGATCGGGCAGGCCGTCGAGCAGGACATCCGGATACGGCTGCAGCCACAGCACCTCGCCCATCCCGGAAGGCTCCGGCGGTGGAATCGCGGGCTGCGCAGCCGCCACCCGCCGACGCCCTGACGTCCGCAGCACGTTGAGGCATCGGTTGGTGACGATGCGAAACAGCCACGTGCAGATGGACGATCGCCCTTCGAACCCGCCCAGGCCGGCCCACGCCGAGAGCAACGCGTCCTGCAGCGCGTCCTCGGCGTCCTGCAACGACCCGAGCATGCGGTAGCAGTGCGCCTGCAGCTCGCCGCGATGTGGCTCGATCAGCGCCGTGAACGCGTCACGGTCACCCTCCCGTGCCCGCTGGAGCAGTTCGGCCGACATGGATCACCTCCGTCGTCATTCTCCGCTCGGTACCGACACCGCCGGCCGCCTGAACTGGTCGCCACGGGCCCGCCCAGTTTCCGCCGGCCCGCAGTGTCTGTCTGTGGTGCAAGCCCGCACCGTCAGAACCGAACGGAGAACCCCACCATGTCGAACACCATCGCGAACAGGACCGTCCTCGTGACCGGCGCCAACCGAGGCCTCGGACGCGCGCTGGTCGATGAGGCCTTGCGCAGAGGCGCCGAGCGGGTCTACGCCGGGATGCGGCAGCCCTCGCCCCATCCCGACGGACGCGTCACCCCACTGATGCTCGACGTGACCGACGGCGCGCAGATCCAGGCGGCCGCCGAACGCGTCGATGCGCTCGACGTCCTGGTCAACAACGCCGGGCTGGCGGCCTACGACGACCTCGGTGACCGGGCGGTGCTGGAGCGGCACTTGGCGGTCAACCTCTTCGGTCCGTACGCCGTCACCCAGGCGTTCCTGCCGCAGTTGACCCGCTCGCGCGGCGCCGTCGCCAACGTGTTGTCGGTCGCGGCCCTCGCATCCCTGCCGCTGACCCCCGCGTACTCGATCTCCAAGGCCGCGGCGTTCTCGCTCACCCAGTCCCTGCGCGCATTGCTCGCTTCGCGGGGTGTCCGGGTGCACGCCGTGCTGGCAGGACCCGTCGACACCGAGATGTCCCGCGGCTTCGACGTACCGAAGGCCGCTCCGGAGTCGGTGGCACAGGCGATCTTCGACGGCGTGGCCGGCGGCGAGGAGGAGATCTTCCCTGACCCCATGTCGGCGTCTTTGGCGCCGAGCTGGCCCGTCGGCGCGGTCAAGGCGCTCGAGCGCGAGAACGCGGCGTTGCTCGAGTCTCCGCGCTGATCACGACCACAGAGGAAAAGGAGGACGAAGCATCGTGAGCGACTTGTCGGGTAAGACCACTCTTGTTGTCGGCGCGAGCCGAGGGCTGGGACGCGGGATCGCCGGCGCGATCGCCGACGCCGGCTCCCCGGTGATCGCGCTCAGCCGGTCCGATCACCTTCCCGCCCGTTCGGACATCCGAACCGAGGTCGCGGACGCCGCCGACGCCGCGACGGCCAAGCGTCTCCTCGACCGCTATGAACCGGCCGCCGTCGTCCTGGTGGCCGGCGCCGGCCCGCTCATACGTCCGCTGCACGAGCAGACGTGGGAGACGTTCTCGGTCAACTGGCACGCCGACGTCCAGATCGCGTTCCACTGGTTGCGCGAGGCCCTGCTCCGGCCCTTGAGCCCCGGCAGTCGGGTGGTCGTGGTCAGCAGTGGCGCCGCGCTGGCCGGGTCGCCGCTCAGCGGCGGGTACGCCGGAGCCAAGGCCACTCAGCGTCTGATGACCGCATACGCGCGGGACGAGGCCGAGCGTGCCGGCCTCGGCATCACCTTCACCGCCGTGCTGCCCCGGCTCACGCCGCTGACCGCACTGGGCCGGCCCGCCGTGCAGGCGTACGCGGCGCGTGCCGGCGTGCCCGAAGAGGAGTACGTCCGGGAGCTGGGAGAGCCGCTGACCCCCGAGGGCGCCGGCGCCGCCGTGGCCGAGCTACTGACCGCGGATGCCGCCACCGTGGCCCCGGCCTATCTGCTCTCCGCCGCCGGTCTGCGGCAACTGCCCTGACGCAGCTCGGCGGAGACCGGCGACTTCCACTGCGCGAAGTGCAGCGAGAAGGTGCATGTGAAGAAAGGGGACAAGATCCCCAAGTGCCCGAACGGGCACACCAGCTTCGAACGACGGACCAAAGAACCACGCAGCTGAGGCCCCATGGGCGTGGTCCGCTCACCCCGCTTGCGGGGGTGTCGAACTTTGCTCGTGGGGCAGCGGGTGGGCATGGCTGGAATAACGCTGCGTAGCAGCGCATTCAATGATCACGCGATGATCCCGCGCGAGTACTCCCACGAAGCCGGCGACGTCTCACCCGCGCTGGAGTGGGCCGGCGTGCCGGACGAGGCGGCCGAGCTGGTGCTCGTGTGCGAGGACCCCGACGCCCCGGGCGGCACCTTCACCCATTGGCTGGTCGCCGGCATCCCGCCGGACGCCTCCGGTCTGGAAGCGGGTGACGAGCTGAAAGCTTTCACCGTCGGCCGCAACGACTTCGGCACGCAGGGGTACGGTGGTCCGCACCCGCCGCCCGGCGATGCTCCGCACCGCTACTTCTTCCGCCTTTACGCCATGCCCGCTTCGACCGGACTGGCCGACGGCTCCTCCGCCGCCGAGTTCCGGCGCGCGACCGAGGGGAAGGTGCTTGCCTCGGGCACGCTGGTCGGCACGTACGGCAGGTGGGCCCCCGCAGCGCGGTGAGGCAGGCAGGCGTCAGCCCACAAGGGCTTCGTCGGACGGTTCCCCTCGCCGACCGCTCAACCGTTGACGTACGGGGCGAGCGCCACCGCGAGGAGGCCACCCATGAGCCCGAGGTTCTTGAGGAACTGGATGCGGTTGGCCTTGCGTGCCTGAGGATCGGTCTCGGCCCAGAACGCATGACCGGCGAGCGTCGTCGGGATCAGTGAGATCACCAGCCCGACCGCTGCGGCCTGCCACAGCACGCCGGTGGCGACGCCGATGCCGCCCGCGACCATCGCGACACCGTTGAATCGCACGGCGATCTCCGGGCGGGGGATGCGGAGCTTGGCCGCCATCGCGACGCGTGCGCCGGGTGCGGTGACGGCCTCGTAGCCGAGCCAGACGAAGGGCAGGCCGATTGCGATGCAGGCAAGCCGAAAGGCGATGTCCATGGCTGAACTCCTGAAGGGGTGAAGGAAACGGGTACTACTCGCAGGCGGTCATCGCCTGGATGTCAGGGGGAGAGGATGTGGCGGGTGTCCGGACGTCACCGCGACGAGCGGTGGCAGGGACCGTCGTCACGCATGCGTACGGTCCTCACCCGGAGTGCGTCACGTGGGCCGCGTTCCGGAGCGCGTTGAGCACGTGCCGGATCATCCGGCCCGACGTGTTGGCCTTGAGGAAGCTCGAGATGCCGCCGTAGGTGAGCTCCAGGACGATCCCGCCGAGGTCGAGCGCGCTGATGCCCGGCTCGCCGCCGGGCAGGAGCTTGCTCTGCAGGAGCGCGCCGGCCTGCTCCCATTGACTCACGAAGAGCTGACGGTGGCGATCGCTCAGGGTGCCGTCGCGCTGCGCACGGCGCATGAACTCGATGGCGATGATGCCCCACTTCTGCTCGCTCGCACGGGAGTCACTCCACCGGGCGACGATCTCGATCACCTCGTCAGGATCCGTGACCTCGCGAAGCAGCTCGGAGAGCTCGTGGACGTCCCGGCCGGCATTCCCTTCGAGCAACTCCAGCAGGATCTCCTCCTTCGAGGAGAAGTTGGAATAGAAGGCGCCCTTCGAGAAGCCGGCCTCTTCGGCAATGCGTTCGACCGAGGCGCCGTCATAGCCGTCGCGTGCGACGACGTCCAGCGCCGAGAGAAGAAGCTTCTCCCGCGTGAGTGCCTGCTTCTGCTCTCGCGTCAGCCGAGCCATTGGTACTCCACATCCGTTCGGTTGTTCGTGTGTTGCGCGCGGGTGTACCGCTCCTCCTTCACCGAAGGCAGACTATTGCGGCAACCGCTCCTGCCGTCCGTCCGGGCCCACAGCGTGGGCCCGGACGCGCAGCTCGATTCAGCCGGCGATGCCGGCCTTGGAGACATCGATGACGGAGTCGCGCGCCACCCAGCTCTTCCCGTCGAACTCGTGCAGCTGATATTGGTGAACCAGCCGGCCGTCCTTTTTGCCGGTGAGCGAAGCTTGATTGATGAGCAGGGGGTTCTCCTCCTGGGAAAGCGAGTCCCACGCGGAGAGGAAGCCGTCGCTGCTGATCTCCTCTGCCGAGCGGAGGGCTGAAACGATGGCTGCCGCCAGCCCGTAGCCGGTGAGAGCGAAGGTCTGGCCGGCGTCCGCGGACGGCGCGTATTTCGCCATGTCGGCCCGGTACTGTGCCAGCGCCTTGTCGTCGCTCAGGGCGGGGTTCTGGGGATCCTTGAACCACTGGTAGGAGAGAGCCTTGACGACGTTCTCCGCGCCGGCGGGATTGACCGTGCTGGCGAAGTCGGCGTACGGGCTGCCAATGAAGATCGTCGGCTTGTACTTGATCTGGCCCATGTGGGACAGCAGCGCGCCGATGGTCGGCGGGCCATGGGTCACGACCAGCACGTTGACGCCTGCGGCCTTGAGCTCCGTGACCTGGGACGTCAGGTCCCCCTGACCCGGCGGGATCCGTATGGCCTTCACGGGGGTGATGCCGGCCGCGGCGAGTCCGGCGAGCTGGCTCTCGGCGAATGCGTTGTTGAATCCCAGGAAACCGACGACGGCCTTGGGGAGGTTCTTCGCGATGTACTGCCCCTGGAGCTCACCCTCCCAGGCGATGTCCGGCACGAACGCGCGCGTGTAGGGGAAGCTCTGGACGTCGCTCAGCTCCTTCTCTCCCCCCTGCACGATCTGGGCGACGTGCGCCGCGTTGAGCGGAGGCCGCGCGGCAACCGAGATCCCGCCGAAGTTGACGACGACCGTCGCCTTGTCGCGCTCGGCGAACTGCCTGTTGTTGGACACCATGCGTGCGGGGTCGAAAGCGTCGTCGACGACCTTGAAGTCGATCTTTCGCCCGTCGACGCCTCCGGCGGCGTTCACGGCATCGAAGTACGCCTTGGCCCCGGAGGCCGAGGCGCCCGCCGACGCCAGAGGGCCGCTGAGCGGGTAGCTGGCCCGGATGACGATGTCGCCGCTGCCGTCCACCGCGCCTTGGGAGGATGCCGCGCGCCCGGAGCATCCCGCCAGAACGACCGCCAACATCGTCATGGCCACGGCCATGACCTTCTTACTTCTGTAGCGCACCATGGGAATCCTCTCGGTGGGGGGCTTACGTGAGGTCGGACATCTGCTTGTCGGGCGCTCCCTGGTCGGCACGGCGCGTATGGGATCCGCGCACTGGAGGCACGTCTCCCTGGGACCCGGTGGCGCGACGTGCCAGGCGCGAGAGGTCACCGACGAGGCCGGACGGCGCGACGATGAGGGTCAGGACGAGGGCGCAGGCGTAGACGAGCTGGGACCAGTTGCCCGCGAACTCGGCGCCGACGACGGTCTCGGCGAGCTTGGGGAGATAGATCACGGTCGCCGCGCCGACGAGGGCGCCGGCCCAGGTCCTGCTGCCGCCGACGACGCTCGCCGCGAGCAGCGTGATCGAGAAAGGCACGAGATAGCTGTCCGGTACGGCGATCGCCGCGACGAGCGCGTAGAACGCGCCCCCTGTCCCGGCGACCGCCGCGCTGACGGCGAAGGCCATGAGCTTCGTGCGGTTGACGTTGACCCCGTTCGCGGCCGCCAGGAGTGCGCTCGTCCGGACGGCCGCGAACGCCCGGCCGAGCCGGCCGGTGACCAGGTTGCGCAGCACGAGGAGAGTCAGGGCGAGCGCGACGAGGCACACGAGGAAACCGAACTGAGCCTCGGTGAGTCCACTCCAGGCCGGTGGCTCGATCGGGGAGTGCGCCATGAAGATGCCGAAGGTCCCGCCCGTGATCGGCTTGAGCCGGATGAGGAGCAGCGGGAAGATCGCCGCCACGGCGATCGTGAGCAGCCCGAGGTTGGCCCCGCCCATGGTGAGGCCGAGCACGCCGAGCAGCAGGCCGAGGGCCAGGCACACGGCGCCGCCGAGGAGGACCGCGGACCACCACGGCCACCCGTACGTGGCCACGAGAATGATCGCCGCATAACCGCCCAGCCCGAAGATGGCGCCGTGACCGACGCTGATCTGGCCGGAATGCCCCAGCAGGAGGTTCAGCCCGGCGACCGCCATCGCGATGGCGAGCATGCGTGTGAGGTCCAGCAGGTCGTAGTCGGAGACGAGGAAGGGGAGGACGGCACCGATCACGAGTGCGGCGGTCCAGCCGAGGGGCACGGCCCAGCGCAGGTTCGTGGTCATACCCTCACCGTCCTGGTCCTGCCGAAGAGTCCCGCCGGCCGCAGCATCACGATGAGGGCGGTGAGGGCGAAGGGCGCGATGATCGCGAGATCCCTGTCCAGCCCGGGCACGTACCGGCTGGCCAGGTTGTCGGTGATGCCGATCAGGATGCCCCCGACGACCGCCCCCACGCGGCTGGACAGCCCGCCGAGCGTGCCGGCGGCCAGCGCCAGGAGGAGGGGGAAGGTCATCATCCCCGGCGAGAGCGTGAGGACCGGCGCGGCCACGACCGCGGCGAACGCGCCGACCGCGGCGGCGACGGCCCACCCCACCATGAGCCACAGGCCCTGGTGCTGGCCGAGGAGTGTGGCCGAGGCGGGATTCTGCGCCACCGCGCGGAGCCGCAGTCCGACACTGGTCCGGTTGAACAGCAGCGCCGTCGCGGCCATGACGGCGAGCAGCGTGATCAGCGACCCGGCCTGCTGGACCGTCATGTGCAGGCCCGCGAACTCGATCAGCCCTTTCCCGAACGGGCTGGGGAAGGTTCGCGGGTCGGTCGTCCAGATGATCGACATGAGGGCGTTCAGGCCGAGGAGCAGCGCGACGCTCAGCGTGAGCAGAGGGAGTTCGCCGGCGCCCTCCAGGCGGCGGACCAGCACCCTCTCGATGAGCGCCCCACCGCCCGCGGACAGGGCAACCGTGAGGGGGAGGGCCACCCAGAAGCCCACGCCCGCTTGGGTCAGGATCAACGTCACGTAGGCCGACAGTGTGGCCATCTCCCCCTGGGAGAAGTTGAGCATCCCCGTGCCCTGGAAGACGACGCTCAGCGCGAGCGCGAGCATGCCGTACACGAGCCCTGTGCTCAGTCCGTCCAGCAGCTGCTGGAGCAGTTCGGTCATTTCTCGTCCTCTTCCGGATCGCCGGCCGCATCTCCCAGATAGGCACGCCTGATCACGTCGCCGTCGCTGAAGTCCGCCGTGGGACCGGCGGCGGCGACCCGGCCGCCCGCCAGGACGACGGCGCGGTCGGCGATGCGCAGGGAGAGTCGTGCGTTCTGCTCGGCGATCAGCAGCGATATGGACCACTCGCCCCTGATCCCGGCCAGGGTCTCGAAGAGCTGCTGGGTCACCATGGGCGCCAGGCCCAGTGACGGCTCGTCGATGAGCAGCAACTGTGGGCGCGCCATCAGTGCTCGTCCGATCGCGAGCATCTGCTGCTGCCCGCCCGACAGGAGCCCCGCGGCCCGCCGTCGCATGTCCGCCAGCACCGGGAACGTCGCATACACCTGGGTGAGGTCCTCGCGCGCGGTCGAACGCCGTCCTTTCGGACGGGCGAGGCCGCCGAGCCGCAGGTTCTCCTCCACGGTGAGGTCGGCGAAGGTGCCCCGGCCCTCGGGTACGTGGCCGACGCCGGCGCGGGCGGTGCGTGCGCCGCTCCAGCCGGCGATGCTCATCCCGCTGAGGATGATCTCGCCACGCGTCGACACCACCCGGGAGATGGCCCGCAGCAGCGTCGTCTTGCCGGCTCCGTTGGGCCCCAGAAGCACGACGATCTCGCCCGGGGCGATGCCGAGGTCGATCCCGTGAAGGACCTCGACCGACCCGTAGCGCGCGACGAGCCGCCTGGTCTCGAGCAGTCCCGTACTCATGCCTCCACCTCCGCCCAGTCATCGCCGAGGTAGGCGGCGACGACCTGCGGATCGGCCGCTACCTCGGCGGGGGGCCCGGCGACCAGAAGACGTCCCGCGTCGAGGACGACCACGTGGCGCGACACCCGCATCACGAGGCCCACGTCGTGCTCGACGAGGACGCACGTCATGCCGACCGCCGCCCCGAACTCCCCGACGTCGTCGAGCAGCTCGGACGCTTCGTCTGCGCCGAGTCCCGCGGCCGGTTCGTCGAGCAGCAGCAGCCGGGGCTCGGCGAGCAGGGCCCTGGCGACCTCGACCCGTCGCCGGTCCCCGTGGGCCAGGCTGCTGACGCGGCGCACGTCCGCTCGGGAGACACCGAGGCGCGACAGCAGCTCGCATGCCCGCGCACGCATCGAGGTCTCGTCCGACCTCATCGCGGGCAGCCGCAGGATCGATCCGATCAGCCCTCCGCGTACCTTCGGGTGCGCGCCCAGCATGACGTTGTCGAGCGCGGTCAGGTCCGGCACGAGCAGCGGTGTCTGGAAGGTGCGCGCAACGCCGAGCGCCGCGCGCCGGTCGGCGTGCAGCCGGCTCAGGTCACGACCTTCGAGTTCGACCGTGCCCTCATGGCGGACGACCCCGCTGATGCAGTTCAGGAGCGTGGTCTTGCCCGCTCCGTTCGGTCCGATCACCGCGGAGACGCCGCCCGAGGGGATCGAGAAGGAGACGTCCTGGAGCGCTCGGACCCCCTGGAAGCTGACTCCCAGGGTGCCGACGCGCAACGCGATGTCGGGTGGTGGATCGGTCATCGTCGGCACCGTCCTTGTCTGCGTGAGGTCGCCGATCAGGGCGAGCACCGGTGGTGCCCGCTGTCCATCGACTCGTCGACCTTCGCGTCCGCGACGTGGACGGCGTCCTCGGTCGCCGCGGCCTCACGGACCATCGGGTCCGAGGCGCGAGCACTTCGAGGGCGGTGTCGTTCACTGTCGTCTCACTTCTTCGTGAGACGGGGGACGGTCCGGGGCGAGTCCGGAGTAACGAGGGCCGTGGCACAGGCGGCTGTGCTGACGGCACTGTGACATCCTGTACAGGATCTGGATTCCGGACGGTATCTGCTGCTGGTGGCGGGTGTCAACAACCCGTTCATCCCGGCGAAACACGCCTGCCACGCGGCGGTCGCCGGGGATGTCCATGGGAGTGCCGGCCGGGTGAGCGCCCACCTCGATGCGTCACCGCAGGTCGGACGGCTCTCGACGCCTCGCGGCGCCGGTCTCAGGGCGAGGCGCGACGAGGTATTGACATCGCAAAGCGTGTTACATACTGTCCAGTATCCAAAGTCTGGCTGGTTTCCCAATGATTGGCCGTGCGGCTCGCCGTGACGGTTCGCGACCGCCGACTCAATCCGACCTTCCCGTCAAGACTGAATTGAGGAAGAGGACATGTCTGTATCGGAGCTGACGGGCGAGAACCTGTACCGGGATCCCTATCCGGTGTACGCCCGCCTGCGCGAGGAATCGCCGGTGGCCTTTTTCGAAGGCACCAAGGAATTCCTCGTCACGCGTTTCGAGGACTGTCGCGCGGTGGGTTCGAACGATCGCGTGTTCGGCCCGTCCGGCAGCCCCGACCGGCCGGAGGCGCGCGTCATGGGCATGCCGAACGTGCTGAGCATGAGCGGCGACGAACATCAACTGCTGCGTGCGGGCATCGACGACAACCTGACCCAGGAGGCGGTCCGGGGTTACGTGGAAATGCTCACGCGCCCGGTCGTGGAGGACTATCTCGCCCGGTTGAAACCCAGAGGCGCGGCGAATCTCACCGCCGACCTCTTCGAGCCGATCTCGGTCCGCTGCATCGGCAACGTCATCGGCCTCACGGACACCCCGAACGACACTCTGGTCGAGTGGTTCCACGCGATGGCGGCGGGCCTGCAGAACGTGAGCGACGACCAGGCCGTATGGGATCGGCTCGACCGAGCCCTGGCCGAGATCGAGACGCAGCTCGGGGCGCTCTACGAACGGGCGCTCGCCAGGCCCGACCACACTCTGATGAGCCACGTGATGCGCGGCGGCCTGCCCGAGGGGCAGGTGCGCAGTCTCGACGAGATCCTGCCCACGATGAAGGTGATCATTCTGGGCGGTCTCCAGGAGCCCGGCCACGCCGCCGCGAACGCCTGCGCGGGCCTGCTGCTGAACCCCGACCAGGCGAAGGTGGCCGCCGCGGACCCGGCGGAGCACGCGCTCCGCGCGTTCGACGAGGGCCTGCGCTGGATCGCCCCGATCGGGGTCACGCCACGGGTCGCCGCCGAGGACGTCGTCGTGGCCGGCACGACCATCCCGGCCGGAGCCTCGGTCGCCATCGTCATGGCCTCGGCGAACCGGGACGCGAGCCGCTTCGACAATCCCGATCGGTTCGACATGTTCCGCAAGAAGCGTCCGCACCTGTCCTTCGGCTTCCGGCCGCATTTCTGCTCGGGTCACGCCCTCTCGCGGGCGATGGGCCAGATCGCCCTCGAGGAGGTCTTCCGGCAGCTGCCGAACCTGCGGCTGGACGACAGCCGCGAGCTGCAGGCCAAGGGATGGCGTTTCCGCGGCGTCACGGATGTTCCGGCGACATGGGACGCGTGAGCAGCCTGGCCATCGACTGCCATGGCCACTTCACGACCGAACCCCCGGAGTTCCACGCCTTCCGCAAGGCTCAGATCGCCTTCGCCGAAGGGCGATCACAGGAACGACCCGCCTACTCCGGGATCGACGATGACGAACTCCAGCGGATCGTCGCCCAGAACCAGCTCCGGGTGCAGCAGGAACGAGGCTCGGACCTGACGATCCTGTCGCCGCGTGCGTCGGGCATGGGCCATCACGTCCCGGGTCAGGACATCGCCACGGAATGGGCCCGGCTCTCGAATGACACGGTCCGGCGCATCTGCGAGCTCTTCCCGCGGAACTTCGCCGCCGTGTGCCAGTTGCCCCAGACGGTCGACGGTGACCTGGAGCCCGTGATCGAGGAGCTGGAGCGCTGCGTGGGACACGGCTTCATCGGGTGCAACCTCAACCCGGACCCCTCGGGCGGACACTGGTCGGCACCGCCGATCTACGACCGCTGGTGGGATCCGCTGTGGGAGACCATGACCCGGCTGGACGTGCCGGCCATGATCCATGTCTCCGGCTCCTGCGCACGCGCCCTGCACACGACGGGGGCGCACTACCTCGCCGCCGACACCGCCGTGTTCATGCAGTTGATCGAGGGCGACCTCTTCGAGCGGCATCCCACGCTGCGGCTGATCATCCCGCACGGCGGCGGTGCGGCTCCGTACCACTGGGGCCGCTACCGGGGCCTGTCGATCACGCTCGGCAAGCCTCCGCTGTCCGAGCATCTGATGCACAACCTGTTCTTCGACACCTGCGTCTACCACCAGGCGGGCATCGAGGCCCTGTTCACGGTGATCGACCCGAAGAACCTGATCTTCGGGTCCGAGCTCCTCGGCGCGGTGCGCGCGGTGGACCCCGAGACCGGACACCCCTTCGACGACACCAAGCGCTACATCGACGCGCTCGGCCTGGACGACGAGACGCGGCACGCCGTCTTCGAGGGCAACGCGCGACGCGTCTACCCCCGGCTCGATGTGCTTCTCACGGCGCAAGGGCGCTGACCAGGCGCTCGTCTCCCCACCATTGGAGGTTCCATCGATGGCTACTGACCTGACACGAGTACGTTTCGCCGGCGGCGCCCAAGGTTTCAACTGGCTTCCGGTCTTCGTCGCGGAGGACCAGGGCCTGTTCGCGAAGTACGGGCTGGCGATCGACTACCTGCGGCTGGGCTCGGTCGACAAGGCCACCTCGGCCGTGCGGGACGGCACGGCCGATCTGGCGATCACGCCGCCGGAGGGCGCGGTCGCCGACTTCCTCTCCGGCGGCGATCTGCGCCTCATCGCGGCCAACGCGCTCCGCCTTCCGATGTCGCTCGTCGCGCGGCCCGGGATCGGCGGCATCGCCGAGCTGCGTGGAAAGCGGATCGGCACGTCATCCCTCACGGAGGGGACGGCCATCTACACGCAGATGATGCTCCAGCCGGAGGGCCTGTCGTATCCCGGTGACTACGAGTTCGTCCTCGCCGGTGTCCACACCACCCGGTGGGACGCACTGCAGAAGGGCGAGATCGACTGCGCTCCTCAGCCGGCACCGTGGAACTTCCTGGCCGAACGGCAGGGATACCGCCTCATCGGCGAGGTGAACGACGTGCTCCCTGAGATCATCTTCGCCGCGGTCATCGCCCATGCGGACTGGACGTCGCGGAACCGGGACACCGTCACGAAGCTGGTGGCCGCACTGGCCGAGGCCCACGACATCGTGAACGACCCGGCCCACGACGCCGTCACGCTGCCGATCTACCAGCGGATCACGACGCCCGACGACCCGGACCTGGCCGCGAGAGGTCTGTCCTACACGCGGGACATGGGCATGTGGCCGAAGAATCTCGAGGTCGCGCCGGCAGCCCTGGAAGCCACCGTGGACGTCATGATCCGCACCGGGCTGGTCGCGGCGGAACGGCGCGCCGAGGCGGCAGGCGTCCTTGACCCGAGCTTCGTACCGGTGGGTTGAGCATGGCACGCGTGGTGACGGCGATCGCGCGCACCGATGCGGCGATCTGCGATGGCTTCGCCGCACTCGGCGTGGCGACCGTGCACGAGGCACAGGGCCGGACCGGGCTCCTCGGCTCCTGGCTGCGCCCCCGTCAATCCGGGACGACCGTCGCCGGCACGGCTCTGACCTGCGAGGTCCCCCCGGGGGACAACTGGATGATCCATGTCGCGCTCGAGCAGGCGCAACCGGGCGACATCGTGGTCGTCACCCCGACCTCGCCGTGCGACGACGGCTACTTCGGCGATCTCCTCGCCACGTCGGCGCAGGCCCGGGGCATCCGCGGGCTCGTGATCGACGCCGGGGTACGCGACGTCGCGCAGTTGCGCACGATGGGCTTTCCCGTCTGGAGCAAGACCGTCAGCGCCCAGGGAACCGTCAAGGAGACGCTCGCCGACGTACAGGTTCCCATCGTCTGCGCCGGCGCTTTGATCACGCCGGGAGACGTGATCGTCGCGGATGACGACGGCGTCTGCGTGGTGCCGCGCGGCACCGCGGCCACGGTGCTCGAGACGGCCCGCCGCCGTGCGGCGGCCGAGGAGGACAAACGCCGGCTGTACGCGTCCGGCCGGCTCAGTCTCGACGTCAACGAGATGCGGACCCGGTTGCAGGAGAAAGGACTGGTCTATGAGTAGGTTCGCGCCGCCGGACGTCCCGCGGCGTGTGGTCACCGGCGTCAGGGACGGGAAGTCCGTCGTCGTCAGCGACGGTCCTGTCCCGAACGCCCACCACTACACCTCGATCCCCGGCATGATGACCTCGGTCGTCTACGCGACCGCGGCGACTCCGCCGTTGCCGCAGGACGACGGCGAGTGCGCGCCCGCGGGACTGGTGGTGCCACCGGCAACCGGTGAGACCCGCCTCATGATCGTTACCTTTCCGCCGGACACGTCGATGGCGCGGCCGGAGTTCGACCCGGCCGCGGCGGATGCGGAGCAGCGGGAGTTCATCCCCGGTCTGGCGGAGCGGTTCGAGGCGGACGCGCCAGGGATGCACCGCACGGAGACGGTCGACTACGACATCGTCCTCGACGGGGAAATCTGGCTGGAGCTGGACGACGGGGCCACCACGCATCTGCGGACCGGCGACGTGGCGGTCCAGTGCGGTACTCGGCACGCCTGGCGGAACAAGACAGACCGGACCGCGACGATGTGCTTCGTCCTGATCGGCGCCCTGCTGCGATGACATCAGCACACTCCACCATCGAGCACGTCGACTGCCTCGTCGTCGGCGGCGGACACGCGGGCGCGGAGACCGTGATCGCGCTTCGGCAGGCGGGGTTCGTGGGACGCATCGGCCTGCTCGGGGACGAGCTGGTGCCGCCCTACGAGCGTCCCGCCCTCTCAAAGGACTATCTGGCCGGCAAGAAGGACTTCGAGCAGCTGCTGCTGCGTCCCTCGAAGTTCTGGACGGAGCACGTGGTGACGCTGCGCCTCGGCCGGCGCGTCGAAGCCGTCGACCCCGAAGCCCACACGGTCACATGTGACGATCACACCACGATCGGCTACGGCGTGCTGGTGTGGGCCGCAGGAGGCCGTCCGCGTGGGGTGGCCTGCCCCGGGAACGACCTGGACGGCGTCCGCACACTGCGCAACAAGGCGGACTGCGATCAGCTCATCGCCGCCCTGCCGCAGAGCCTTCGCTTCGCGGTGATCGGCGGCGGCTACATCGGCCTCGAGGCCGCGGCGGTGCTCCGTGAGTTCGGCAAGGAAGTCACGATCATCGAAACGCTGGACCGGGTCCTCGCCCGCGTCGCCGCGGAACCGGTGTCCCGGTTTTTCGAGGCCGAGCACCGATCTCGCGGGGTGGACCTGCGCCTCGGCGCCGGCGTCGCCGAGATCCTGGGACACGACGGGGCGGTGAGCGGCGTGCGCCTCACGGACGACACGGTGATCCCGGCCGATCAGGTCATCGTGGGGATCGGCATCGAGCCGGCGATCCAGCCGCTCCTGCGTGCGGGGGCGGAGGCGGCCCCCGGCGGGACCGGCGTCCTGATCGACGACCTCTGCCGCACGACGCTCGCGGACGTGTACTGCGTCGGCGACTGCGCGGTGATGAGGAGCGGGCCCGGCGTCCGCATCGAGTCACGACAGAACGCTTCGGAACAGGCGCAGACGGCCGGCAAGGCGATCAGCGGGCACCCCCAGCCGTTGCGTCTCGTTCCGTGGTTCTGGTCGCACCAGTACGACCTGCGCCTGCAGACCATCGGCCTGAGCCTCGGGCACGACCAGACCGTCCTCCGTGGCGACCCGGCAGAGCGAGGCTTTTCTCTCTTCTATCTGAAGAACGGCGCGATCATCGCACTGGACTGCATCAACGCGACCCGGGACTACGTGCAGGGACGCAGGCTCGTGGAAGCAGGCGCGCGCATCGACCCCGCACGTCTGGCCGACACACGGACGCCACTGAAGGAAATCACCGCGGCGGCCTGATCCGCTGCGCCGATCACAGACTCATATGCCAGGAGGAGGAACGACCCATGCACTTCACTGTCACCACACGGGACGGTGCCGCCCACACGGTGGAAGGCCGCGCGGGCATGTCGCTGATGCAGAACATTCGCAACGCCGGGATCGAGGAGTTGCAGGCGATCTGCGGGGGGAGCCTCTCCTGCGCGACCTGCCACGTCTACGTCGACGCCCTGCCCGAGGGCGCCGAGCTTCCCCCTACGTCGCGGGACGAAGAGGACCTTCTCGATGCGTCCGACTATTTCGCGGACAACTCCCGCCTGGCCTGCCAGCTGATCTTCGGCCCTCAGCTCGACCGCGTGCGCGTGACGATCGCGCCCGAGGACTGACGAACGCCACGGCGACATTCTGTTCAAGAAAGGCATGATGGTGCAACTGATGCGCGCCGCGCGACTGCACGCGGTCGGCGACAAGATGGTGATCGAGGACGTGGAACGCCCGACCGCCGCCGGCACGGACGTCGTGGTTGCGGTGAAGGGCTGCGGCATGGTGCCCAACCTGGCCAACGTGCTCGCGAACTGGGAGTCGTGGTACCCCCAGATGCCGCTCCCGCCACGTCCGGCGATCTTCGGGCTCGATCCCGTGGGCATCGTGCACGAGGTCGGGGAACTGGTCGTCAACGTCAAGCCGGGGGACCGGGTCTACGTGAATCCGGGCCGCTCGTGCGGTGCGTGTCACGCCTGCGCGTCCGGTGCCCCGCAGCAGTGCGACTTCTGGACGTTGAACGGCTACTTCGGCTACAACGACAACAGCCTCGAGATGTTCCGGCGTTATCCGCACGGGGGCTTCTGCGAATACATGCGCGCCCCGCAGAGCGCCCTCGTCAAGCTCCCCGGCACCATCGAGTTCCGGCAGGCGACCCGGATGGGTTACCTCGGAACGGCTTTTGCCGCGGTCAAGAAGCTGGGACCCCTGGCGGGTAAGTCGCTGATCATCAACGGCGCGACGGGAACGCTCGGGGTCGGCGTCACCCTCGTGGCCCTGGCGCTCGGCGTCTCGCGCATCTACGCCGTGGCGCGCGGGACCCGGTTGCTGGAGCGACTGCAGGCGCTCGCCCCCGACCGGATCGAGACGTTCTCGAACGTCGAAGGCAGCACCGCCGCCTGGGTGAAGTCGTCGACCGCCGGCCGGGGTGCGGACTTCATGGTCGACACGCTCGGCGCCGTCGCCTCACTCGACTCGTTCAAGGACGCGATGCACGGCGTGAGGCGCGGCGGCCGGATCGTCAACATCGGCGGGACGGCCGGCGAGCTCGGCGTCGACGTGAAGTGGTGGATGGACGAGCAGATGGAGCTGATCGGCTCGGTCTGGTTCACCACCGCCGAAGGGATCGAGCTGGCCGAGATGATCCGTCATGGGGTGATCGACCTCTCGGTGCTGCAGCCCATGAGCTGGCCACTCGACGAGATCAACGAGGCGATCTCCGGTGTCGCCAGTGGCGATGGCGGCTTCACCAGCTACCTCGTCGAAATCTGATCGTGGCATCGCCCTTGAGCTTGCCGGGGGCGCCATCAGCACAACACCTTGCGGGCCTGGGAGCCGCTTCCCATCCGCGTTCAGCGAGGAGAAAGGGATCCCATGACCTACGAAGTCCAGGCCGTCGTCGCCCGCGGCAAAGGCGAGCCGGTGTCCGTCGAGACCATCCTGGTTCCCGACCCGGGACCGGGCGAGGCGGTGGTGAACGTCCAGGCCTGCGGGGTCTGCCACACCGACCTGCACTACCGGGAAGGCGGGATCAACGACGACTTCCCGTTCCTGCTCGGCCACGAGGCCGCGGGTGTCGTCGAGGCGGTCGGCGCGGGCGTCACCGACGTGCGACCCGGTGACTTCGTGATCCTCAACTGGCGCGCGGTGTGCGGCCAGTGCCGCGCTTGCCTGCGTGGCCGCCCCTGGTACTGCTTCAACACCCACAACGCGGCGCAGAAGATGACGCTCAAAGACGGCACCGAGTTGTCGCCCGCGCTCGGCATCGGCGCGTTCGCGGAGAAGACGCTGGTGGCGGCCGGGCAATGCACCAAGGTGCCGGCCGAGGCGTCCGCCCAGGTGGCGGGCCTGCTGGGCTGCGGCGTGATGGCCGGGATCGGCGCGGCGATCAACACCGGCGAGGTGACCCGCGGCGACAGCGTGGCCGTGATCGGCTGCGGCGGCGTCGGCGACGCCGCGATCCTGGGCGCGTCGCTGGCCGGAGCTGCGAAGGTCATCGCAGTGGACGTGGACGACCAGAAGCTCGCCTGGGCGCGAGACTTCGGCGCCACCCATACCGTCAACTCCCGCACGGCCGAACCCGTCGAGGCGATCCGCGACCTCACCGGCGGCCACGGCGCCGACGTGGTCATCGAGGCGGTCGGCAGCCCGGAGACGTACGAGCAGGCGTTTTACGCCCGCGACCTGGCCGGGACCGTCGTCCTGGTGGGGGTGCCGACCCCTGGGATGCGGATCGAGCTGCCCCTGCTGGACCTGTTCGGCCGCGGCGGTGCGCTGAAATCGTCCTGGTACGGCGACTGCCTGCCCAGCCGCGACTTCCCCATGCTGATCGACCTGTTCCTGCAGCACCGGCTGCCGCTGGACAAGTTCGTCACCGAGACCATCGCGCTGGACCAGGTCGAGGAGGCGTTCAACAAGATGCACCACGGCGACGTGCTCCGCTCGGTGGTGACCCTCTAGATGATCGACCACACCGTCACCTCCGGCACCTTCACCTTGGACGGCCAGACGTTCGACGTCGACAACAACGTCTGGGTGCTCGGCGACGACACCGAATGCGTGGTGATCGACGCCCCGCACGACACCGAGGCCATCATGAAGCTGGTCGCCGGCCGGCGGGTGCTCGCCCTGCTGGCCACCCACGCCCACGACGACCACATCCGGCACGCCCCCGAACTGGCCCGCCTGACCGGCGCGCCGATCCTCCTCCATCCCGCCGACCTGCCCCTGTGGCGACTCACCCACCCCGGACGCGAGCCCGACGGCAAACTGGCCGACGAGCAGATCATCGCGGTGGCGGGCACGGAAGTGCGCGTGCTCCACACACCGGGCCACGCTCCCGGCGCCTGCTCCTTCCACGTGCCCGACCTCGGCGCCGTCTTCACCGGGGACACCCTCTTTCAGGGAGGGCCGGGTGCCACCGGGCGCTCATACTCGTCGTTCGAGACGATCATCGCCTCGATCCGCGACAGACTGCTCGTCCTGCAGCTCGAGACGATCGTGCACACCGGCCACGGACCCGACACCACGATCGGCGCCGAGCAGCCTCACATGCAGGAATGGATACGCCGAGGGCATTGAGGACGGCAGCCCGTCTTCGGTATGTGCCAGTCAACCCCTGGGGTTACGCGTCTCCAGCAGTGAAGTGACCAATCGCTACGCTGGAGTGCCGAGAGGCGTTGGAGGTCATCGCCGCCATGGCCGAGGCCCTGCACGCCTGCTGGGCTATCGCGGGCCGCAGATACCGAGGGCCTTGCCGATCAGGGCGGGATCCTCGACGGTGTCGAGCAGCGCCATCGCGTAGTCGGCGCGCGAGAGCTGCATCGCGCCGCCCGTGGCGTTGGCCTCGAAGTCGATGTGCACGCGCCCGGCGGGCGGCTTGTCGTTGAGCATCGTGGCTCGGGCGATGCTCCAGTCGAGCCCGCTGACCTGCAGCATGCCCTCGGCGCGTGCGAGGTCCGCGTACGCCTCGCGGAGGAACAGCCATGCCAGGGAGACCGCGAGGCGGGGCCGGGTGGCGGTCACGGAGCGGCTGCTCGTCATCACCACCCGCCGTACGCCGTGCTCCTGCATGGCGGTGATGAGGGTGGCGGCGATCCGGCTGCCGCCGACCGCGGCGATGACGGCGTCCTGCCCCTGTACGGCCCGGCATACGGCCTCGAGGTCGTGCGCGTCGCCCTGGTGCACACCTGCCAGCCCGGTGCGGGCGGCGAGCAGTTCCGGCCGGCGGGCGAAGGCGGTGATCTCGTGTCCACGTTTGACGCCTTGCGTCAGGACGTGCTTTCCGGTGCGGCCGGTAGAGCCGATGACCATGATCTTCATTCTAGTGCCTCCTTCAATATGGTGTTTTGCACTATAGCGATACTCCTGAGCTATAGTGCAAACTGCACTAAGAAAGGAGAGTCATGGCACGACGTCCCGACCTGGTCGGCCTGACCGTGCTGGCCATGCTGTCGGTACGTCCCGGCCACCCGTACGAGCTGCACCGCTTCATCGTCAACACGCACAAGGACTACGTGACGGGGCTGCCGAGAAGCCTCTACCACGCGGTCGACAAGCTGGCCGGCGAGGAGCTGATCGTCCCCGTCGAGACCAGCAGGGAAGGCCGCCGGCCCGAACGCACCATCTATGAGATCACTGACGAGGGCCGCCACGAACTGGCGACCAGGCTCCGAGCGCTCCTGGAGAACCCGGGTGGCGAGCGCCGCGTCTTCACGGCGGCCGTCTCGCTCATCGGCGTCCTCCCGGTGCCCGACGCGTTGCAGTCCCTACGCACCAGGGAGGCGGCACTCGAAGGAAACCTCGCCGGGCTGAATGGACACCTGAGAGCTCTGCGGGACAGTGGCCTGCCCGACGTCTTGACGATCGAGCTCGACTACGAGCGGGCCCTGACCGAGACCGAGCTGGCCTGGATCAGGCGGCTCATCGCCCGCCTGGAGTCGGGCGAACTCGACTGGTCGGGCACCCTCAACCGCGACCAGCTGGAAAACGTGCTCGACGAATCATGAGAAGCGGCTGTCAGGGTGCGCCAACACCCTGACAGCCGGACATCCGAACAAGGCGCCTGCCCTGCCTGGAGTCGCAACCTCAGGATAGGCGCCGCGACCACAAGGAGTTGCGCCATGTCCGCCACCGCGGAGATCATCACCATGCTCACCTGTCTTGCCGAGGCGTGGAACGCAGGTGACGCCACCGCTTACGCCGCGCGGTTCACCGAAGACGCCGACTACATCTCCTTCGACGGCACGCACGCCCAGGGGCGACAGGCCATCGAGTCCTCGCACCGATGGCTGTTCGAAGGGCCGCTCAAGGGCTCCACCATGGCCGCCCCCGACAGCGACGTCAAAGTCAAGCCGCTGGCCGACGGCGCCGCGCTGCTGATCTCCCAGGGCGGCACCGCCGTGGACGGCCGCCGACGCGACTCGATCGTCACCCTCACCGCCGTACACACCCTCGAAGGCTGGCGCTTCGCCTCCTTCCAGAACACCAGGGTGACGTCGTGACCAAGAAGAAGCTGCTCGCCGAGGTTGCCGGGATCATCGAGGCGCCGGTCGCCAAGGTCTGGGACGCCATGGCCGACGAATTACTGCCCGGCGGCAGGCGCTCCGGCCGCTTCACCATCGAAGACTTCCCCGGCCACACCTCCACCGTGGAGGTGGCCGGTCACACCATCTCCTTGCAGGGCGGCTGGTGGTACCGGGGCGAATGGAGCGTCGAACCGCATCCCGAAGGGACGCTGCTCGTGCATCGCGTCTTCAACGTGGCGCAGTGGGCGCGCTGGGGTGTGCCGCTCGCCAACCGCATGTTCGTCGGTTTCGCCGACAGCACGCGTGCGGCCTTCATGGAGGAGCTCGCCCGGATAGGACATCGTCTGGGGTGTCCCACCCGTCCGGCCTGAATGTCGTAGTCCGCCAGCACGAGACCGCTTCATCCCGACCAATTCGACCTCGAGCAGCCCATCCCCACCACGCAGACCATGATCGTATGAAAGATCGCGAAGCGCCGGCGGGTCGCCGCCGGACCTGCGTGTGTGGCAGTGGTCGCCTTACTGGCGGAAGTCCCGCATGGAGAAGAGCACATGCGGGCCCCGCTGGAGACCGAGGAGCTGATCGCGCCGGTGCGGATGAACGTCGACGGTGCGACCGCGGTCGGCTACGCCGAGCTGGGCTTTCCCGCGCCGCTGGCCCGGGGGCTGTTCGTGCTCAGCCGCAGCGTCGGCATCCTCGCCCACGCTTCTGCCGCTGATCGTCTACAGAGTGCCGCCGACCATGACGGACAGGTCGATGAGGCGGTTGGAGTACCCCCACTCGTTGTCGTACCAGCCGACGACCTTGACCTGCGAGCCGAGCACCCGGGTCAGCTGGGCGTCGAAGATGCAGGAGGCGGGATCGGTGACGATGTCGCTGCTGACGATGGGTGCCTCGGTGTAGGACAGCAGGCCCTTGTACGGACCCACTGCGGCCTCGGCGTACGCGTCCTTGACCTCCTGCACGGTGGTCGGGCGGCGGGTGGTGACGGTCAGGTCGGTGACCGAGCCGGTCGGGACGGGGACCCGCAGGGCGAAGGCGTCGAGCCGGCCCTGGAGCTCGGGCAGGACCAGGCCGATGGCCTTGGCGGCGCCGCTGGAGGTGGGGACGATGTTGAGCGCCGCGGCGCGAGCGCGGCGCAGGTCCTTGTGCGGCGCGTCCTGGAGGTTCTGGTCCTGGGTGTAGGCGTGAACGGTGGTCATCATGCCGGAGTCGATGCCGACCGCGTCGTGCAGTACCTTCGCCAGCACTCCGAGGCAGTTGGTGGTGCACGAGGCGTTGGAGATGATCGTGTGGCGTTCCGGGTCGTAGGCGTCGTCATTCACGCCAAGCACGATCGTGACGTCCTCTCCGCTGGCTGGGGCGGCGATGATGACCTTCTTCGCGCCGCCGTCCACGTGCGCGTGCGCCTTGGCGGCGCTGGTGAAGATGCCGGTGGACTCGATGACCACATCCACCCCCAGATCCCCCCACGGCAGGTCGGCTGGGTCGCGCTCGGCCAGCACCGTGACCGTGGTGTCCCCGGCACGGATCGCGCCGGGCTCGGCGACGATCTCGCCGGGGAAACGGCCCAGGATCGAGTCGTAGGCCAGCAGGTGGGCCATGGTCGCCACGTCGCCGAGATCGTTGACCGCGACGATCTCCAGATCGGCGGCCCCGCCAGCCCGATCCCGTCGCCGACGGCTTGACGCAACTCGACGGCTACCTCGACCGCCTCGATCTGAAACAAGGCACGCTCGTCGTCTTCGACCGACGCCCCACCGCGCCGCCCCTCCTGCAACGCACCGCCATCGAGCAGGTCACCAGCCCAGCCGGGCATGCCGTCACTCTCGTCCGCGCATGACCTTCCGCGTCCCGGATCACTCGGCAGTCGACGCATGCCTGCAAACTGCGCGTATAGCCAGATTAGGGTCCTAAGTGGACGTATGGTTATTATCGCCGCGATGGAGGACGCCGCGCTGCGGCCTTGCTGGTGGAGAGCCTTTGCCCCGCATGATTGGTAGCCGCTACACGGCGGAGTCGGTGCTCGGGCGCGGGGCCTTCGGCACTGTCTGGCGTGGACGAGGGCCCGATGGCTCGGTGGCGATCAAGGTGGTGCACGCGAGCGCGGCGACGGATCCCGAGGTGGTCGCACGGTTTGTCAGAGAGCGATCCATACTCGTCGGCGTCGACCATCCCGGGCTGGTCCGCGTACACGATCTGATCGTTGACGGCGACACCCTCGCCCTGGTCATGGATCTGGTGGAGGGCCCGACGCTGCGTGAGCGGCTGCGGCAGGCCGGTCCGCTTGCCCCGGCGGAGGCCGCGGACATGGTGGCAGCCATCGCTGAGTCCTTGTCCGCCGCGCACGCGGCAGGCATCGTCCATCGCGACATCAAGCCTGAGAACGTGCTCCTTTCCCCCGCACCCCTGCTGGCCGACTTCGGTATCGCCCGGCTGCTGCAGGGCACGTCGATCACCAGGAGTGGAACTGTCCTGGGAACCCCGACCTACATGGCCCCGGAGACCATCGCAGGAGGTACGCCAACGGGGGCGGCGGATGTCTACGCTTTGGGGATCATTCTGTATGAGTTGGTCACCGGGGCTCCTCCGTTCGCGGGTGAGCATCCGCTCGCGGTGTTGCGGGCACACGCCGAGCAGGAACTCGCCCGTCCCGCTGCTTTCCCCGACGAACTTTGGCCGATCGTCACATGGTGCCTCGCCAAGGCCCCGCAGGACAGGCCGGATGCCGCCCGGCTCGCTTCCCTCCTCGGCACGTACGGCTCTTCACCTGCGTCTCCGATCGTCGCCGGTCCAGGTGCCGTCACCGCCGCTCAAAGTGCCGAGGACGGGCACGCTGAGGGGACGAGCGTGCTCACCGAGGTCGTGCCTGTCGAACCCGAGGATCCAACACCGCCCCGGAACGGAACGCGCCGTGTGGTCATCGGAGCCGGGGCCGTCATGCTCGCCCTCGTCGCGGCACTCGCGGTGGCTGCCACACGCCTGGGCTCGGCCGACCCGGGATCATCCGTCGGCGCGACAGCCGCGCCGTCGAGTCCGGCTCCGGCCACTCAAACGCCGTCAGCGCAGACCGGCTACCTTTCCGACTGGCCCTCCACCTCCATCGCCAACGGTCTTGGCCCCGTCGCACTGAATGCCGCGGTGGGCGGCGCCGAACTCGACGACGGCGGACCGATCACCCTTGGTGGTGTGGAACATGCCCACGGGCTCGGCGTGCACGCCAACAGTCACGTCCGCTACTACATCGGCGGAGTCTGCACATCCTTGACCGCGACGGTCGGCATTGACGCCGAGGTGGCCGGCGGCGGCGGCTCCGTGGTGTTCAAGGTGCTGGCCGACGGCGCGCTGGTCCACGAGAGCGGACTCCTCACGCACGCTGATCCGCCCCAGCAGATCGCGGTGGACCTTACGGGCGCCAGCACGCTCGATCTCGTTGTCGAAGATGGCGGGGACGGAACCGATTTCGACCACGCGGACTGGGCTGACCCGTCGATCACCTGTACGTGGTAGCAGGCGAGCTGAATCCTCGAAACGCCGTCCCCTGCACTAGCCGAGCGCGCAGATTGCGGGACAGGAATTGCTCAATACAGGCGATTTTTTAGCTCGTTTGGGTGTTTGCGGGAGGCCGGATTCGCCATGCGCTCTTCCACCGCCGATATTGGGCTTGGCGCGACTATTACGGCAGAGCCCATTTATTGATCGTCAGGCACGGTAAGTAACCGAAAGTCTGCAACAACTGTGCAGGCGGGCGGAGGCGCCCCTTCCAAAGGAGAGACCCATGACTTTCGCAACCCAACCGTTCCAGACCCAACAGTACGGCCAGCAAATTCCGCCGCACCTCCAACTGCAGCAGTACGGTCAGCAGATCCCGCCGCACCTTCAGCAGCAGCAGTACGGTCAGCAGATCCCGCCGCACCTTCAGCAGCAGTACGGCCAGCAGGGCATGACACCCATGGGTGTTCCCGGTGGTATGCAGGGTGCACAACTGCAGCCCTTCCAGGTGGCAGGCGAGCAGATCTTCCCACAGGAGCACCAGACAAGCCCTGTGACTTTTTGGGACAAAATTGCCCGCTGCGGTCTGCGGTTCGGGCCGGGCGTTGTCCGGCAGATCCTCACGACCATCGAGCAACAGCAGATGCAGCAGCCCATTGGCCAGCAGATGCCGCAGCTTCAGCAGTTCGGTCAGCAACTGCCGCAGCAGCAGTTCGGTCAGCAGTTGCCGCAACAGCCGTTCGGCCAGCAGGTGCCGCAGCAGTATGGTCAGCAACTGCCGCAGCAGCAGTACGGTCAGCAACTGCCTCAGCCGTTCGGCCAGCAGTTGCCCGTCGGTCTGCAGGGGCAGATGATCCCGCAGCAGATGCAGCCCATCGGCGTGCCGGGCCAGATGGTCTCCCAGCAGCAGCCGGCCTTCGCGGGCATCGGCCAGTAAGCGGGGATCGGATGGAGCCGATGGTGGGACAGGAGCGCTGGTCGAGCATGCCCTTCGGTGGCGTCGCCCTGGCGCCGCAAAACCCGCAGCAGCAGTGCGCGATGGCGCTGATGCAGCTGCACGGCTGGCTGCAGGCGACGCTGCCGCAGGCGCCTCAGCTCGCCGAGGCCATCCCGCCGATGGTGCAGGCCGTCCGCCTGTACCGAAACCTGCAGTTCGAGGCGTGCATGGCGCAGGTGCAGCACGTGGTCAACCTCGTCGGCGGGGCGGGTCAGCCGGGCCGGCCATCGCAGTGATCAAGCCATCGGAGGAGCCCGGATCGGCCAGTGGCCGGTCCGGGCGCATGCCGTACATGATCGGTGGCGAGCCGGCGGTGCTCGCCGACCTGGCGCGGGCGCTCGGCGGGGATGCCGAGGTGACGGTGCGGCGGATCGTCGGGCCGCCGGAACGACCCACCCTGATCGCGGTGGACATGCCTGTGGCGCGGGCCGAGGCCCTGCAGAAACAGCACGGATCCCGCCTCACGATCGAGCCTGATTTGCCTGTTGAGCTCTTTTAAGCACAGAAAGTGGCGACAGACGTCATGACCAACAGCACTGGTTCCAACAACAACAACGAGTCGCGGCCGCGGTCGTCGGGGCGGGGCAAGCCGGCGCAGCAGCAGGAAGTGCAGTCACGCACGCGGCAGTACATGGCGGCGGTCCTGCCGCGGCCGTACTTGGAGACGATGGGGGTGAACGCGCACCCCCTGGATGCCGCCGACCTGCGTGACATGCTGGAGCGCGACACCCAGGTCGAGGTGCTGCGGCATCTGGAGATGCGCCAGAGGGCCGGGGTGGGGCTGATGGGCGTGCCGGGCGTCTCCTTCCCGAGCGTGATGGTGGTGCGGATGAGCCGCGAGAAAGCCGAGTCGCTGAGCAGGCAGTTGCCTCAGGTGCATGTCGAGCGTGACCGGTTGCTCACCTACACGCACGTGTCGGCCATGCCCCGCAGGGAGACGCGTCACCAGGTCGTCGAGCCCTTGGGTATCGAATCCACCTTCACCTTCTTGGTCACCGATCCCGGCGGCAAGCCGGTGCCCGACGTCACCATCATGGTCAACGGCTATCTCTGGCCCGCGCAGACCATTACGGGGTCCGACGGGCGAGGCACGGTCACGATGACCGGTGAGACGCCGGAGTCGATCGCCAGTGTGCTGGTCAAACCCCGCAGCGGGTATTGGAGCCGTATCGTCGACCGGCCGGACCTCAGGCCGGACCGCGACAACCTGATCGTGCTCAAGAGGCTTTCCGACACCTTGCCCGGCTTCCCTGACCGGCAGCTGTTCGGCTGGGGGCAGCAGGCCATGCAGCTGCACCGGCTGCCTCCCACGTTCCGGGGGGCGGGGGTCAAGATCGCAGTGGTCGACTCGGGCGCCGCCGTGGCGCACCCGGACCTGGCCGGCGAGGTCGTCGAGGGATGCGACCTGTCCGCTCGCAAGGCAGGCGGCTGGAAGACCGACAAGGTGCACCATGGCTCGCATTGCGCCGGAGTCATCACCGGCGCCGACAATGGCCAGGGCATCGTGGGATTCGCTGTGGAGGCGGAGGTCCACGCCTGCAAGATCTTCCCGGGTGGCCGGCTGAGCGACCTCATCGAGGCGCTCGACTATTGTCTCGCCCAGGAGATCGACGTCGTCAACCTCAGCCTCGGCACCAAGGAGTCCTCCCCGCTGGTGGCGGCCAAGATCGAAGAGCTGCGGAGCGCGGGTGTCGCCTGCGTGGCCGCGGCCGGCAACGACGGCGGGCCGGTCAGCTTCCCCGGCAACCTGCCGATCGTGCTCACCGTCGCGGCGATCGGCAAGGCCGGCACGTTCCCGGCCGACAGCACGCACGCCGACCAGATGCGCCAGCCGCCCACCGGCGAGGGCTATTTCTCGGCCGAGTTCACCTGCTTCGGTCCGGAGATCGACGTCTGTGCTCCCGGTGTGGCGGTCGTGTCGGCGATACCGCCGGACGGTTATGCGGCGTGGGACGGCACCTCCATGGCCGCCCCCCATGTCACCGGCCTGGCCGCGCTCGTCCTGGCCCACCACGTCGATTTCACCAACGGGTTCAGGCACCGCGACGCCAGACGCGTGGACCGCCTCTTCCAGATCATCAAGTCCAGTTGCACGCCACTGAACTTCGGTGACCCGCTCCGCACGGGCATGGGGCTGCCCGACGCCGTCCGCGCGCTGGCGCCGTCGCTGCCCGGCGTCATTCCGCAACCGTCCGAGATCCAGGCGATGATGGACCAGCTCACCAGCGAGATGATCTTGGCTGGGCTCCTGCCACAGCAGACGACCGGACTTACGGCGTATCAGTCCGTGGCCGGCGTCTATGGCGTGCAGCCCAGCCAGGAGATGTACGGAGCCGGTCCCGTCACCTCTCCTCACCCGTACGGCTGGCGGTAGCCAGCACGTCTTCACAGATCCGGAGTCAGCGCAGGGTCGCGTCGGCGAGGAACTGGGCGAAGCGTTGCGGCGTGTCGGCGCTGGCCCACATCGCGCGCTGCCTGTCGGCACCTGTACCGCGCAGGGCGAGCCGGTGGAGCAGCCGGGCGATCGGCTGGGGCTCAGGCAGGCGGTTGAGTACGCCATCCAGCAGGAGGCGGTGCGGCACCGTGGATCCGGTGTACGGATCCACGGTATGCGCGAGCAGGCCGTGCCGGGCGGCGGCGCGTAGCTCGTCGGCGATCCGCCGGTTGCTGATGGCCTTGATCGGTACCTGGCGTCTCTCGTCGCTGATCGCCAGCGCGACCAACGCCTGTGCCAGTCCGGCGACCAGGATGGTGTCCTCGACCGTGAGGCAGGCGTCCATGATGCGCAACTCCACGGTCGGGTAGCGCGGTGACAGGCGGGCGTGGAAGTAGACGCCTCGCTCGTCCAGCGCATCCCCCCGGAGGATCAGCCGGCGTACGGCGGCGTCGTAGTCTGCTGCGGATCGCCACACACGGGGAGGCACCGCCGACGGCCATCGGGTCCACCGCAGGTAGCGGCTGCTGGCCCAGCCGGTGTCGCGACCGTCGGCGACGGGAGAGTTCGCGCTGAGGGCCAGCAGCGTGGCCAGGTACGGCCGGAGCCTCGCCAGGACCCGCACGCCCAGTTCCCGCGACGGGATGCCGACGTGCACATGGCAGCCGCAGGTGCCGGGGCCCGCGGCCAGGGCGCCATAGCGGGCGACCAAGCGCAGATAGCGGGGGTCGGCCGTGACCGGGCACAGGGTGGAGCCGCGCTGCGGCGCCATGCCGGTGGCGACGAGATGGCAGTCCAGCGCCGTCGCCGCGCCGGCGGCAATCCGTCGCGACCACGCGAGCTCCTCCGCCACCTGCCCCAGATCCGTGCACACACGGGTGACGGTCTCCAGCTGGTAGCGCAGGAACTCGTACTTGACCCGCGGCTCGCCGCCGAGCAATGACAGGATCCCGGGTGCCCGGTCGACCGGGCACCCGTCGGAGCGGTCCAGCAGGAGGAACTCCTCCTCGACGCCCAACGTCAGCGTCGGTCTTCCGGAACGCTCCGCAGTGGTGGACGTGCCGCCCGCTCTCATCGCAGCCTCCCGACGTACCGGCCACTTCGCGGCAGATGATCACTCACCTCGATGGCGCAGACTCCGGCTCGGCCTCCGCCGCGTTATGGGCTGACACCGGTCACTACCCTCACCTCGAAGGTCTTGTCCAAGAACACCACGGGAACCACTCAGCTGATCGAGATCCGGGCCCGTCAGGTGATCAAGGGCTGATGGATCAGGGCGTACGTGCCGTCGGTGCCGGCCAGTCGCGCCAAGCGAGCACGAGTGGCTCGATTGACGAGCGGGGCGGAGGCGGTGGTGCTGGGCAGCCTGGTCATCGATCCTGACCGGCGACCTATGCCTCACCCGGCCACCAGAGGGTGACCAGTTCGCGGCCGGATGAGCCGAGGTCGGACAGGCACTCCTCGGTGAGACCGGCGTTCGTCAGCGCTGCGGCGACGTCGTCGCGGCGCTCCGGTGGCAGGCAGAGGCGGCGGCGGGTGACGTCCACGAGGGTCGCGAAGCTGCCGTATTCGGCCATCGCCGGGCGGGTCCACTGCTGGGCCTTCACCTGCAGGCCGAGCGCTTGGAGGATCTCGATCACCTGCTCGGCCGTCGGGCCCTCGGGCCGGTCCAGGCCGTGGAACTGCTTCCAGTACGGGTTCAGATCGGCCAGCGGGTGCCGTACGGTGATCTCCGCGACCACCAGGCGGCGAGCGTGCCCGGTCAGCGCCGCGATGAACGGCGCCAGATCCGCCACGTTGTAGATCACATGGTGGCAGAGCACCACGTCGGCCTCCGGCACTGTGGCGGCGGCCTCGGGCCAGGTGCCGCAGACGACCACGGGGGCCAGGCCCAGCGGCGCGGCGCGGCGCACCAGGTCGTCGAGGAGCGGCTGGTGCGAGTCCACCGCGGTGAGAGCGGTGGTACGGGAGGCCAGGGGGAGACTGGCCGCGCCGGCCCCGGCGCCGACGTCGAGCACCGAGCCGCCGGGCCCGAGGGCCTCCATCGCCCGCTCGTACGACGGTCCGCAGGGCGCGGCCAGATAGTGGTCGGCGCGGCGGGCGAAGACCTCGTCCGGCAGGACCCAGGGCGACTCGGTGACGCCGGACAGGATCGACTCGGGAATGCGCCATGCCGCCAGGTCCTCGGCCCAGGCACGGAGCAATGCGGTTGCGCGCACGATTCCTTCCCCCTTTCTCATGTGACCGCTCCTAGCCTGCGCCTGAGCGTACGGGAGGCCAAATCGACCAGCAGAATCACCGCGAGAACGGCGATGACCAGGGTCGACAGCTCGTCGTAGCGGAAGAGCTTGAGCGAGACCGCCAGCTCCTGACCGATACCCCCGGCGCCGACGAAGCCGAGCACGGTCGAGGTGCGCAGGTTGCACTCCCCCTGGTAGAGCAGCAGCGAGGCCAGGCCGGGCGCCGCCTGTGGCACCACGGCGAGCGTGGTCGTGGCCATCCGGCCGGAGCCGGTGAGGCGAAGCGCCTCGACGGGCGCGGGGTTCACCGCCTCGAGTTGCTCCGCGCAGAGCTTGGCCAGCAGCCCCGCCCCGTGGACGGCGAGAGCCAGCGATCCCGCGGCCGCTCCGGGCCCGAGCATCGCCACGAACAGCAGCGCCCACAGCAGGTCGGGGACTCCGCGCAACGCCGCCGCGGTCGTCCTGGCCGCCGCCCGCAGGGCCGGCGCCGCCTCGACGTTGCCCGCGATCAGCACGGCGAGCGGCAATCCCAGCAGGGCGGCGAAGAACAGGCCGGTCAGCGAGATCTGCACGGTCTCCACGAGCGCGCCGGCCACATCCGCCAGGAACGCGCCGGACAGGTCGGGGGACAGGAAGCCCTCGAGGAGCAGGAGGGCTCCTCCGGCTCCGTCGGCGAGCGCGCCGATGCTCAGCCCGGTGCCGTGCACGGCCCAGCCGAGCACGAGGGCGAGCATCAGGGCATGCCCCCAGCGCGGCCACCCCGGACGCCGGCTCATCGGGGACGCCCCCCATCGCCGTAGACGCCCGCAGCCGTCGTCTCGTCGAGGGATGGCCCGTCGTGAACGAGCCTGCCGTCGCGCATGGCCAGGATGCGCGGGAAGCGCCGGGCCACGGCCAGGTCGTGGGTGGCGACGATGACCGTCATCGATCCGGCCGGCGAGCAGAGGGCGTCGACCACGGCCGCCGCGGTGACCGGATCCAGCCCGCTGGTGGGCTCGTCGGCCAGTAAAAGCCGGGGCCGGGGGAGCAGGGCGCGGATGACGGCCACCCGCTGGCGCTGCCCGCCGGACAGCTCCCGGACGCGGGCGGGCAGCGAGTCCGTGATCCCATGCCGGTCGGCGAGGGCCGCGAGCCGTTCCTCCTGCGCCGCCGGCACCCGGCCGCCGAGCACCCTCACCCAGTCGCGCAGGGTCCAGGACGGGCTGGTGCCCATGGTGGCGTTCAGCCGCGCCGACAGCCCGGGCACCAGATCTCCGCCCTGCCGGACGAACCCGCTGGCTCGCCGGATCGCCCGCCGCTCGGCGGCGCCGCCGTACGGGTCCGACCCGCCCACCCGGACCGTGCCCGTGATGGGAACCGCGCCGAGCAGGGCCCGCAGGAGCGTCGACTTGCCCGCGCCCGAGGGCCCGAGCAGCGCCACCTGGTCACCTTCCGCGATCCGCAAGGTCACCCGGTCGACCGCGCGGAGCCTCCGGTCGGGAAAATCCACGCTCAGCTGTCGCGTCTGGACGTCGATGTCCGCCTCCGTTCCCTAGGCTCACTGCTTGACCGTGAGCAGCCCGAGGTCGGCCGCGGCGCGACGGACCTCGTCATAGTCGGCGGCGGTGACCGTCACATAGCGTTTGGCCCGCATCAGGTCGAGCAGCGCCGGATCCTCGATCGAGGTGAAGGCCTCGGTCAGGACGGCATGCGCGCGCTCTCCGAGCGCCGCGCGCATCACCCACGGATAGCCCTGTACCCGGCGCTCGGCGATCACGCGCAGCTGCCCCGCCGGGATCTTGCCCTCTTTCTCCAGACGCCGCAAGATGCGCAGCTCGATCCCGCCCGCGTCGGCCTGCCCGCTCAGCACCGCCTGCGCGGTGGCGTCGTGCCCGCCCGTGAACGTGACCTTCCGCAGCGGCGGGCACTCGTCCACGCGCCGCGGCGAGCACGTCGCACCCGCCTCGGTCAGCATGATCCGCGGGTAGAGGCTGCCCGAGGTGGAACTGACGTCGCCGAAGGCGAACGACCGGCCGGCCGCGACGATGTCCTTCCGCAGATCCTGGTACGGCGCATCGGCGCGGACCACGACCGCGGAGACGTACTGCGGCGTGTCGGTGGCGTGGTCGACCTCGGTGACCAGGGGAGTGAGCTGGACCTGCTGCTCGGCTTGGACGTAGCTGAGCCCGCCGAGATAGGCGAGGTCGATCCGGCCCGCGGCGAGCGCCGCGACGACCCCGGCGTAGTCGGAGGCCACAAACAGGTCCACCGGCACGCCGAGCCGGCGTTCCAGGAACGTCGCGAACGGCTCGTACTTCGCGCGCTGTTGTTCGGGGGAGATGTTGGGGATCAACCCGACACGCAGCGTGTCAGGGATCCCCTGCTCGTTCGCGGAGGTCTCGCCCGCACCTCCACACCCGGTGATGAACGAGGTGGCCAGGAGCAGCGCGAGCAGGAAGTGGCGCATAACGGTACGGAACCACGGACGAACCGGTCGGTGTCTTACGAAGCTGTGACGTCATGCGGGGCGTCGCTGACGGTGGAGATCATTCGGCATACCGTGAGCCGCATGAGTGCCGTGCGATTGCTGACGGCCGATCAGGCGCCGCTGCTGGCCCGCCCCTTCTACGGGAACGGCGATCCGGGGCCTATCGTGACCGCCCTGGCTCATGTGCCCGAGCTGCTGGAGGTGGCGCTGCCGTTCATCGGGGCCGCCCTCGGCCCGTCCGCCCTGTCGTGGCGGACCAAGGAGCTGGTGATCGTGCGGGTCTCGGCGCTTGCCGGATGCCGCTACTGCGTGCAGACCCACACCGCGGTCGCGCTGGATGCGGGCCTGTCCCGCGAGGAGATCCTCGCGCTGCGCATGTCCGGCGACTATCGGGAGGTGTTCGCCGATGCCGCCGAGCAGGCGGTGATCGCCTGGTCGGACGCCGTCGCGGGAGGGCACGGCCCGGTGCCCGACCAGGCGCGGGCCCGGCTCCGCGAGCATGTCGCCGATCACGAGATGGTGGAGCTGACCGTGGTCGCGGGGACCACCCTGATGCTCAACCGCGTGGCCACGGCGCTCGACCTGCCCACCGCGCCCGACACGCTGTCCAGGCTGAAGCTGGAGGACCTGCTGTGAAGATGAGGGGATCCGATGAGCACAGTCGCTGAGGCGGTGGCCGAAGGACGGCTTCCCGGCCGGGTCTGGATGTATGCCGACTACCACTGCAACCTCGCCTGCACTTACTGCCTGACCGAATCCGCGCCGCAGGTCGCGCGCCGCGAGCTCGGCCACCAGCGCATGGTCGAAATCGCCGCGGAGGCGGCACAGCTGGGTTTCACCGACCTCGGCGTCACCGGCGGCGAGCCGTTTCTGGTGATGGGATTGCCCAAGACTCTGGCGGACATGGCCGAGCACCTGCCCGTGCTGGTGCTCACCAACGGCACGCTCTTCACGCCCAAGCGGCTCGATCGGCTCGAGCCGATCCTGGGGCGCCCGGTGGCGATGCAGATCTCGCTGGACCGCCCCGACCCCGACGCCAACGACGAGATGCGCGGCCCGGAGAACTTCGGCAAGGTCGTCGAGGCGATCCCACGACTGGTGGAGCGCGGCGTCAAGGTGCGCATCGCCACCACCGTCGAGTCGATCGAGGACGCCGAACTCGACCGCCTGTGCTCCCTCCACCGCGACCTCGGCGTGCCCGACGAGGACCACATCATCCGGCCGATCGTCCGGCGAGGCCGCGCCGCCGACCACGATCTCGGCGTGACGGCCCGGCAGCAGGACCTGCCCGCCGAGCTCACCATCACCACGGACGGGGCGTTCTGGAGCCCGTTCGGCCCCACCGTGTCCGCCGGCGTGGTCGACACCGATCTGCTCATCACGCGCACCACCCGTCCGCTCGGGGTGCCCGCCCGTGCTCTGCTCCGCCTCGTCGAGAACCGGCCGGCCGGCGAGGACGTGGCGCTGAACATCCGTTGAGCGTGAGCCGTACAGTGTCCGGTCGGGCACTATCTGACAACCCCGCCCCGAGGTTGGGTAGGGGACAAGCTCTCTTCGAGGAGTATGCCGATGTCCGACGTCGCCACCCTCTCGCGCGGTGCTCCCGCCACCCTGGCGGTGGTGCGTGTGGCCACCGCGCTGTTGTGGATACAGAACTCGGGCTGGAAGACGCCCGCCGACGGGTTCGGCCAGACGTCGCCGCCACGCGGCCTGTTCCTGTTCACGGGGTACGCCGTGCAGTACCCGGTGCTTCCGCCGTACTCGTGGGTGGTCGAGCACCTGGTGCTGCCCAACTTCACGTTCTTCGGCTGGCTGGTGCTGCTGGTCGAAGCGGGGCTGGGGGCCTTCCTGCTGGTGGGGCTCGCCACGAGGTGGTGGGCGCTGATCGGCATCGGGCAGACCTTGGCGATCACGCTGTCGGTGCTGAACACGCCGAACGAGTGGCACTGGGCGTACTTCTTGATGATCATGGTGCATCTCGCGCTCTTGGCGACGGCGGCGGGACGCTACTACGGGGCGGACGGACTGCGGGACCCGGAGCGCCGCGTCGGCTGGGCGCCGGATCGGTACGCGCTCGCGCTCGGCATCGCCTCGGTGGTCAGCGCCGTGTTCGTGATCACCCGCGGCGACTGGCGCTTCGTCGAGATGACCCCTGTGACCGCGGCCGTCGGCGTGGTGCTCGGCCTGGTGGCCTGCCTGGCCGCGCGCCTGGGCCGCCCGCCGCTGGTGCTCGCCGCGGGCGCGCTGTTCCTGGTGGCGGCCGTGGTGGTGCTGGTCGAGCTCGGCTTGAAGCTTTCGCTGACCGGCGCCACCGCTTCGGTCTTCAGCCTGTGGCTCGGCCTCGGTGCGGGGCTGGTGGCGGCGGGGCGTGCCGGAAATACCGCGTGACGGCCGGATCCCGCGCGACCCTTGCCTTCCAGAGGGTTGAGATACCTGCTTGAGGCGGCAAAATCGCCGGCGGATGTGACTTTCGTGCCGGTGTGCGGGCACGTGTCGAGGCGAGGGGCCTGGTGCGGTCGCGCCGACCCGCTGAGGCCGCTGTGCCGGCCTCTCATCCGCGAGTGTTTCTGCTGCTGAGGACCTGATATGACACGCCGCGTTCGGGATGTGATGACGAAGGATCTCGTGATGGTGAGCGTCGATTCCACGCTGGTGGCCGCGGCGCGGGAGATGCGCGCCTACGACATCGGAGACGTCTTCGTCATGGAGGACGGACGGCTGGTCGGGGTGTTGACCGATCGGGACATCGTGGTACGGGCGGTTGCGCAAGGCCTGTCACCCGACCTCGTTTCGGCCGGTGACATCTGCAGCCGGACGCTGGTGACCGTCTCTGCCGACGATGGCGAGTGGTACGCCGTGGAGTTGATGCGCCTGCACGCGATCCGCCGGCTGCCGGTGCTCGACAACGACCGGCCGGTCGGGGTGTTGTCGCTGGGCGACCTGGCCCTGGATCTGGAACGCGACTCCGCCCTGGCCGCCATCAGCGCCGCACACCCCAATACCTGAGATCCGAGACGCGCCGCCCCGGTGACCGTCCACGGGGAGACGCGCCTACCTCGACGGCTGGCCGATCGCGTGTCGGCGCCGGCCCTCGACGTACGACTTGAGCCGCATCAGGTCCTCCTTGAGCTTGGTAGCCGGGTCCGCGCCCAGCAGTCGCGCGACCGCATGGCCGGCCGCGCCCACCACCGGGTTGTAGGACAGCCGCACCTGCACCCGCGTCCTGCCGTCCTCTTCGGGCGTCAGCCGCACCATCCCGGCGTGGGCGATCAGCTGGCCGTCGGCGGACTTCCACGCGATGTGCCGGCCCTCCTCGCGACTGGTCTCGATGGCGTCGAGCCTGATGAGCCGGCCGGCGGGGCCGGTGATCTCCCAGTGCGAGCGCAGGCCGTCGGCCGAGCGCCGGACCTCGCGGACATCGGGCATGACCGTGGCGAAGATGGAGTAGTCGCTGACCAGCGGCCAGATTTCCTCCGGGCTCGCCGCGATCGAGATGGCGCGGTTGACGTCGATGGCGCGCCGGCCGGCGTTGATGCCCGTAAGCCTGCGGAGCGGGAGGTTGGTGGCGGCGCGGGCGGCGAGCACGGCGCCTGCGCCGCGCAGGGGCCAGGCGATCGCCGGGCGGAATCGGCGGGCGAGGACCCACAGGGCGGCGGCGGCCGTACCGGTGACGAACCTGGCCGAGGGCGCCCAGTGCTGATGGAGCAACTCGGGAGCGGGCGGCCGGGCCCGGCCCAGGCCCTGGAGCTGGGGCACGTTCGACGGGTCCCGGTGCACCTTCCACCTCGCATCGACGGCCTTCACCCCGGGGATGCGACGGATCGCGCGCTCCGCCGGTCGCTCCTCGCGGCTGAGCACGTCGCCCTCAAGCCGCGCGACGCGGTTCTCCACGCTCACATGAACGGCGTGCGGATGGGTCAGATAGCGGCCGAGCTCCGCTCGCACGCGTTCGTGCAGGATCCGGTCGTCCGCGGAACGGCCCGTCAGCCTGAAGCGGGCCGCCCCGGCGATCCCGCGTGAGCGGTTCCGCAGATCGCGGCCCACGCGGCCCAGACCGTGCGAGAGTGCGTGAACGGCGTGCGAGGCCTGATCGCGAACCTTGGCCCGGCGGCTGCGCCCACGGTCAGGGTCGAGCAGATACTCGATGGTGGCGCCGGCGGCGGCGCCGGTGCCGATCATGCCCGCGGTCCTGGTCCACGGGCGCCCCGCCGCGGTGGCCACGCCCGAATCGAGATCATGAGTGGCCATGACGTCCCCCTTCCTCGCCTCCTGATCGCGGCTACCCCAGCCCGTGGACCGCTAACGATCTGGTCGCCGGCCGTCGGCCGACTCCTCCCGCCCCATCGGGGTAGAGGAGTCCCTCGTGAGCTTGAACGTGACGGAGAAGTTGATCGCCGCACATCTGGCGAGTGGTGAGCTGCGGCCGGGTGAGGAGATCGGGCTGCGGATCGACCAGGCGCTGATCCAGGACGCCACCGGCACGATGGTGATGCTCGAACTGGAGGCTCTCGCCCTGGACCGGGTACGCACCGAGGTGGCCGTCCAGTACGTCGATCACAACCTGCTGCAGACCGACGAGCGCAACATGGCCGACCACGTGTTCCTCCGCTCGGCCTGCCGCCGGTTCGGCATCTGGCACTCGCGCCCGGGCAACGGCGTGTCCCACCCCACCCACATGCAGCATTTCGGCGTGCCGGGCAAGACGCTCGCCGGGTCCGACTCGCACACCTGCGCGGCCGGCTCGCTCGGCATGCTGGCCATCGGCGTCGGCGGCCTGGAGGTGGCCATGGCCATGGCCGGCGAGCCGCTGTTCGTCACGATGCCCGAGATCTGGGGCATACGGCTCACCGGCGCGCTGCCGCCGTGGGTGAGCGCCAAGGACGTGATCCTGGAAATGTTGCGCCGCCACGGCGTACGGGGCGGCGTGCACCGGATCATCGAATACCACGGGCCCGCGCTCGGCACGCTGACCGCGATGGACCGGCACGTGATCGCCAACATGGGCGCCGAGCTGGGCGCCACCACCACGGTCTTCCCCTCCGACGAACGGGTCCTGGAGTTCCTGCGCTCGCAAGGCAGGGCCGGCGACTTCACCGAAATCCTGGCCGACCCCGGCGCCGCTTACGACCTGCACGACGAGATCGACCTGTCCACGCTCGAGCCGCTGATCGCCCGCCCAGGCTCGCCGGGAAACGTCATCCCGGTACGGCACGCCGCGGGCGAGCCGGTCCACCAGGTCGTCGTGGGATCCTCGGCCAACCCCGGCCTCCGCGACTTCGCGGTGGTGGCCGACATCCTGCGCGGCAGGCAGGTGCACCCCCAGGTATCCCTGGACGTGAACCCGACCTCCCGGCAGATCCTCACCGATCTCACCAAAATGGGCGCCATCACCGCGCTCCTCGAGGCCGGTGCCCGCATTCACCAGACCGGCTGCCTGGGCTGCATCGGCATGGGCCAGGCGCCCGCCGTGGGCCGCAACAGCCTGCGCACCTTCCCCCGCAACTTCCCCGGTCGCTCGGGCACCCACGACGACTCGGTCTGGCTCTGCTCACCCGAGACCGCCGCCGCCGCGGCGCTGACCGGCGCCATCACCGACCCACGCGACCTCGGCCTCGACCCTCCACGGGTACACCTGCCGCGGACGGTCAGCGCCGGCATGGCCCTCCTCGAACCGCCGCTGCCGGCCGACCAGGCACGCGAGGTGGAGCTCAGCAAGGCCCCGAGCATCGGCTCGCTGCCCGAGCTCGACCCGCTGCCCGACTCCCTCACCCTGCCGGTCGTGCTCACGGCAGGCGACGACCTGTCCACCGACGAGATCATGCCGGCCGGCGCCCGGGCGCTGCCCTACCGCAGCAACATCGCGGCGCTGGCCGACTTCGCCTTCACCCAGATCGACCCGGACTATCCGCGGCGGGCCCGCGACGCGGGCCCGCACGCCATCGTCGCCGGCCGCAACTACGGCCAGGGCTCCTCACGCGAGCACGCCGCCATCGTGCCCCGCTACCTGGGACTCCGCGTCGTCATCGCCAAGTCCTTCGCCCGCATCCACTGGCAGAACCTGGCCAACTTCGGCGTGCTGCCGCTGGAATTCGCCGACGAATCCGACTACGACGCCATCGGCGGCGAACTCCATTTCGAAGGCCTGCGCCAGGCGGTCGAAACCGGCACCGAACTGACCGTGAACGGCGTGGTTCTCCGGCACCGCCTCTCCCACCGCCAGCGCGCCATGGTCCTGGCCGGCGGCTGGATCCCATTGCTGAGACTGCATGCATCGAGGTAGTGCGCGACCTGCTGGGTAGGGGGACGGCGACCACACGATCCATCCACTACTGGGAGGCCGCAATGGGTCAGGGAATCGGCAAGACCGTCCGGGACGTGATGCACGAGGGAGCGCAGTGCATCGGCGCGCATGAGTCCCTGCGCAGGGCGTCGCAGATGATGCGCGACCTGGGGGTCGGCGCGCTGCCGATCTGCGGGGACGACGACCGGCTGAAGGGCATCATCACCGACAGGGACATCGTGATCAAATGCTGTGCCGAGGGCAAGGACCTCGACCGGACCGTGGCGATCGAGCTCGCCAGGGGCCTGGTGTGGGTGGAGGCCCGCAGCAGCGTGGAGGAGGCGCTGGAGAAGCTGGAGCAGCACCAGATCAAGCGCCTGCCGGTGATCGACGAGCACCGCATCGTGGGCATGGTCAGCGAAGCGGACCTGGCCAAGGAACTGCCCGACAACAAGCTCGCCGAGTTCGTCCACCGGGTGTACGCCCCCGCGTGAGATGGCAACTGTCCGGGGACGGCGTCCCTCCCAAGTCACCGCCCCCGGCTGGTCCCCTCGGAGGCCACACCATCATCATGCGTTCCCCGGCCGATGATGTGAATGATCTTTGCGCGGTCGGTAGAGACATTTGTGCACTCTTGACCGGTGAATGCCCATCTGTCGGTCAGCGTACGGCCGACGTGGCGATCTCCTCCTCACCGCTGCGGTCGGGGCGAAGCCCAGGCGCCAGGCACACGGTGACCAGGACCGAGGCCGCCGCCATCGTGGACATGGCGGGGGAGGGAGAGGTGTATTGAGCGAGGGCGCCGGCGAGAGCGGCTCCGACGCCTTGCATGGTCATCATGCCGGAGGAGTGCAGTCCCAAGGCTTGTCCCCGTACGTCGGCGGGAGTGAGCGCGACCAGCCGCTCCTGGAGCAGGAGGCTGGCCGCATACCCGATGGAGGCCAGCGTGATGGCCACTGCCGCCATCGGCAGCCCGGGACGCAGGATGAAGATCAGGTAAGGAACGGCCAGCAGCAGCCGCAGGGGTGCGGCGAGCCGCTCCCGCCACCGGGCCGGGACGAACCGGCCGATGAGCACGTCTCCGGTCAGCATGCCGAAGGCGGCCAAGGCGAACAGCAGGCCCGCGTGCTCCGGCGCGTACGGCACGAAGAGCGCCTCGCAGCCGACGATCAGCCCGTTCGGCACCCACAGGGCCACGTAGACGTACCGGCGAGGCACCGATCGATGACCACAGCCGGACGTTGTTGCGCCACGTGGCGGCGACGGACGGGCGGCCGGAGGCGCGTGCCGGCCGGCGGGCCAGCCCCATGGACGCGATCAGCGCGGCGGCCAGGTCGAGGATCGCCGCGGCGAGCAACGTGCCCTGCGGGGACAGGGCGTTGACCAGCAGGCCGCCGAGGGCGAACCCCACGATCTGCGTGATGCCCACCGACATGTTGAGCACGGATCGGCCGAGCAGGTAGCCCTGCCGCGGAAGGATCTCGTTCAGCAACCCGAAGCGCACCCCGCCACCCAGCGAAGCGACCAGCCCGAGGCCGAACAGGACGGCGAAGAGCGCCCACACCGGCAGGCCGGGGATCGCCATCACGGCCGTTCCGACCCCGAAGGCCGCGGCCAGGGCGGTCAACGCGGCGCGCGGCGGCAGCCGATCGGCCGCCGACATCAGCGCCGTCGCGCCGATCACCTGGGCGAAGGAAGCGCCGAACATGCTCAGGGCCGACAGGAGCGGCGACCTGGTCGCCGCGTAGACGAGCGTGCCCAGAGCCAGCCCGCTCACCGTGGAGGCCATCGTCTGTACGGCGGAGGCGGCGAACAACGGCGTGAACTCCCCTCTCGCCGAGACCACCGCCGGCTTGCTGACCTTGGCGAAGGGCGTGGCCGCGCATCCGGGAGAGCGTGCGTGGCTCGATGCCCACCTGCCGGCCTACCAGCGCCGGCTGTCCGCCGACCCGGTCAGCGCGCTGCTCGTGCGTGCCGCGCTGGGCCACCGCTGGATCGCCGACTTCCTCGTGCCCACGCCCGCCGGCGACGGAGAGGCGACGTTCGAGGACGAACCGGAGCACATACGTACGACTCCCAGCAAGATCGTCCACACGGACCTGACGGTGTCGCTGGGCGGGCCGCTTCCCGCCGCGCTGGACCGCACCGATCTGGCCGAACGTGCCGCCGACCTCCTGGCGTGGGTATGGCGGCAGGCGATCTCGCCTTACTGGCCGCGGCACTGGATGACATGCGACCGGGGATGCGCTGGCTGGGCGAGGGCCGGCTGCAGATCAACGCACACGACAACCCGCCCAGGGAGCTGTCCGGTGCTCAGCTGCTGTTCGTGCCGGTGACCCCGAGCTGTGGGTGGGTCAGCTGGCACCTGCCCCTCCGGTACGCCGTGATGTACCCGTGCAGGGGCGCCCTCGCCGAACAGGACCGGTTGCCGGTGCCTGACGCCCTGGGCAGGTTGCTGGGGCCGGCCCGGGCGGGCGTGCTCGTTCTTCTCGACAGCCCCAAGAGCACGACCCAGCTCGTGGCGCTGACCGGCCAGGGGCTCGGGTCAGTGGGCCGCCATCTCAAGATCCTGCTGGATGCCCGCCTTGTCCGGCGGCACCGCATCGGCCGGTCCGTCTTCTACTCCTGGACGAAAATCGGCGAGGCCTTGATCGAGGGCCAGCGAGACGACTGACGCCGGCGGGCACGGCGGCCCGCCGTCGCCGGCTACCGGTAGGTGAGGTCGGATGAGGAGTAGATGCAGTTGGTGCCGTCCGCTCCGGTGCCCACCTGGGTGGGCTCGTCGCCGGTGTTGTTGCCGTTGTACTTGCGGCAGATCACCATGGCCCGGCTCGGGTCGTTGACGATCGTGATCCCGGTGAACCGGGCCGTGTCACCGTAGTTGACGTTGACGCCGGCCACCGTGTTGCCCGGACGGGTCAGCGTGACGTTCCGGATCACTACGTTCCGCCGATACTGGGTCGAGCAATTGCCGCACGAGCGGTAGAACGTGCCGAAGTTGCTGGCCTGGAAGTTCTGGACGGTCAGCGTTCCGGGGCCGTTGTGCTGGAAGACCTTGTCGCCGGCCGACCGGGCGCCACCACCGTCCACGAGGAAGGCGGGCGAGCCGCTGCCGCGGAACGTGGCCGCGTCCTCGCCGACGTCCTCCCACCACACGTTGCGCAGCGTGCAGGGGCCGGTGCAGTGCACGCCGTCGCCGGCGGGCGCGCCGATGATGACGTTGGAGAGCGTCGCACCGGGGGCGAGCCGGAACATCGGGTCCTGGCTCTCCTCCTGGCTGCCGTCGCCGATGCAGCAGTAACGGCGCATGCCGCCGTCCAGGCCGCTGGCCGGCACCTCGACGGTGCCGTTCACGCCGACCTGCCCGGTCGGCGTCGGCCAGCCCGGGGTGGGCGGTGGCTGGCTGCCGGCCTCGAAATCAAGGTAGTCGAGGTTGGGGAGGCCGGCGGCGGTGGTCGGGTTCAAGCGGATGGTGTTGCCGCCGGCGTTCACCGAGACGGTCACGGTCTTGGTGACCCAGGTCGACCACGCGCCGGTGCCTTCGAACGACGGGGTCTGCACGGTGGATCCGTTGACGATCAGGCCGGCGGGCCGCGCCGTGGTGGTCCCGTTGGCGAACCGGATGCCCAGCGTCGCGGTGCCGGCGACGGAGGCGTTCACGGTGAACTGGGCGTAGGCGCCGGAGGCGTTGTTGCCGTTGCAGAAGCCGCTGCCGGAGTAGCCGGCCCAGTTGGAGTCGATGGTGCCGGTGCAGGTCGCCGGCGAGGTCTCGGCCTCATAGCGCGTGGGGGCGGCCTGCGCGGCCGAGGGTGAGAGTGCGACGAGTACGCCGGCTAACAGGCCGGCGCACGCGATGACGGCTTTGAAGCGCATCGTTCGTCTCCGTGGGGGCTCGTCGTAGGCGCCTACCCGGGGCTGGTAAGCGCTTTCCGTGGGGTGAGCAGAGTTAAGCACCCGCCACCGGGCGTGGAAAGGCGTCATGCGGCGACCTCCTCGCTACGGCGCGCCGACCCCGCCGGGAGCGGGCAAGTCGGGCGAGGTCACGGGTGGCAAGGCGGCTGAGAGAGGGAGGACTGTCCTCGGGTTGTGCAGGTGAAACTTTCACGAGAGGCGATGCGCTTGAGGGGCCTTCATGCCTCGATGGGCGCTTCGGTCGAGGGCTCAGCGATGAGGAACGCGGGTGTCCACCGGCTGAGCGCGGCGCCGAGGACGCTCCCGGCAGTGGCGCTGCCGAGGACGATGCTCCAGCCGATCGGCCCGAGCGGGGTGCAGCCGAAGAAGCGGCTCACGATCGGCGTTTGGATGACGGCGGCGAGCACGGCGGCCGAACTCAGGCCGGCCGTCAAGACGTTGCGGTCCAGGCCGCCGGTCAGCAGGGTCTGGCCAAGCTGGGTGCCGACCAGGGCCGCGAGTGCCACGGTGGAGGCGCGGCGGGAGCGGCCGGTGAGGCGGGCGGCGAGCCACGCGCCGCCTGCTCCGGCGGTGGTGGCCAGGGCCCGGGTCGTCATCTCCTGGGTGAGCGGCTGGCCGAGGGAGATGTCCGGGCCCTCGCGGAGCAGGTGCGCGACGTCGTACCTGCTGGGCGGACGCAGCGCGATCGCCAGCGCCGGCGCGAGGTCGGTGAGCAGGTTGACCAGCAGCAGCTGGCGGGCATTGAGCGGGGATCGGCCGGTCAGGGCCGTGCCGAGCACGGTGAAGGCGATCTCGCCGAGGTTGCCGCCCAGCAGGATGCCCAGCGCGTGCCGTACCGACGACCACATGGCGCGGCCCTCCACCAGCGCCTCGATGATCGTTTCCAGCCGGTCGTCGGAGACCACGAGGTCGGCGGCGGCCTGCGCGGCCGGGGTGCCGCGGCGGCCGAGCGCGATGCCGACGTCGGCCAGCCTGATGGCGGCGGCGTCGTTGGCCCCGTCGCCGGTCATCGCGACGACCTTGCCCTGCCGCTGGTAGGCCTGGATGATGCGGACCTTCTGCGCCGGGCTGCACCGGGCGATCACGTCGATCTCCGGCAGCCGCCGGTCCAGCGTGGCGTCGTCGAGCCGGTCGATCTCCGCCCCGGTGATGATCTGGTTGGGTTTGTGTCCGGGGTTCATGGTCGCCGCGATCGCGTCGGCCGTCGCCGGGTGATCGCCGGTGATCATGACGGTCTGCACACCGGCTTCGCGCAGGTGCTCGACCGCCGGGGCCGCGCTGGTGCGCACCGGGTCGGCGAGCGCGAGGAAGCCGAGGAACACCAGGTCGCGGATCGCGTTCTCGTCGACCTCGTCCGGCGTGATCGCCATGCGGCGCTCGGCTACGGCGAGCACCCGGTGGCCGGCTCCGGCGAGCCGCTCGGCCAGCTCCGTCATGGCCGCGCGCTCACCGTCCGTCAGGTCTCGCTCGGAGCCGGCCAGCAGGCGCCGCCGGCAGCGGGACAGCACGACCTCAGGTGCGCCCTTGACGCTGAGCAGGATGTCCTTGCCCGACCGGCCGAGGGTGGCGTGGAAGCCGCGCGACGGCTCGAACGGCAGCACGAGGACCTTGTGCCAGCCGCGGTGCCCGGTTCCCGGCCGGATCCTGGCCCGGCGCGCGCACTCCACGACGGCGCGATCGGTCCGGTGCGCCAGGTCATGGGGATGCCGCGCGTCCGGGCTGGCCCGCAGCGCCGCCGCGACCACGGCCCGGCACGGCTCGTCCAACGACTGCGGCGGGCAGCCGTGGGCGCCGTCGTGAACCTCGCGCACCGCCAACCGGCCTTCGGTCAAGGTGCCGGTCTTGTCGAAGCACAACACGTCCACCCGCCCCAGAGCCTCGATGGTTCGCGGGTTACGCACCAGCGCGCCGAGGTCGGCCAGCCGGCGGGCGGCGGCCAGCTGGGCGGCGTTGACCAGGAACGGCAGCCCTTCGGGCACCGACGCGATCGCCAGGTTCACCGCCGCGCCCAGACTCTCGCGGACCGACGTGCCGTGCAGCAGCCCCGCCCCGACGACCGCGGCCCCCGACCCCAACGCCACCGGCAGACTCCGGCGGGTGAACCGGCGCAGATGGACCTCGACGCCGGTGGTGGGCGCGCTCTGCCGGGCGGCCGCCATGCTGCGCCCCACCTCGGTGTCCGCGCCGGTCGCCACGACGACCGCCACGGCCCGGCCGGCCGCCAGCGTCGTGCCCTCGTACAGCATGGAGCGGCGCTCGGCGACCTCCGCGGCGACCACCGGGGCCGGGTCCTTCGCCACCGGCAGCGACTCCCCGGTCAGCGACGACTCGTCGGCCTCGACCCCCTCCGCCTCCAGCAACCGGCAGTCGGCGGGGACGACGTCGCCGGGACCGAGCCGGACCACGTCGCCCGGCACAAGCTGCTCCGCGGTGACGACACGGTGGATGCCGTCGCGGCGGACGGTGGCCCCGACCGCGGATCGCGCCATCAGGTCGGCCAGGGCACGGTCGGTGCGTACCCGCTGCACGGCGCCGGTCAGCGCGGACAGCCCGGTGACCCCGGCCACCAGCCCGGCGTCCACCAGCGATCCGACGACCGCGCTCAGCGCCGCCCCGCCGGCCAGGATAGGGGTCAGCGGATTGGCCAGCTCTTCCATGAACGCCGTGCCCAGGCTGGTGCCCAACGGCTCCAGGCGACCGCCGGCCCGCCACCGCCGTCGTGCCTCGTCGCCGGTCAGCCCGCCGTCGGTGGTGTCGAGCCGGCGCAGAACGGCCGCCGGCGGCATCAGGTGCCAGGGCGGGCGGGCGGCGGCGCGCGTGGGCGTACGCGTGTGCAGGTGATGGGCGCGCCAGACCCCGTCGAAGAAGCTCAGCGCCGCGCCGGCGTTGACCGCCGCGATGCTCCGCGCGGCCGGCCGCGCCGGCCCGCCCTCCAGCGCGGCCACCGCGCCGATGCCGGTGGCCGCCTGCGCCAGCATGATGCAATCGCGGTCCACGCAGCGAGCCGCCGCCACGGCCTCCACCAGCAGAACCACTGTCCCGAGCTCCGATCCGACCAGCACATGCGCGCCCCACGGCGGTGGGGAGCCGTCCTGGTGCACGCCGATGCCGCAGTCCGCGGCGCCCAGCGCCCGCCGATCGCCGGAGATCATCATGACCGCTCCGCCGTCGGCCTGGAGCTCGCGGACCGCGGCGGTCAGGCCACGGGAGCGCTCCACCACGGCGTCGGCGTAGCCGGGCCGCGCCCGCTGGTCGTCGGTGGCCAGCACGATTCTGAGGCCGGCGCGGCGTGCCGCGCCGATCACCGCGTCGAGGCCCGCCGCGGTCTGTCTCTCTGCCGCCATCACGGCATCCAGCCGCCGGCCCCTGGCCAGGCCGAGGACCACCTCGGCCCGGCCCTTGGCCAGCCGCCGCCGCTCCCGTGCCCCGGTGCGGCCGCGCAGCTCCAGCTCCTCGACCGGCCCCAGCACCCACTCGCCAGAACGGCGGACGGTCCGGACGTCGTCGGGTGCGAACAACGCGAAACCGGCCTCGGCCACCTCGCCGGCGTCCACCCCGGCCAGCGGGACCAGGTCGGTCAGCTCCCACCGATTCGAGCGCAGGGCGACTTCGTCCAGCATGAGCGTGTCGAGGCGGCCCAGCAGACGCAGCACCGCCCGGTCCATCACCAGCGCGCCGCTCCGTGCCAGCACCGTCCCCAGGTGGGAGGCGAACGCGGCCCGTCCGGCCTCGGTCGCCTTGGGCAGCGTGGCAAGACCCACGGCCGCCGCCCGCCGCCACCCCACCAACGGCGTGGCCGCGGGCACCGCGGCCGCGCCGAAGGCCAGCACCCGCCGCTGGTAACGCTCCACCGGGCCGTCGGGCAGCCGGCACGGGCGCTCGACCACCACGGGATCGGCTCCGGCGTGCTCGGGACCGCGGATGAACCGTGGCTCGGCCTCCTGCCACGCCTGCTGAGAGGCCCGGGCCTCCTGCCACTGGCCGATCCGCTGGGCGACGTCCAGCACCACGCCCGACCCGCCCGCCGCGAGGGCGTGCGTCAGTCCGGCGGCCATGGAGACCAGCGATTCCGCCCGCTCCTGCCCGTGCAGGTGGTCGGCGGCCACCTCACGCAGTCCTGGATGCAGCGAAGCCGCCGAGATGAGACCGGCCAGCTCGGTCGGCAGCGGCGCCCACGGCGCCAGCCGGGTGAGACCGGACAGGGCCAGCGCGGCCGTGTCGACGGCCAGGTTCGGCAGCGCGCGGGTACGCGCCGGGCCCTCGGCGGGGTGGTGCAGCTCCTCCTCGGCGATCTCCTCATCGACGTTGATCGGAGCGGACTCGGCCTGCGCCACCAGAGCCACCAGCTCCCGGCGCGGCGGCGGCGGGTCGGCCAACGCGACCACCACCCGGCACGCCGGGGCGTTCACCCGAGCCCACAGCACCCCCGGATGCCCCTGCAGCGTACGCTCCACCCGGCGCGCCACGCGGGCGCCGCCCGGGCCGTGCACACCGTGCGTCTCGATATGCAGGCGACCGGGGCACTCCCACACATCCCGCGCATCGCGCTCCCCACCCAGCAGCCAGCCTGCCACCCCGGTGACCAGACCCACCGCGCCAGAGACTGGGGCCGGTGCCCGCAGCCCCATCAACGCCATGTCTCTCCTTCCCGCACGTTCTGTGTCTGCTAGTGCCCGAGCCGGCTCTAGTCATGCCAGGGTGTCGTCGCGGGTGGAGACATCGTTCACGGAACGCTGCACATGCCAGGGGAAGGTTGGCTGAAATGCCCGGTTCTTCGCACCCCGGCTGCGCGCCGGGGTGCCGGCCGGAGCGAGTCGCTAGGTCAGTGGGCGTCCTCGTACTGCTTCACGACGCTGGCGGCGATGCGGCCACGCTCGCTCACCGGCAGACCTTGCTCCCTGGCCCACCGCCTGATCTCAGTGGACTTCTCACGGCTGATGGCCCGGCCGGTGGCGGCTGCCCCACGTCGCCCGCGAACGCCCCTGTCGGCGCGGACCGGGCGTGCCTTGGTGATGAAGACGGCGAGGGCTTTCTCCAACTTCTCCCTGTTCTGACCCGACAGGTCGATCTCGTAGGTCGTCCCGTCGAGAGCGAACGTTGTGGTTCCGTCGGCGTCGCTGCCGTCGATGTCATCGATAAAGGATTCCACGATGCGCTTCACCATGATGTTGCTCCAATTACGTTATGGTTGCACGTACTGTAGCGCCCTTCAGTACATTATGCATCGGCTGGAGCCTGGCCTTCGAATCATGAGCTCCACGAACTGGCCCTGGACCGCAAAGCCCTTCACGCCTGCATTCATGAGCCCGGACAGATACTGGTCGCTGATGTGGTCATCCACCCTAATCTTCCGGCCCAACGGGGGTCTCGGCGATTGAAGTCACGCGGTAACCCTCCCGAAGTCAATGGCGATGAGATCGGTTGTGTTGAAGGGGAATTCAACGCTTGCTCAACTGTATCGGCATTGACGGGCTTGCTGTGGGCGTGCGGGAGACCATGAAAATTGCGGTACGCCCGTTCGGGACTGTCGTGTCGTTTGCCCTGAGCGCTCGAGGCTTGAACGACGCGGCATTCGCCAGAACGGCCGTCGCCGCTCTGTGCGTGGTCCGAGACGGTCAGGACGGGACGGTCAGGACGCGGTCGAGGATCTCCGTGAGGTTGGACGTGCTGGTCGCGAAGTTGAGCCGGGCGAACGCGGCGGTGTCGACCGTGGTGTGCTGGGAGAACTCGGCTCCCTCGCTGAGCTTGACCCTCGCCAGGCGTTCGAGGTGTTCGGCGGGTGCGGCGGTCCCGATCGGGCTTGCCGTGAAGTCGAGCCAGCTCAGGTAGGTGCCCTGCGGGGAGTGATAGCGCGGATCCCAGGGCAGCGTCGCCGCCCACTCCTCGACCAGGCGCCGGTTGCGCTCCAGGGTGCTCATCAGGGCGGCCAGCCAGTCGTCGGAGCGGCGCCAGGCGGCCACGGTGGAGACCCGGCTGAGGGTGCTCGGCGTTCCGAAGAAGTCGAGCGGGGCCCGGTCCAGCGCGTCGCGCAGCCGGTCGGGGCCGATGTGTGCGACGGCGCAGCGGAGCCCGGCGATGTTGAAGGCCTTCGTCGCCGAGGTGGCCGTGACCGTCCGCGCGGCGGCCGTGCCGATCGTGGCGAACGGCACGTGCCGGTGCGGGGCGAACACCAGATCGGCGTGGATCTCGTCGGCCAGCACCACCAGGTCGAGGTCCTCGGCCGCTGTGGCCAGGGCACCCAACTCGGCGGGCGTGAAGACGCGGCCGGTCGGATTCTGCGGGTTGACGACCACCAGCATGCGGCAGCCCTGTTCCCGCAGGTGCCCGGCGAGCCCGTCGGTCTGGAAGCGCCACCCCGTCTCGCCGCGCGTCATGGGCAGCGGCACGATGCGCCGTCCTGCCCGGGCGATGCTCGCCAGGAACGGCGGGTACGCGGGGACGTGGATGGCGACGCCGTCACCCGGCTCTGTGGCGTACTCGACCATGACCTGGAGAATCTGCAGCAGGTCGCTGAACACCCGCGCCCGCCCGGGCTCCGGGCGCCACCCGTGGCGAGTGATCATGCGCTCCTCGAACGCCTCGATCACCGGGTCCGCATCCGGCCAGTACGGGTAGCCGAAGTCGGCGCGCCGCGTGACCTGCAGGATGCTCTCGCTGACGGCGGGCGGGACGCCGAAGTCCATGTCGGCCACCCATGCCCCGATGGTGCCGTGGGGCAGGGAGCCCCACTTGACGCCGTGCCCGGAGCGCAGCCGTTCGACGTCGATGGCCTCGAACAGGTCGGCGGGCGGGCGGTTCACGACGTCACCGCCGTGTGCCGCCCGGCGAGGATGGCGTCGCGCAGGATCTCCATCTGGCCGTGGTGCTGCGCGAGCTCCTCATAGACGTGCAGCAGCGCCGCCCCTTGGGTCAGCTCCCGGTCCGGGCCGAGGAAGCCCGCGGGCGGTGTGCCGCGCAGCGGTGCGGCGGGATCGGCGGCGTGCACGTCCTCGGCGAGCCGGGCTCGTACCGCTGCCACCCTGTCCAGCAGCGGGCCGACGGGGCCGGTAGCGGCGAACTCGGCGTCGCGATCGCGGACGACCTCCCGTCCGGCCACGAGCTGCCCCGCCCAGTACGACACCACTCCCAGACAGTGGGTGAGCAGCGCGTACGGCGAGTTGGCGCCGGGGAGCGGCGGCCTGGTGTTGGCGAGCCGGTCGCCGAGACCGGCGACGATGCCGGCCATCCCGTCCAGGGCGCGGTCGACGTAGTAGAGGTAGTCGTCATCGGTGATCACATGTGGCTCCTGCGCGAGATCGGGGGTGCGGTAACCGGCTTAGTAGGTTACGCAAGATTGCGGCAGCGATATGTAACCTGTCAAGATGGTGTCGTGAGCTTCATTTTCGTCAGCGGCAACCTCGCTCTCGACTTCATGGGCACGCTCAAATGGCGGCGCACCGAGCCGGAGGAGCTCCTGGCCACCCCCGCCGATCTCGGCCGATGGGCCGTCGAGGCCGGGGTGACGAGCGAGGAGCCGGCCATCGACGCCGCGGATCTTCGGCGGCTGCGCACGTTGCGGGAGGCCGCCTACCGGCTCGTGACGACGGCCATGGACGGCCGTCCCTGGCCCGAGGGCGATCTGCGCGTCGTCAACCAGGAGGCCACCGGAGCGCCGCCGCGGATGAGGCTGACCCCGGCGGGGCTCGTTCGTTCCGGAGACGCGGGCGCGGTCGCCTCGAGTGTGGCCCGCGCGGCGGCCGAGCTGCTCGGCGAGCTCGGCGAGCTGCGCATCCGCGAGTGCGCCCTGGAGGAGTGCACGCGCATCTTCATCGACCGCTCCCGGGGCGGCAACCGCCAATGGTGCGGGATGGAGGAATGCGGCAACCGGGTCAAGGTCGCGAACTACCGCTCCCGCAAGCACAAGGCCGCAGAGATTAGTTGAGACGACTAACCAAAAAAAGGCTTGGCAAGCGCTTTCCCAAGCCGGTAAAACGTTTCGATACGATCACTCGGCTAGGAGCACGCCTGTGAGGCTCATCTTGATCGCCGTGACGGCCTTATCCGTCATGGCGCAGCCGCTGTCGGCCACGCCGGCCCTGGCGGCGCCGCTCGACCCGGCGAACGGCCTGAGGTTCGACTTCGGCTCGACCACCAGCCCTCTCGCCGACGGGTACACCCGCGTCGCGCACACCACCCTCTACAGCGCCGAGACCGGCTTCGGCCTCGACCGCGCCGCCGGCTACCGGGACCGGGGCACCGCCGACCCGCTCACCCGCGACTTCACCGTCTCCGGCGAGTACGGCTTCGCCGTGGACGTGCCCAACGGCGAGTACGAGGTCTCGGTCGTCTCCGGCGACGCCATCGCGCCCAACGTCACCTCGCTGTCCATCGAGGGGGCCGGTCGCGGTGTCATCACCGCCGCCACCGGCGCGTACAGCACCTACACGGGCACGGCCGCGGTCGCCGACGGCCGGCTCGACCTGGCCTTCGGCCGCGACGGCCGGGTCAACGCGGTCCGCATCGGCCCGGCCACCGCGCCCACCGGGCTGCGGGTGGCGGGCATCACCGCGAGCGCGACGCCGGCGGTCACGCTGGCCTGGAACGCGGCCGGGGCAGCGGCGGGCTACGAGGTCTACCGCGCCGAGACAGCCGCGGGGCCCTGGCAGCGGCTGGGTGCCAGCGCGGGCGCCGCGACCACCTACACCGATACCACCGCCGAGCTGGGCCTGACCTACACGTACGCGGTGGCGGTGCCGGGCGGGACGCTGGGCGCGCCACTGGCGGTCGAGGTCAAAGACCCTTCTGCGGCCGCGCCCGCCGCGACCCAGGGGCTCGCCATGGTCGCGGCGACCACCGAGAAGGTGATCCTTCGGTGGAAGGAGAGCGAGGGGGCGCTGCTCTACCACGTCTATCGGGACGGAGTCCGCGTGGGCGTGACACGGGAGCCCGGCTTCGAGGACGAGCACCCGCCCGCCGACCGGCACGCCTACCGGGTCCTCGCCGCCGGGGCGGGCGGATTGTCGGCCTCCTCGGCCACGCTGACCTCGCCGATCACCCGCTACCCGCTGCGCCGCATGGAGCGCCTGGATCGCGGGCTGGTGGCGGTGCCCACCAGCGAGGGCACCCTGGTGAGCTGGCGGCTGCTGGGCACCGACCCGGCTCAGGTGCGCTTCCGCCTCTATCGCGACGGCGAGCTGATCGCCGAGACGGACAAGACCAACCACGTGGACGCGGGCAAGGGCGCCTACAGCGTCGCGGCGGTCGTCGACGGGCGGGAGGGGCCGAGGTCCGCGCCGGTGCGGCCGTGGGCTCAGCCGTACCTGGACATCCCCCTGGACAAGCCGGCCGGCGGCGTCACGCCGAGCGGCGGGACGTACGACTACCGGGCCAACGACGCCTCGGCCGCCGACCTGGACGGCGACGGCGCCTTGGAAATCGTTTTAAAGTGGGATCCGTCCAACTCCAAGGACAACTCCCAGGGCGGCTACACCGGTGAGACGATCTTCGATGCGTACGAGCTGGACGGCACCCGCCTGTGGCGGATCACCCTGGGCCGCAACGTGCGCGCCGGCGCGCACTACAGCCCCTTCCTCGTGGCCGACTTCGACGGGGACGGCCGCGCCGAGTTCGTGGCGCGCACTGGCGACGGCACCGTGGACGGCGCGGGCACGGTCATCGGCGACGCGACCGCCGACTACCGCACCTCGAGCGGGCGGATCGTGTCCGGGCCTGAGTACCTCACGGTCTTCGACGGGCTGACCGGCAAGGCGCTGCACACCGAGGACTTCCAACCGGCCCGGGGCAACATCGCCGACTGGGGCGACAGCAGCGCCAACCGCTCCGACCGCTTCCTGGCGGCAGTGGCCTACCTGGACGGCGAGCTGCCCAGCATCGTCATGACCCGCGGCTACTACGCCAAGTCCATGCTGGCCGCCTATGACTGGCGGGACGGCAAGCTGACCAAGCGGTGGATCTTCGACAGCACGGACAACCCCGGCTACGGCGGCCAGGGCAACCACAACCTGTCGGTCGCCGACGTCGACGGCGACGGGCGCGACGAGATCGCCTATGGCGCGATGACCCTGGACGACGACGGCACCGGGCTGTACACCACCCGCCTGGAGCACGGCGACGCCATGCACCTCGGCGACCTGGATCCCGGCCATCCCGGCTTGGAGATCGTCGGTGTGCACGAGCACACCAACATGCCCTACGGCCTGGAGATGCACGACGCCGACACCGGCGAGATCCTGTGGGGCGTGCGGACGGGGCAGGACACCGGCCGCGGCCTGACCGGCGACATCGACCCCGCCCACCCGGGCGAGGAGGTGTGGGCCTCCACCGGCGCCGGCCTGCACACGGCCACCGGCCAGACGCTCTCGTCCAAGACCCCGGCGATCAGCAACACCATCTGGTGGGACGGCGACCTGTCGCGCGAGATCCTCGACCACACCTACTCGGCCGACCTGGCCGCGGGCGTGCCCACCATCGGCAAGTGGGACCCGGCGGCCCTGGCCACGGTCAACCTGCTGACCGCAACCGGCACCTACTCCAGCAACACCACCAAGGGCAACCCCTCGCTCCAGGGCGACCTGCTGGGCGACTGGCGGGAAGAAGTGCTCGTGCGGACCGAGGACTCCACGGCACTGCGCATGTACGGGACGCCGTACCCGACCGAGCACCGCTTCCCCGCGCTCATGCACGACCCGGTCTACCGGCTCGGCATCGCCTGGCAGAACGTCGGCTACAACCAGCCGCCGCACACCGGCTACTTCCTCGGCACCGGGATGGCCGCTCCGCCCGCTCCCTACCTCAGCACAGGAGCGCCCGTCCCCGCCCAGCTCACCCTGCACGGCGACCGGCTCGCCGTGCACGTGAGCGGCCGGATGCTGCCCGGCACGATCCGCGCCGTCGCGGACGGCAAGCTGGTGGACCTGCCGGCGCGCCCCCTGGAGACCGGCGAACTGGCCGTCGACGGCCAGGCCGTCCGAGACGCCCTCACCGGCTACGCTGGCACGGTGTCGGTCACGATCACCGGCCACCTGACCGACGGGCGCACGTTCACCGGGACGGTCAAGGTGCGTCTCTAGTCCTGCGGCCGGCAGAGAAGACCCGGCTCCTCGCGAGCCGGGTTTTCCGCCGCGCGAGCCGGTGCAGCGGTCCGGGTTCGCCGGAACACCTACAGCCGTTCGAATCCGCGTACGCGCTCCCAGTCCGTGACCGCCGTCTCGAAGGCCGCCAGCTCGGCCCGCGCCGCCTGGGCGTAGTGGCCGAGCACCGCGTCGCCGAAGGCCTTGGCCGCGATCTCGCTGGTCTCCCACCGGTGCAGGGCCTCGGCCAGCGTCGTGGGCAGGCGCGGCACCGCGGGGTCGGCCAGCGCGTTGGCGGCGTGCGGGGGCGGCAGGGGCAGCCGGTTCTCGATGCCGTGCAGTCCCGCGGCCAGCACCGCGGCCACGGCCAGGTAGGGGTTGGCGTCCCCGCCGGGCACGCGGTGCTCGATGCGCAGCGACCCGCCCGCGCCCACCACGCGGATCGGGCAGGTGCGGTTGTCCCTGCCCCAGGTGATGCCGGTGGGGGCGAACGCGCCCGGCCGCAGCCGTTTGTACGAGTTGACGTTCGGCGCCATGAGCAGCGCGAAATCGGGCAGGCAGGCGAGTTGCCCGGCCACGAAGTGGCGCATCAGCTCCGACATGCCGTTGTCGTCGTCACCGGCGAAGACGAACGAGTCGTCCGTGCCGGAGCTCGCGCGCAGCGACAGGTGGATGTGGCAGGAGTTGCCCTCGCCTTCGTCGAACTTGGGCATGAAGGTGAGCGCGACGCCTTCCTGGGCGGCGATCTGCTTGGCGCCGTTCTTGAAGAACACGTGTTTGTCGCAGGTCGCCATGGCCTCGTCGTACCGGAAGACGATCTCGTACTGGCCCGCGTGGCACTCGGCCCGGGCGGTCTCCATGGTGAGCCCGGCGCGGATCATCTCGCGGCGGACGCGGCGCACGACCGGCTCGATGCCGGCGAGCCCTTGGAGGGAGTAGTCGACGTTGTAGCGGGTGCCCGTGCGCAGGCCGTGGTAGCGGCGCTCCCAGGCGTCCTCGTAACTGTCGCGGAAGACCAGGAACTCCAGCTCGGTGCCGGCGTACGCGGCCAGCCCGCGCTCGGCCAGCCGGTCGAGTTGCGTGCGCAGCACCCGCCGCGGGGCCACCTCGACCGGTTCACCGCCCGGCCAGGTGGCGTCGGCGATGACGAGCGCGGTTCCGGGATCCCACGGGAGGGGCCGGAGCGTGGCGGGGTCGGGACGCAGGACGAAGTCGCCGAAGCCCGTGTTCCACGCGTCGATGGCGTAGCCGGGCCCGGTGTCCATGTCGACGTCGGTGGCGAGCAGGTAGACGCAGGCGCCGAAACCCTGCCGGGCCGCCTCGTCCAGGAAGTACGGCACGGCCAGGCGGCTTCCCTGCAGCCTGCCCTGCAGGTCGGGAACGCTGACGATCACCTCCTCGATCCGCCCTGCCTCGGCCTCGGCACGCAACCATTCGTAGGTCATGTCAGCTCACCTTCGACAGCGGGTTGGGCACGGTGCCATGGACGACGTCGAAGCCCTCGTCGCGCTCGGCGCGGTCGTGGAAGCCGCCGCCGAGCAGCTGCTCCCGGTTGAGCGCCACGCGATCGAACTCGGGCGCGAACAGCCCGAACGCCTCGAACCGGTCCGCGAGCTCAGGGAAGCGGGCGTGATACCGCTCGATCTCGGCGCGGACCAGGCCCCAGAACTCCGCCTCCGGCACGCCGAGGTGCTCCTCGGCCAGCGGGGCGAAGAACCGGAAATGGCCGGCGAAGACCGCGCTGAGCAGCGAGTGCGCCAGCTCGCCCGGGGGCCAGCGCAGCAGCACCGCGTCGGCGCGCGGGGACAGCCCCGCGTACTCGGGACGCTGCTCCGGCAGCAGGTTGACGTCCTCGGCGAAGTCCTTGACCGCGACGCCGAGGGGAATGTCGGCGGCGTCGTAGAGGATCACGGTGTTCTCGCCGTGGGGGCAGTACGCCACGCCGTACCGGTAGAGGTAGTGCAGCAGGCCGGGCAGCAGGGCGGCGAAAAACCTGGCGAGCCACGCGCGGGCGTCGAGCCCGGAGCGGGTGACGAGCTCGGCCGCCAGCGCGCGCCCGTCCGAGCCGACCTTCAGCAGGGCCGCCATGGTCCTGGCCCGCTCGCCGTCGCGCAGCAGCGCCGCCACGGGCTCGCGCCACACCGCGCCGAGCAGCTCGTGGTAGCGGTAGGGGGCGTCGTGGACCGCGTCGTACAGCGGGTGGCGCACGGCGACGGAGGCCACTTCGCCGAGCGGGTGAAAGCGCAGCTCGTCCCGCAGGTACGGGTCCGCGTCGCGCAGCGCGTGCAGCCAGGCCGTCACGTCGGGCGCGGCCCGGGTCGGCTCGGTGGACAGCCCCCGCCACACCAGCGTGTTACGGATGGCGAGCGGCACCTTGACGTTCCTGCGCCCGGGATCGTCCAGGTTGGCCAGGGTGCGGATGGACTGCAGCGGCCGGTAGCGGTCGGGGCCCTCGCCGAGCAGGACGATCCGGCCGTCGGCCAGGTAGGGGGCGAAGAGGGTCTCGACGGCCTCGTCCCAGTGGAAGGGGTGAACGGGCAGCCAGACGTACGCGGATGGGTCCGGCATCACGTCCGACGTGCCCGAGTGCTGCAACAGGTCTTCGAACCGTTTGCGAGTCTCCTCATCCAGCTCCTCGGCCAGCAGCGTCTCGGCGTCCAGCCCGGGCACGCCGGAGTATTCGGCCAGCGAGGGGTGCACGGCCGCCCACAGCAGCCGGACGGCGCCGGCCGACTCGGGGGCGTAGGCCGCGGCGTCGGAGGCGGCGAAGCCCAGTCTGCCCTTGTTGAGCAGCATGCAGGGATGGCCGTCCTGGTACGCCTCCAGCTCCAGGTGGTCCAGATCCGCGAGCTCGGCGGCGGTCCGGGCGCGGGAGAGCAGCTCCGCCTCCGCCCGCCGGGTCGCGGTGAGCTCGCGCAGCACCTCGGCGGTGGTGGGGCCGTCCCAGCCGAGGACCGTCCTGGCGTCGAGCAGCAGCCGCTCGGGCTCGGGCGCCCCGTCGCCGGGGTGGCGCCGCACGGTGCCGTCCACCAGCCGCCAGGTCCCGAACGTGCCGCGGGCCGCGCGGAACGTCCAGCGGACGCCGTCGCCCAGCTCCAGCCGGTAGGCGTCGGGGCCGGCCGCGGGGTCGGGCACCGGGCGGAGCAGCTCCTCGTAGGCGAACTCCTCGACGGCCTTGGTGAGCAGGCGGCGGCCGGCCTGCTGCCAGGTGTCGCGGGTGAGGCGGTTCATCGGATCTCCTCGGAGTACATGAGAGCGGGTTGCGGCCGGGGGAGGGGGACACGTCGCAGAGACAGGCCGGTGGCGAGCAGGTGGACGGCCGCCGCGACGGCAAGGGGCAGCGCGAGGTCGTACGAGACCGCGGCCGCGGCGGCCACCGGCGCGGCCAGCAGGCCCGCCGACCGGGCGGTCTCCACGGCGGTGAAGGCCGGACCCGCCGTGCCGGTGGCCCGGAACGCCCACAGCTCCACGGCGACCTGCCCGACGCCCAGGCCGACGCCGAACAACAGTCGCCCGCCGGCCAGCCCGGGCAGCGAGGACGACAGCGCCTGCCAGGCCAGCCCGGCGGCGGCCACCGCCAGGGCCAGCGGCAGCAGCCGGTCACCGAGCAGGTCGTGGCAGCGGCGCACGACGGGCAGCACGGCGAGCGCGGCCACGCTCGGCAGGAAGAACAGCACTGCGGACCCGGTGGAGCCGCTGCCCAGGTCGCCGGCGAGCTCCGTGAAGAACGGCCGCGCCACGTTGACCGAGAAGTCGAACGCCACGCCGATCAGCGCCGCCTGCGCCAGCATCGCCAGCCCGCCGAACCGCCTCCAGGCGGCAGCACCTCCGCCGCCCGCCGTACCCCTGCCGATGGGGGCGCGTTTGCCCAGCACGCGGTAGGTGAGCACGGCGAGGAGCACGTCCAGGAGGGCGAAGGCGGAGATGCCGACCCGCGGCTCGGGCAGCGCGAGCACCCCGGCCCCGACCAGCGTCGCGGCCACGGTCGACAGGTGGAAGACCACCACGATCGAGCAGATCCCGGCCAGCCTGGCCCGCTCCCCGCCCGACGGATCGGCGTCGTGCTCGGCGATGAACGCCGGGTAGGCCAGCAGCAGCGCGCTGTTGGTGGTCACGATGGCCGCCGACAGCACCGTGTACGCGGCATAGCCGGGCGCGAGCCCGAGCAGCAGATCGAGCACCGCGGAGCCGCACAACCCGGCCAGGACCAGCCGGTGCAGCGGCCACCGCCGGGCCGCCAGCCCCCACAGCGGCAGCGCGGCCAGCCCGACGATGCGGCAGATCCACAGGTAGAGGCCGGTGGCGCCGGGCTCGTCGATGCCGTACAGCCGCTCGAACAGCTGCGGCAGGAAAGGGGTGAGAGACGTCTCGGCGACCAGGTGCAGGCCGATCACCGAGATGAGCACGACCTTGGCACGGCTCACCGCAGCGAGCCCACCGAACGTGGCGCCGCGGGCTCCGGCAGGCCGGCGGCCTCGGGAGCACGGGGCGCGCCGAAGGTCGTCCAGGCCACCCGATCGGGGACGGGCAGCACCGTGCGCCCGGCCACCGCGTTGAGGATGGTCGCGGCCCGCCACGCGCCGAGCGTGAGGTCGGGCGTCCCGACACCGTGGGTGTGGAGCTCGGCGTTCTGGACGTAGAGCTCGCCGGACACCCGCGGGTCGAGCGCGACCCGGTAGTCGCCGTCGACCTGGTAACGGTCCTTGCCGTCCCAGTCGACCAGGTCGGACAGCGGCTCCAGGAACGCGGGGCGGGCCGCCGCGTAGCCGGTCGCCGCCACTACGGCCGAGGTGTGGATCTCGAAGACCGCGTCCTGGGGGCTGTGCCGGCAGGTCAGCGTGTAGCCGCCGGCGTCGCCCGTGGTGGTGGCGGTGACCGCCAGGACCTCCGCACCCGGGTGCAGCGCGGCCGGCGGCTCGGCGCCGCCGATGGTCCGCTCGTACAGCTCGTCGTGGATGTCGGCCAGCGTCTCCGTGCTGACCCCCTTGTACAGCTGCCATTGCTCGCGGACGAGACGTTCCCGTTCGGCCTCCTCGAGCCCGCGGAAGTACCGGATGTAGTCTGGGGTGAAGTGCTCGAGGCCGATCTTCGAGTACTCCATGGGGGCGAACGCCGGCGTACGGGCCAGCCAGCGGACGAACGGCCCCCCGGAGCGCAGCAGGTCGAGCACCACCTCCGCCCCTGACTGGCCCGCGCCGATCACCGTGACGTCGGGCGCGGCGGCGAGCCGGTCCCGGTGGGCGCGGTAGCCGGCGCTGTGCAGCACGCGACCGGCGTGCGCCTCGGTCATGAGCGGGCGCAGCGCCGGGGGGACGACCGGCTCCGTGCCGACGCCCAGGACGACCTTCCTGGCCAGGACGCGGGAGACCGCCCCGGCAGCGGACCGGTACGTCACCGCGAAGGCCTCGGCCGCCTCGTCCCATTCCAGCCCGGTCACCCCGGCGTCGAAGCGGCAGGAGGGCAGCCGCTCGGCGACCCAGCGGCAGTAGTGGTCGTACTCGCGGCGCGGAATGTGGAACCGCTCGGAGAAGAAGAACGGGAACATCCGGTCGTGGTGCCGCAGGTAGTTCAGGTACGACCAGGGGCTGGTCGGATCCGCCATGGTCACCAGGTCGGCGAGGAACGGCACCTGCAGCACGGTCCCCTCCATCAGCAGGCCCGGGTGCCAGGAGAAGGCACGCCTGCCGTCCAGGAACAGCGAGCGCACCTCCGGCACGCCGTCGCAGAGCGCGGCCAGAGACAGGTTGAACGGGCCGATGCCGACTCCCACCAGGTCGTACGTGGTCACCGCTGCACCTCCGAGAGAGGGTTGGGAAGGTCGATGTAAACGGACTGGGTGTGCACGTCCCCGACGAGCTCGTCACGGCCGTCCACGCAGGTCAGGAAGTTGCCCTTGCACCGCAGGGCAGGCGCGTCGAGCAGCAGGTCGAGCAGGCCCTTCGCGCCGGGCTCCGCCGCCCGCAGCCGCTCCAGCGCGGCACGCAACACGCGCAGCAGGTCGCCCTCGTCGGCCAGCCCCAGCGCGCCGAACGCGCCCACCAGGCCGAGCAGGTTGTTGATCCCCAGGTAGTAGGCGACCCGCTCGTCCACGAACTCGTCGTCGAAGACCAGCTCCAGGCCGTCGGCCAGCTCGGGCAGCAGCCGCTCCAGCTCCTCCGCCCTGGAGGCGGCCACGTAGTAGCCCTGGCTGTCCCGGTACCAGCCCGCGCGCGGCAGGCCGTCGCCGTCCAGCGCCACCAGCGTGTTCTGGTGGTGCGGCTCCAACGCGATGCCGTACCGCGCGTGCAGCCTGATCAGCGGCACGGCCAGCACGTCGAGGTAGCGGGCCAGCCAGCGGGCCGACGCCTCGGCGATCGAGACGCCGTGCGCGCGGGCGAGGCGTGCCGTGGCGGCCGACAGCAGCGCGCGGTGCCGGGGCGGTGTGCCGTCACCCGGACCCGTGCGCTCGGCCAGCAGCCCGGCCACGCACTGACCGTCGCCGAGGCCGCCGCGGAAGGGGTTGTCGCGGATGGCGGTCTCCAGCCCGGTCTCCGGCCCGCCGACGCCCGCCGAGACCCAGGCGAAGTCGCGCAGGATCATGAACTCCGGATGTTCGGCGCGCAGCCACTCGCCCGGGCCGGCGGCCAGCAGGCGGGCGGCCCGGACGCCGAGCCGCAGCTCGCCGCGCAGATTGTTCCTGCGCGAGTTGGTGATCCGCATGCCGAGGGAGAGCTTGAGCATCACGCCGGCGTCCGGGCGATGCACGGTGCGTACCGAAGAGGTCGGCTGCCACGCCGGCCCCGCCGCCCCGAGCGGTCGCAGCAGCCCCGCCTCGACCAGCGCCGCCACCTCGGGACGGCGCAGCACCTCGCGCGCCTGCCACGGATGGGCGGGGACGGGGACCATGCCGTCGGGGAGCTCCAGCCCGGCGGCGAGGCCGCGCAGCAGCTCGGCCGGGGACCGCCCGTCGGCGCTGTCTCCCACGACGACGGCCGGATCGGCGGCGAACCAGTGCAGCCGGAACGCGCCGCGCAGCTCCGGCGAGTATGCCTCCAGCTCCCCGTCGGACGCCTCCTGCCTGCTCTTGGGCGCCGGATGGAACGGATGCCCCAGCAACAGCGCCTGCTCGGCCTCGAGAAACGGCGCCGGCGCCGCACCGCCCTCGGCCCGCCGCCGCGCGAGGAACGTCCCGGTACGGCGGGCCGAGTCCAGCACCCGGGCGACGGCGTCAGACCCGAGGTGATGCGGCAACCGCCGCCGCACGACCGCCTCACGGATGGCGACCGCGGCCACGAGCGCGGCATCGGCGGAGATCGGATCGGCGGAGATCGGATCGCCGGAGACTGGATCGCCGGCGACCGGATCGGCGGAGACTGGTTCGCTGGCGACGAGCGCGGCGCCGGCGGGTGGCGGCTCGGCGATGACGCGCGGCTCGCCGAAGCGGTGCCAGCCCGTCGCCGACCGGTAGCGCACCGGGACGCTCAGCCGCACGCCGCTGGCGGGGAAGCCGAGCACCAGCTCCCCGCCGGCCGCCGGGACCGGGATCGCCGTCTCGCGCACGTAGGCACGCAGCAGCGTCTCCATCGCCGCGGCCGCACCCGCGTGGAAGGGGTCGGAATGGTCGAGGGGGTCCGGGCCAAGGGGCGCACCATGGGGACGCCCGAGATCGGTCACAGCGCCGCCTCCTCGGCCTCGCCGGCCGCGGCGACCAGGTGGACGAGCCGCTCCACCTCGGTGGCCGTCGCGTGCGGGTTGAGCAGGGTGAGCTTGAGCCGGACGCGGCCCGGCCCCTCTCCGGGCAGCTCGGTACGGCCGACGACGGCGCGTCCCTCACGGAGCAGGCGGCGCCGCAGCCCGGCGTTCACCCGGTCCGCCGAGGCGGGATCAGCGGGGAGATACCGGAACAGGAAGGCCGTCAGCACGGGGTCGGCGTGCAGCTCCAGCCGGGGGTGGGTACGCACCGCCGCGGCCCCGGCGCGGGCCAGGTCGTGGCAGGTGTCCACGAGGCGGCCCAGGCCGTCCCTGCCCAGGGCGGCGAGCGTGACGGCGATCTTGAAGGCGTCGGGGCGGCGGGTGGTGCGCAGGGAGAGCCCCAGCAGGCTGGAGTAGCCGGCGCCCTCGTCGTCGGCCGGGTTGAGGTAGGCGGCGCGCCGGGCCAGCGACGCGTACGTCTCGGCCTGCCGCACCAGGAAGACCCCCGCCGCGGCGGGTTGCCAGCCCAGCTTGTGCCAGTCCAGCGACACCGAGTCGGCCCGTTCCAGGCCCGCCAGCAGCGGGGCCAGCCGGTCGGAGAGCAGCGCGCCGCCTCCGTAGGCGGCGTCCACGTGCGTCCAGGCGCCGTGCTCGGCGGCCAGGGTCGCGCAGGCGTTCAGCGGGTCGATCGCGCCGGTGTCGGTGGTGCCGGCCGTGGCGACCACGGCCAGGGGCAGCTCGTCCTGCCGGACGCACTCCTGGAGCGCCTGCGCCAGCGCCTCGGGCCTCATCCGCAGCTCATGGTTGACGGGGATGGTCACGACCGCGTCCTCGCCCAGGCCCAGCAGGGCGGCGGCGCGCCGTACCGAGAAGTGGGCGGCGGCGGAGGCGAAGATCCTCGCCTGCGGCGCGCCAGCGGGCAGACCGGTCCGCTCGATCCTGCGCCCGCTCGCGCGCCCCAGCACCCGGTCCCTGGCCAGCATCAGGCCCATGAGGTTGGACTCGGTGCCGCCGGAGGTGAGCACGCCCGCGGCCGTGGACGGGTATCCCACCAGCTCGGCCAGCTCGCCCAGCAGCAGGGTCTCCAGGGCGGTGGTGGCGGGAGCCTGGTCCCAGGAGTCCTGTGACGGGTTGAGCGCGGAGATCGCCAGGTCGGCGGCCACCGCCACGGCGAGCGGCGGGCAGTGCAGGTGCGCGGCGCAGGCCGGATCGGCCGGGTCGGCGCTGCCCGCAGCCACCAGCGTGGTCAACCGGCGCAAGGCGTCGTCGCCGCCGTCCGGCTCAGCGAAGGCACGACCGGCCCGGAGCCCGCTCGGCTCGGTGAGGGCGCGGGCGACTCGTGCGAAGAGCTCCTGGGGGGTGCCTGCGGGGATCGGCCCGCCACGCCGTGCCGCGCCCTCGGCCAGGGCCTCCAGCACCGTACGCACCATCGGCTCCAGGGCGGCGGCGCCGGAGACGCCGCCGGACAGCGCGGGCGCGAGGGCGGCGGTCATGCCCGCTGCCCCGTGAGGCGGGGAGCCGTCACCTCGGCGATCGCGTCGGCCAGCCGGTCCAGAACGGTCTCCGCCTGCTCGTCCGTGATGATCAGCGGCGGCAGCAGCCGGACGGTGGAGTCGTGACGGCCGCCCAGCTCCACGATGAGGCCGCGGTCCAGGCACGCGGCGCGAACCTCGGCCGCCGTACGCGGCGCGGGCGGGCGGGCGCCGCAGGAGTCGGGCTCGCCCTCGGGATCGACGAGCTCGACACCGATCATCAGGCCGCGCCCGCGGACGTCGCCAATCACGGGCAGCTCGCCGCGCAGCCCGTCCAGCCGGGCCGTCATCCGGGCGCCGACCGCGGCGGCCCGCTCGGCCAGCCCTTCGCGGGCGACGTACCGCAGGGTCGCGGTCCCGGCCGCCATGGCCAGCGTGTTGCCGCGGAACGTTCCGGTGTGCGCGCCGGGCCGCCAGCCGTCGTAGTCCTCGTGGTACACCACCACGGCCAGCGGCAGGCTCCCGCCGATGGCCTTGGACAGCACCATCGCGTCGGGAAGCACCCCGCTGTGCTCCACCGCCCAGAAGGCGCCGGTGCGCCCCACGCCGGTCTGCACCTCGTCCACGATCAGCGGGATGCCGCGCTCGGCGGTGATCCGGCGCATCTGGCGCAGCCAGGAGTCCGGGGCGGGCACCGCGCCGCCCTCTCCCTGCACCGCCTCCAGGATCATCGCGGCCGGCGGCACCACACCGCCGGAGGGGTCGTCGAGCAGCCGTTCGGTGTACGCCGCCGACAGCTCCGCGCCCCACTCCCCGCCGACGCCGAACGGGCAGCGGTAGGAGTACGGGTACGGCAGGCGGGTCACGTCCGCGGCGATCCCGGCCACCGGCTCCTTGACCGCGACGCTGCCGGTGACGGCCAGGGCGCCCGCGGTCATGCCGTGGTAGGCGCCGGTGAAGGCGAGCAGCCCGCGGCGGCCGGTGGCGGTCTGCATGAGCTTCAGCGCCGCCTCCACCGCGTCCGTTCCCGCGGGCCCGCAGAAGTGCACGCGCGCGTGGTCGGCGAAGGCGGGAGGAAGGGTGGCGAACAGCGCTTCGGTGAACTCGTCCTTTTCCGGCGTGGCCAGGTCGAGCACGTGCAGCGGCGCCCCGCTGTCCACGGTGCGCCTGATGGCCTCGACCACCACCGGGTGGTTGTGGCCGAGCGCGAGGGTGCCCGCGCCGGACAGGCAGTCGAGGTAGCGGCGGCCGTCGGCGCCCTCGATCGTCATGCCGTGCGCGCGTACCGGGACGACCGGGAACGAACGGGCATAGGTCCGCGCCGAGGACTCCCGGTCGCGTTGCCGCCGCAGCACGGCGTCGATGCCGACAGCGGGGTCGAGGTCGGTCGGATGCAGAGTCATTCAGGCTCCGGATGGCAGAGATGGACGACGGTACGGCCCGGCGGGCCGGACGAGCTCAGAGCAGATGCCGCTCGGCCACGGGGTGACCGAGGAAGGCATGCATGGCGAATTCCCAGCCGTAGGAACCCGCATTCGGAAAGACGACCAGGTCACCGGCCCGCACCCGGTCGACGCGGACGTCGCGCAGCAGGGTGTCCTCCGGTGTGCACAGCTCGCCGACGACCGTGACCTCGGCGTCCTCGGCGGCGGGCCGTGGGCAGCCCTCTGGCCAGCGCTCGATCGGCAGCACCGCGATGTTGTGCACGATGTCCCAGGACGTGGGGAGCTGGAAGTGGTTGATGCCGCCGCGCAGGACGACGAACCGCTTGCCGTAGGAGGTCTTGACGTCGGTCACTTCGGCGGCGTACCAGCCGCAGTCGGCGACCAGGAAACGGCCGGGCTCCAGCAGCACCCGCACGCCGGGCGGCGGCTCGGCCTGCCCGGCCAGCTCGCCGAAGCGGGCGACGTCGAAGGGCTTCTCGTCCTCGAACGCGACGCCGATGCCGCCGCCGATGTCGACGTGGCGCAGCTCGACGCCGTTGCCCGCGGCGGTGCGCACGCTCCAGTCCAGACACCAGCGCAGGTAGGCGGCGTGGGATTCGGCGTCCAGGTTGCCCGAGGCGGCGTGGACGTGGAAGCCGACCAGGTCCAGACCGGGGAGCCGGGCGGCGGCCCGCAACACCTCGGGCACGTCGGGCTCGGCCACGCCGAACTGGGACGGGACGCCGCCCATGTGCAGGGAACCCGTGACGGGGATCTCGGCCGGGTTCACGCGCAGCGCCACCCTGGCCGTGGTGCCCTCGGCGACCGCGATCCGGCTGATCCGGTGGAGCTCGAGCAGGCTTTCCGCGTTGATCGCCTCCACGCCGGCTCTGACCAGGGCGGTGAGGACGGGGACGGACTTGGCGGGTCCCGCGGCCACGACCCGTGCCGTACCGGTGAGGCCGAGGGCGAGGTCCAGCTCCGACTCGGAGGCGACCTCGAACCCGTCCACGTAGGGGGCCAGCGCCGCGACGACGCCGGGAAAGGAGTTGGCCTTGACCGCGTAGTAGACGGCGGCCCACTCGGGCAGCGCCGCGCGTAACTCGCGGGCCCGCTCGGCGGCCACCTCGCCGTCGTAGACGTAGGCGGAGATCGGCGTGCCGGACCGCGCCAGGCCGAGGAGACGGTCCTGGACGGAGTGGGGGAGCACGTCCACCGGGTAGGCGGAGCGCGGCGCAGCGGACGGCGGCAGCTGGATGGACATGGCTTCTTCCTGTGAGGGAACAGACGAGAAGGGGCATGCCCCCAGAACCCAAGATTTACTTAGGTAAGGCTAACCTAAAATTAATCCGCGCCCAACGCAAGACGTCAGTGTGTGATCCAGGGCACGACATGAGTGTGGGCCGCGACCATGTCGGTCGCGGCCCACACTCGAACCCGGGCGATTCAGCGCGTCGTGACGGCCTGCTCGCGGGCGGTGCGCAGAGCGGACAGGAAGGCGTCGGCCGGCTGCGCGCCGGACACGCCGTAAGCGCGGTTGAGCACGAAGAACGGCACACCGGTGATGCCGAGGCTGCGTGCTTCGCTGATGTCGGCCTGCACGGCGTCCTCGTAGGCGTCGCCGTCCAGGACCTTCCGGGTCTCGTCCTCGGGGATGCCGAGCTCGGCGGCGAGGCGGACCAGGGTGTCCGGGTCGTCGACGACCTCACCCTCGACCAGGTGGGCGCTGAGCAGCCGCTCGTGCATCCGCGCGCCGAGACCGTGCCGCGCCGCCAGATGGCTCACCCGGTGCGCGTCGATCGTGTTGACCGAGATGGCCTTGTCCAGGGCGTACGTCAGGCCTTCCGCGGCGGCCAGGTCGGTGACCCGCTGGGTCATCTCCCGTACCTGGGCGGGTGAGGCGCCGTACTTCTCGGCCAGGCGGTCGGAGGACGGTTCGCGGTGTCCCTTGGGGTGGGAGGGGTCGAGCTGGAAACTGTGCCAGTGGATCTCCACCTCGTCGGCGTGCTCGAACCGGGCGAGAGCGGACTCCAGGCGTCGCTTGCCGATGTAGCACCACGGGCAGACGACGTCGGACCAGATGTCGATGCGCAGCGTGCTCACAGGACGCACACTCCGTCCGTGCACACGGGGGCGGTGTCCGAGCCCAAGACGACCAAGGGGGTCACCGGTTCGGTCTCAGGGTGGTCGTCGGGGGCAAGCTCTGCGGCCTCGGGCAAAGCGGACATGATTACTCCGATCGGTTAGAAAGGTGCGTCAGGGACGCAAGGTGGGCAGACCGGCGGCGAGCGCTGCCAGGGTGCGTTTCAGGGTGGGCAGCAGCTTGGGGCACGTGGCGGCGAGGTCGGGGCGTTGCCGGTAGAGCTCGACCAAGGTGGGGGGCGGGTTGGCGGCGGGATAGTACGTGCCCGCGCAGCCTGTCGCCCGCGCCACCAGTTCCTCGGCCTCGTCCTGCGTCAGGTCGGGGCGCGCCTGTGCGATCGCCGCGCCGAGCTCGCCGGTGATGTCCAGGACCGTGACCTTGAAGGTCAGGGCCGCCGGGACCGAGAGGTTGTGTTCCAGGGCCGTCCCCAGCTGGCTGAGCAGGTCGCAGAAGAGCGGGCGCGCGGCGAGTGGTTCCGTCAGCGCGTCGATCACGTCGTCGCCAGCCCGGAGGCGTCCGAGGACGTCGTCCGCCCAGTCCCGCCAGCTCTCCACGGTCAGCTCGAGAAAGATCTCCTCCCTGGTGCTGAAGTATCGCACCACGTTGGACTTGGCCAGCCCCACCTCTGCCGCGACCCTGCGCAGACTGACCTCACGCACCCCTGACTCGATGGCGAGTTCGCGCGCCACCGCGAGGATCGCCTCGCGCCGCTGCTGCTTGTGCTCCGGTCGCCGGGCGCGTTCGAACGCCTGGTCGGGCACGCTCCCGCTGTCACCCACGATGACGACATTAACAGGACACTGGGCTCTTGTTAAAGAGACGGTGTCCTGTTAGTTGCGTCACAAAAGCCGAGAACGGCGACAGTACGAGCTGTCCAGGAGCCCCGTTTGGCGATCTGTCCCTGGGATAGAGGGACAGCGCCCGCACCTTCCATCCCCGACAATCCGGTGGGCGAGACGATCATGAGCGTGCAGTTCGAGCTGCGCTGTCCCGTCAGCGACGACCTAGTCTTCATCCGCGACCTGGTACGTGTCAGCGGCCGGCACGCGGGCCTCGCCGGTGAGCGGCTTGATCACCTGGTGCTGGCCGTCAACGAGGCGGTCACCAACGTGCTCGACCACGGGGGAGCGGTCGGGCTGGTCACCGCGCGCGGCACCCACGAGGGGATCACCGTGGAGATCCTCGACATCGCCGGCCGGCTGTCGGCCGACCACCTGGCCACCGCCCGGATCGACCCGACAGGCGCGCACGGGTTCGGCCTGTGGGTGATCCAGCACCTGTGCGACGGAGTCGGCCTCGAGCAGACCGGCCTCGGGTCGCTGCTGAGCCTGCACCTGCGCCGTGACCCCACCACGGGTGTCCGGAGCCTGGGGCACTTGGGCAGGGAAAGGCAACCGGCCCGCTGAATGGCCCCGTTAACCCTGACTCATCAGCATCTTCCCGGCATGAGCGTCATCGCCCTCGCCGGCGAGGTCGACCGGACCAACAGCGCCCAGCTCGCGGACTACATCGAACGCATCCGCCGCCCCGGCGACCATGTGATCTTCGATTTGGCCGAGCTGTCCTTCCTGGACAGCTCCGGCCTGCACGTCCTTCTGGCCTGCGCCCGCACCTGCGCCGACGAGGGCGCCGACGCGCACCTGGCCGCCGCCAAGGGCGCCCCGGCTCGCCTGCTGCGCATCACCGGGGTGGACGCCCGGCTGCCCACGTACGTCACGACGGAGCACGCCATCGCTACGGTCCTCGCCACCCGTACCAGCTGAATTCGGGACTAGGCTCGATAAAGAAGGGACACGGCCATGGACATCAACATCGTGCTCGGAGTCATCGCCTTCTTGCTCTTCCTGCTCGCGGTCACCGGGGTGAGGGTGGTCAACCAGGTCGAGCGCGGCATCGTCTTCCGCTTCGGCAGGGCGCAGCCGCAGATCCGGCAACCGGGCCTCAGATTCCTCATCCCCGTCGTGGACAGCATGCGGAAGGTCAACGTCCAGATCGTCACGATGCCCGTACCGACGCAGGAGGGCATCACCAGGGACAACGTCTCCGTACGCGTCGACGCGGTCGCCTACTTCAAGGTCCAGGACCCCATGCGGGCCGCCGTCGAGGTGCAGAACTACCTGTTCGCCGTCGAGCAGGTGGCGCAGACCTCGCTGCGGTCCATCATCGGCAAGAGCGAGCTGGACGATCTGCTGACCAACCGCGAGGAGCTCAACAAGGGCCTCGCGCTCATGATCGACAGCCCCGCGCTCGGCTGGGGCATCCACATCGACCGGGTGGAGATCAAGGACGTTCAGCTGCCCGAGGGCATGAAGCGCTCCATCGCCCGGCAGGCCGAGGCCGAACGGGAGCGCCGGTCCCGGGTGATCGTCGCGGACGGCGAACTGCTGGCCGCGCACAAGCTCGCCGACGCCTCGGGCATCATGTCGAAGACGCCGGGCGCGCTGCAGCTGCGGTTGCTGCAGACGGTGGTGGAGGTGGCGGCCGAGAAGAACTCCACCCTGATCATGCCGCTGCCGGTAGAGCTGCTGCGCTTCTTCGACCGGGCGGCGCAACCCGGCACACCGGCCGAGACCGCGCAGCCCGCCACTGAGCCCACCACTGAACCCGCCGTTGGGCCCGCCACGGCCGACGCCGAGCGGGTCCAGCCGAAGATCGAGCAGCCTGCCCTCGCCAAGGACCGCGTCTCCGAGGGGGAGCAGCCCGCCCTGACCGAGCACGGTGTCGTTGAGGGAGAGCAGCCCACCCTCGCCGAGCACGGCGTCTCGGGCTCGGCGGAGCGTGCCGAGTAAACGGGTTCGCGCTGGACGTGGCGTTCCAGCCGGGCGGCGACTCAACGCGCCCGGATGCGGATATATACGTTTTCTTGACGCCCTGACCTGATGAAACTCCGCTCTGCCGTGGATAGGGTGCGATGCGTCTTTGTGGGGTTTTGGTGAAGGGTGACCGTTATGGTGCTGGCGAAACGGCCAGCTGCCACGGAAGGGACGCTGCGCTCCTGGCTGCTCCAGGGCCTGCAGACCGACCGTAAGCAGATCGAGCACGGTCCCCACGTCAAGCACCCCTGGTGGCGGGTGATGTGCCTGACCGGCGTGGACTACTTCTCCACGCTGGGCTACCAGCCGGGTATCGCCGCGCTGGCCGCCGGGCTGCTCTCGCCGCTGGCCACGCTGTTGCTGGTGGCGCTGACGCTGCTGGGCGCGCTGCCGGTCTACCGGCGGGTCGCGGCCGAGAGCCCGTACGGGCAGGGCTCGATCGCGATGCTGGAGAAGCTGGCCCCGCAGTGGTGGGGCAAGCTGTTCGTGCTGGCGCTGCTCGGCTTCGCGGCCACCGACTTCGTGATCACGATGACGTTGTCGGCGGCCGACGCGACCGCGCACATTCTGGAAAACCCGTTCTGGCCCGAGGCCCTGGCCGGGCAGCGGGTGCTGGTGACGCTGGTGCTGTTGGCCCTGCTCGGCGGGGTGTTCCTGCTGGGCTTCAGCGAGGCGATCGGCATCGCCGTGCTGCTGGTGTTCGTCTATCTGGCGCTGAACGCGGTCGTGGTGGCGGTCTCGATCGTGCACGTGTTGCAGGCGCCGCAGGTCGTGGTGGACTGGCAGCGGGCGCTGAGCCTGGACTTCAGCAGCCCGCTGGCCATGACCGGGTTGTCGTTGCTGGTGATGCCGAAGCTGGCGCTGGGCATGTCCGGGTTCGAGACCGGTGTGGCGGTGATGCCGGTCGTCAAGGGCGACATCCCGGCGCGGATCGCGGGCACCCGGCGGCTGCTCACGGTCGCGGCGCTGATCATGAGCGTGTTCCTGATCTTCTCCAGCTTCGTCACCACGGTGCTCATCCCGCACCAGGAGTTCGAGGAGGGCGGCAAGGCCAACGGGCGGGCGCTGGCCTACCTGGCGCACAATTTCCTGGGCGACTGGTTCGGCACCGCCTACGACGTCTCCACGATCGCGATCCTGTGGTTCGCCGGCGCGTCGGCGATGGCCGGGCTGATCAACCTGGTGCCGCGGTACCTGCCGCGCTACGGCATGGCGCCGGAGTGGACCGGCGCGGTGCGGCCGCTGGTGATCGTGTTCTCGCTGATCGCGTTCGCCATCACGATCATCTTCGACGCCGACGTGGACGCCCAGGGCGGCGCGTACGCCACCGGCGTGCTGGTGCTCATGCTCTCGGCCGCCGTCGCCGTGACGCTGTCGGCCCGCAGGAAAGGCCAGCACAAGGCGGCGGGCGCGTACGCGGCGATCACGGCGGTGCTGGCGTACACGCTGGTGGACAACGTGATCGAGCGGCCGGACGGCGTCAAGATCGCCTCGTTCTTCATCGCGGCCATCATCGTCACCTCGCTGATCTCCCGCGCCACCCGCTCCACCGAACTGCGCGTCACCGAGGTGCACCTGGACGCGCTGGCCGAACAGTTCGTCAACGACGCCTGCGGCGAGGTGCACGTGATCGCCAACGAGCCGCACACCCGCGACCAGACCGAGTACACCGACAAGCTGCGCGAGACCTGGCTCAATCACCGGCTGCGCAGCTCCGAGCCGATGCTGTTCATCGAGGTGACGGTGCCGGACGCCTCGGAGTTCGAGACCGAGCTGCACGTCAAGGGCGAGGAACGGTACGGCCACAAGATCCTCACCATCGAGAGCTCCGCCGTCCCCAACACGCTGGCCGCGCTCCTGCTGTACCTACGTGATCGCACCGGCTCGGTGCCGCACATCTACTTCCACTGGACCGAGGGCAACCCGGTCGTGGCGATGCTGCGTTACCTGGTCTTCGGCGGCGGCGACGTGCCGCCGCTGACCCGGGAGGTGCTCCGCCAGGCCGAGCCCGACCTGGAACGCCGCCCGCACGTCCACGTCGGCTGAGGCCGGCTCGCCCTGGCGGGAAGAGGTCAGGCGGCGATCGGCGAGTACGCGGCGGCGTCGCCCGCCAGCACCACGCTGGGCCGCCATCCACACCGACCGGCACATCGCTCGCGATCGTGACCCGGTGCAGGCGGCGTGGACGGTCGCCGAAGTCGTGCACCACCCGGTGCTGGGTGGCCCGGTTGTCCCAGACCGCCACGTCACCGGTGGCCCAGCGCCGGCGCACCGTGTTCTCCACCTCGGTGACGTGCCCCGTGGACCAGCCGGATGAGCGCGGCCGACGTGGACGAGGACAGACCCACCAGCCGCTTGGCGAAGTCGCCCAGCAGAATCGAGCGCTCCCCGGTCTCGGGGTGCACGCGCACCACCGGGTGCTCGGTCTCGAACACCGTGGAGGCGAACACCTTGGCGTAGTCGCGGGCCTGGTCGTCGGTCCCGGCCAGGCGGGCGTAGGCGTAGGCGTTGGTGTGCACGGCCCGCAGCACCGAGGCGAGCCGCGTTTACTAATGGTTCAGATATCCCGTTAGTGAGCTATTCTCTTAACGGAAACGTTGACCCGTTAAGAGGATGGACTGGAATCATGGAATATCGGCAGCTGGGTGCGTCGGGGCTCAAAGTCCCGGCGTTGAGCTTCGGAGCCGGGACGTTCGGCGGCAAGGGCGAGCTGTTCGGCGCCTGGGGCACCACCGACGTGGCGCAGGCCAGGCGGCTCGTGGACATCGCACTCGACGCGGGCGTCACCATGTTCGACACCGCCGACGTCTACTCCGACGGCGCCTCCGAGGAGGTGCTCGGCCAGGCGATCAAGGGTCGGCGGGACCGCGTGCTCATCTCCACCAAAGCCGGGCTGCCCACAGGTGACGGCCCGGACGAGGCGGGCACCTCACGGCCCCGGCTGATCCAGGCGGTGGACGGCGCGCTGCGCCGCCTGGGCGCCGATCACATCGACGTGTTCCAGCTGCATGCCTTCGACGCCGCAACGCCGGTCGAGGAGGTGCTCTCCACGCTCGGCGACCTGGTCCGGGCCGGCAAGCTCCGCTACGTCGGCGTGTCCAACTTCTCCGGCTGGCAGCTGATGAAGTCGCTCGCCGCCGCCGAGCGGCACGGCCACCCGCGTTATGTGGCCCACCAGGTCTACTACTCGCTGGTGGGCCGCGACTACGAGTGGGAGCTGATGCCGCTCGGCCTCGACCAGGGCGTCGGCGCGCTCGTGTGGAGCCCGCTCGGCTGGGGCCGCCTCACCGGCAGGATCCGGCGCGGCCGCCCGCTTCCCGAGGGCAGCCGGCTACACCGGACCGCCGCCTTCGGCCCGCCGGTCGACGACGAGCGGCTCTACGCGGTGGTCGACGTTCTCGACGAGATCGCCGGTGAGACCGGCAGGACCGTCCCGCAGATCGCGCTGAACTGGCTGCTCCAGCGGCCGACCGTCGCCTCCGTCATCGTCGGCGCGCGTGACGAGGAGCAACTGCGCGAAAACCTGGGCGCCTCCGGATGGAGCCTCACCGGCGAACAGGTCGCCAGGCTCGACGCCGCCAGCACCACCACGGCCGCCTACCCCTACTACCCGTACCGGACCCAGGAGGGCTTCGCCCGCCTGAACCCGCCCATCGAATCCCGCATCGGTCAGACGAGGTAGCGGAACCACAGGTACGGCGCCACCAGGCTGACGGTGACCGCCGTGACGATCAGGCCGTACTTCGTGAACTGCCAGAAACTGATCGGGGTGCCGTTGCGGGCGGCGATGCCGAGCACCACGACGTTGGCCGCGGCGCCGACCGCGGTGGCGTTGCCGCCCAGGTCGGCGCCGAAGGCCAGCGCCCACCACAACACGTCGTCGCCGCCGTTCGCTTCGACGAGCCCCTCGACGATAGGGCTCATCGTGGCGACGTACGGGATGTTGTCCACGATGGCCGACAGCACGGCCGAGGCGCCGAGCAGCCCTATCGTGGCCAGTTCCAGCCGCCCGGCGGTCGCCGCGACCGCGGCCTCGGACAGCGCGCCGATGACGCCGGTCTCGACCAGGGCGCCCACCATGACGAACAGTCCGGCGAAGAACACCAGCGTGGGCCACTCCACTTCGGCGATGGCCTGCTCGGTGCGTACCTTCGTCACCGCCACCAGCACTCCCGCGCCCAGCAGCGCCACGACCGACGGCTCGTAGTGCAGCACCGGATGCAGCACGAACGCCGCCATCACCAGCGCCAGCACGGCCAGCGACTGCCACAGCAGCCGCCGGTCGGAGATCGCCTCCCGCTCGTCCAGCGACATGATCTCCTGAGCGCGGTCCGCGTCGTAGCGGAACCCGCGGCCGAACATCCACCAGCACAACCCGATGAACACCGCCATCAGGACGATCACCAGCGGCGCCATGTGGATGAGGAAGTCGTTGAAGGTCAGTCCGGCACGGCTGGCGATGATGATGTTCGGCGGATCGCCGACCAGCGTGGCGGCGCCGCCGATGTTGGACGCCATCGCCTCGGCGATCAGGAACGGGGCGGCCGGCAGCGCGAGCCGCTCGCACACCAGGAACGTCACCGGCGCGATCAGCAGCACCGTGGTCACGTTGTCCAGCAGGGCCGACGCGCCCGCCGTGATGAGCACCAGCAGCACCATCAATCGGAACGGCCGCCCCTTGGCGCGTTTGGCGGCCCAGATGGCCAGGTATTCGAAGACGCCGGTCTCCTTCAGCACGCCGACGATGACCATCATGCCCAGCAGCAGGAAGATGACGTTCCAGTCGATGCCGGCGTGCTCGGAGAAGAAGGCGGCCTCCGCGCCGGTGGCGTGGATCAGCAGCATGATCCCCGCGCCGCCCAGCGCGGCCGCGACCCGATGGATCTTCTCGGTGGCGATGAGCGTGTACGCGGCCAGGAACACCGCCACGCTCATCCAGGACAGTACGCTCACGGCGCGATCATCGGGATGTCGGCGAGCACGTCTCGGGTGTGCACAAAGGGTCCTTTCCGGCAAACGGGACAAAGAATCGCCGACCAGACTTCCCGGCACACCTGTCCCCAACGTATCAAGGCTCGTCCAGAAAGCGTCAATCCACCGGCGACGCCATGGCTGTTGAGGCAGGCGGCGGCGCGAGCGCCGAGACCCGTGACATCATGGCCGCCGGGGTGATGGGCCCGTGAGATTCGGGGTTCGCCAGTTCGAGCTGGCCCTGATGCACAGGATGCGCGACCTGGAGGCCGCGAAGGTCGAGGACGCGCTCAAAGTCATGGGCGCCACCCGGGCGGAGCTGCGTGCCGCGCACACCCAATGGACGGCGATGGCCCACTCCGGCAGGGCGCCGAAAGGACGTTCACTGTTCCGGATGGCGCTCGGCCCGCCCGCGTACGAGGGCGTGCACCAGGTCGGCAGCCTGACCTGCGACGTGGCTCACTGGAGGTTGCCCTCCTGGCCTGAGCTGAGGTTCGAGGTGCTGCTCGGCCCCGGAGGCGAGGTGTGGAACCAGTGGTTCGTGCGGCCGGGCGGCGCCAGGCCGTTGTCGTTCGCTGATCTGGTCCCTTGGAGCTGCGTCGTCGCCGACGTCGGCGAGGCGTTCCCCGGAGCCTGCCACCTCGAGGGCTCGGCCCCGCAGCACTGGACGGTCGGCTTCACCCACGAGGGCACGCGTTACCGCGCCCGCTTCGTCTACGGCCTGTATCAGCGCCTCGACCGCGCGGACGACGACCCCGCCTGATCGGCCCGCCTGATCGGCCCGCCCGGTCGGTCCGCTGGTCCGGCCGGCCTGAGTGCCGGTCAGCGGGCCGCGTTCGCCGCCTCGCGGGAGGGGCGCAGCTGAGCGGTGGAGGAGCGTTCTACCAGCTCAGGCTGGAAGATCACGTGACGATGCTGGTGGCCGGACAACTGGTCGGCCTCCTCCAGCACCATCAGCGCGGCGGTGTGGCCGAGCTGCTCGCGCGGCTGCCGGATCGACGACAGCGGCACCGCGGCCGCCGCCGCGAAGTCGATGTCGTCGTAGCCGAGGATCGCCACGTCGTCGGGAACCCGCAGGCCGCGCAGCGTCAGCTCCTGCAGCAGGCCCAGCGCGACCAGGTCGTTGCCGCAGAAGACCGCGGTGGGCCGCGCCGACCGGGGCAGGGCGGCGATCTCCTGGCCCGTCGTACGCCCAGTGGCGACGTTGAGGTCGGGCAACGGGATCACGGTCAGCTGCTCGGCCGGGGTGAGCACGCTCGCCAGCCCATCGCGGCGGTCCTCCACCTGCCGGACGGTGAACGGCCCCCCTGCGAAGGCGATGTGGCGGTGCCCCCGCTCGCGCAAGTGCAGCCCGGCCAGCCGGCCGCCGAGCACGTCGTCGACCGCCACCGCGCACCCGTGGCCGACCCGCGAGGAGTTGTCGAACAACACCACCGGGATGCCGCGGGAGACCAGCCGGTCCAGCCGTTCCTCCTGGCCGCGGTCGTTCACCGGGGTGATGAGCACGCCCAGGGGACGCTGCTCCTCCAGCATCTCCAGCAACCTGGCCTCGCGCTCGGCGTCCTTGCTGCTGTTGAACACCATCACGGTCAGGCCGTCGCGCTGCGCGGCGGTCTCCACGCCGCTGAGCACGTCGATGAAGAAGGGGTTGGCCAGGTCGAGCGCCACCACGGCGATCGTCCGGCTGTGCCCCGCCCGCAACTGGCGGGCGGAGCCGTTGCGTACGTAGCCGAGCTGCGCGATCGCGGCCTGCACACGCTGCCGGGTCTCAGGTGCCACCATGTCGGGCCGGTTGAGCACGTTGCTCACGGTGCCGACGGAGACCCCGGCGACCCGGGCAACCTCTTTGATGCTCGACATCGTTCCTCGTCTGGTGCGCGGAGCACGAGCGACGTGCACCGGGACCAAAGTGATCATATCGTATGAGGTCCCCTATGCTGTGAAACGATTTTACGCGATGTGACCAGGGGAGACGACATCAGCCCAGCCAGCCGGGGGCGACCAGGACGGCCCAGGCCGCGAGCGGGCCCACCGCGACGATGACGGCGCCGTAGGCGAGCAGCCGGCGGTAGAACAGGTCCTGCGGCATGCCTCTGACGTTGGCCACCAGCAGCGCGCCCGTCGTGGAGAACGGGCTGACATCCACAATGGCCGACGACACCGACAGCGCCGCGATCATCGCGACCGGTCCCAGGGCGCCCGTTCCGAGCAGCGGCACGGCCAGGGGCACCAGCGCCCCCAGGATGCCCACGGTCGAGGCGAAGGCCGACACGACGCCGCCGACGTAGCAGATCAGCAGCGCCACCAGCAGGGGGATGCCGATCGCGGCCACGGACGTGCCGACGTAGTCGACGGTGCCGATCTCCTGCAGGACGCCGACGTACGTGACGACGCCGCAGATCAGCAGCACGGTCGGCCAGGCCACCCTCTCCACGGCGCCCTTGTTCGCCTTGGGGGAGGCGAGGGAGAGGATGACGGCCACGGTGACGGCGGTGAGGCCGACGTCGAGCTTGAACACCAGCACGGCCAGGCAGAGCCCGACGATGCCGGCCAGCGTCAGCACCTGGTGCGGCGTGAGCCGCAGGCCGCCGCCGCCGCCGACGGAGCCGGGTTCGGGCTCGGGCTCCGTCGTCGTGCGGGTGCCGGGTTCGGGCTCGGTCGTCGTGCGAGTGCCGGGTTCGGCTGCGGTGCCGGATTCGGGTGAGGGTGCGGTGGTGACCGACGTGGCCGCCGCGCCGGGGTCGGCGGTCTCGGAAGCGGTGCCGCCTGCGGGAACACGGGCACTCCCGGTGGCGTGCGCCGCCCCGGTGGCCGAAGCCGCTGCGGAAGCCGCTGCGGAAGCCGGGGCGGCGCCGCCGGTATCGGGTGCGCCGCTGGCATCGGGTGCGTTGCCGGAGGCGGGTGCGCCCGGCACCGCCACGGCGCCTCGCCGTACCAGGTGGGGGCCGCCGAAGATGAAGAAGACGACCAGCGCGGCGGCGGCGTTGAACGCGAAGCTCGACAGGAACAGCACCACATTGTTACCGGGCAGGTTCGCGTCGCTGGTCACGCCGTTGACGATCCCGCCCAGCACGCTGATCGGCGAGAACGCCCCCGCCTGCGTCCCGTGCGCCACCATGAGCCCGATGAGCAGCGGATGGATCTTGTAGTCGGCCGCGAAACCGAACGCGATGGGCGCCAGGATCGCCGCCACCGCGGGAGCCGGCGCGCCCACGGCCGTGAGCAGCGCCGAGATGACGAACACCACCAGCGGGATGGCCGCGATCCGCCCGCGCACCAGATGCACGGCGGCGCGGACGAGCCAATCGACGGTCCCGTTGTTGGTGGCGATCGCGAACAGCAGCGTCACCCCGACGAGGATCACGAACAGGCTGCCGGGGAACGCGTCCAGGATGGCGTCGGTCTCCATGCCTGCGGCCAGCGTTCCGACGAGGAACGCGCCGACGAGGGCCAGGGCGCCCAGGTTCACCGGGAAGAGGGTGGCCACGACGAACATGACGATCAGGGCGAGAATGGACAGGAGCTCTGCGGACAACTGCGTACTCCGTTCTCCCCCGTACGTTATGGCTGGTCGATCACCTGGTGGAGAAGCTCGACCGGGTGGCGCGCCGTGCGGCCCGCGCCGTGGGCGATCTGCTGGCGGCACGAGACCCCCGTGGCCGCGAGCAGCGTGTCGGGCGAGGACGCGGCGATCTCCGGGAAGAGCCGGAGGCCGCCGATCCTCATGGACAGGTCGTAGTGCTCGCTCTCGAAGCCGAACGAGCCGGCCATGCCACAGCAGCCGGCGTCGATCTCTTCCACCTCCGCTCCGGGGATTCTGGACAGCAGCGCTCGTGTGGCGTCGGTGCTGACGACGGCCTTCTCGTGGCAGTGGCCGTGCAGGAGGATCTTCCGCCCGCGCAGCGCGTCGCCGAGCGCCAGTGAGCCGTCGTCGATCGCCTCGACGAGCAGCTCGGGGACGAGCCTGGCGCGGGCCGCGATCGCCGCCACGCGGGGATCGCGGGGCAGCAGCGCGCGGTATTCGTCCTTGAGCGTCAGCAGGCAGGATGGCTCCAGGCCGACGATGGGCGCCTGCGAGCCGGACAACCGGTCGACCATCGCCTCGGCCATCGACCTGGCCCGGTCGAGCAGGCCCTTGGAGATGCTGGAACGGCCGCAACAGCCCTCGGCGGCCAGCCGTACCCGGTAGCCGGCGCGCTCCAGCAGCTCGACGGCGGCCCGCCCGATGCCGGGCTCGGTGTAGGTGGTGAAGGAGTCCGCGAGCAGGATCACCTCTCGCCCGGCTGCGGGCGGGCGGCGGCGCGCGTGCCAGCGCAGCAGGGTGTCGCGGCGGAAGCGGGGGAGCGGCCGGCGCCGGCTCAGGCCGAGCGGGCCGCGCAGGGGGCCGGCCAGCCAGTTCGACAGCGGGGCGGTGGCCGAGCCCAGGCGGTTGAGCGTCCTGATCGCGCCGAACAGCCGGGCCCGCAGGGGCACGCCGTGCTGCTGCTGGTATTGGTGCAGGAACTCGCTCTTCAGGGCCGCCATGTCGACGCCGAGCGGGCACTCCGACTGGCAGGCCTTGCACTCCAGGCACAGGTCGAGGATGCCGTGCAGCCGGTCGTCTCCCATCGCCTGCCGGGGATCTGCCGACGACAGGGCCTTGACCAGGGCGTTGGCGCGGCCCCTGGTGGAGTGCTCCTCCTCGCGGGTGGCCATGTACGACGGGCACATGACGCCCGAGTCGTCCTTGCGGCACACGCCGACGTTCATGCACCGGTCGGCTGAGGCGTGCATGCCGCCGGCGAAGGCCAGCGTGGTCGGCAGCGGACGCGGCTCCGGCGCGGCCGGGTCGCGCAGGTGGTCGGTCATCGGCGGGGCATCCACGATCTTGCCGGGGTTCAGCAGCCCGCGCGGGTCGAAGACGTGCTTGATCCGCCGCATGGCCTCGTAGATCTCATCGCCGAACAACCGCCGGTTGAACTCCGAGCGGGCCAGCCCGTCGCCGTGCTCGCTGGAGTTCACGCCGCCGTGCCGGGCGGCCAGCTCGGCGATCTCCTCGGCGACCGCGCGCATTCTGCCGATCTCGCCGGGCGCGCGCAGGTCCACGAACGGGCGGATGTGCAGGCAGCCGACCGAGCAGTGGCCGTAGAACCCGGCCCGCAGCCCGTGGGCGTCGAGGATGCGGGCGAACTCCCCGACGTACGGCAGCAGCCGCTCCGGCGGGACGGCCGTGTCCTCGACGAACGCCAGCGGCCTGCGGCTGCCCACGCTGGAGGCCATCAGCAGGCCGAGCCCCGCCTTGCGGACCTTCAGCACCGCCGCCTGGTCGCGCTCGGCCGTGGCTCGGAGCGTGTGGTAGCCATGGCCGTTCGCCTTCCACGTGGCGGCCAGCTTGTCCACCCGGTCGGCCACCTCGGCCGGGGTGTCACCGAAGAACTCGACGAACAGCAGCGCCTCCGGGTCGCCCTGGAGGATGCCGCCGAGCCCCGCGTAGTCCACCCGCTGCCGGGACAGGTCGAGGATGGCCTTGTCGATGAGCTCGACCGAGGCGGCGTCGAAGGCCAGGGCGTCGGCGGTGGCGGCGATCGCGGCCGGGGTTGAGGTGAAGTGGCCGACGGCGATGGCCTTGGCCCGCGGCCGGTCCACCAGGGCCACCGTCGCCTCGGTCACCACGGCCAGCGTGCCCTCCGACCCGACGATCAGCTTGGTGAGATCCCCGTCCGCGGCCCGGTCCAGGCGGTAGCCGCCCGAGTGCCGCCAGAAACGCGGGAACCCGGTCAGATCCACTCCGCCCAGGACCTCGGCCACCGCCGCCTTCAGCCGGGTATCGGTGGCCAGCTCCGGCATGGTGGCGTCGGCGAGCACCACGCTCACCGACTCGACGTGGTCGATCGTGGAGCCGTACCGGACCGAGTGGCTGCCGGCCGAGTTGTTGCCGATCATCCCGCCGATCGTGGCCCGGTTGCTGGTCGAGGTGTCGGGCCCGAACATCAGCCCGTGCTTGCGGGCCGCCCGGTTGAGCTGGTCCTGCACGACGCCCGGCTGCACCCGCGCGGTCCTGCCGTCGATCTGGAGGATCTTGTTCATGTGCCGGGAGAAGTCGACGATCACTGCCGCGCCGACCGTCTGCCCGGCCAGGCTGGTGCCCGCCCCGCGCGGCAGCACCGGCACGTCCAGCTCGCCGCACGCCGCCACCAGCGCCTGCACGTCGCCCGCGTCCCTGGGGAAGGCGACCGCGAGCGGCTCGATGGCGTACATGCTGGCGTCGGAGGAGTAGAGGTGCCGGGTGTAGGGATCGTCCCTGACGTCGCCGCCGATGAGCGGCGACAACTTCCCCGCCAGGCTCATCCGGTCTCCTCCAGGTACGCCAGCGCCGCCCGCATCCCGCCCTCCTTGATCGGCACCCCGGCGGCGAGCAGCCCCATCTCGACCCCGCCGAGGGTGCCCGCCAGCATCAGGTCGTTGAAGTGCCCGAGGTGACCGATCCGGAACACGCGGCCGGCCAGCCGGCCGAGGCCGGTGCCGAGCGACATGTCGTACCGCTCCAGGATGAGACTCCTGACCGTGTCGGCGTCGTGCCCGCCGGGCAGCAGCACGGCCGTCAGGCTGCTGGAATACTCCCGCTCGTCGGCGCAGAGCACCTCCAGCCCCCACGCCCGCACGGCCCGCCGCGTCGCCTCGGCGTGCCGGTCGTGCCGGGCGAACACCTGCGGCAGGCCCTCCTCCTCCAGCATGATCAGCGCCTCGCGCAGCCCGTACAGCAAGTTGGTGGGCGGCGTGTACGGAAAGAAGCCCTGCCGGTTGGCGGCGATGATCGCATCCCAGTCCCAGTACGAGCGCGGCAACCGCCCCCGGCGTGCCAGGGCCTTCGGGCCGACGGCGTTGAAGCCGAGGCCGGGCGGCAGCATGAGGCCCTTCTGCGAGCAGCCGACGGTGACGTCCACGCCCCACTCGTCGTGCTGGTACTCCATCGAGGCCAGCGACGAGATCGTGTCCACCAGCAGCAACGCCGGATGCCCGGTCGCGTCCATGGCGTCGCGGATCTCCGGGATGCGGCTGCGCGCCCCGGTCGAGGTCTCGTTGTGCACCACCATGACCGCGGCATGGCCGGCGGTGAGGAGATCGATGATCGCGGCGGGGTCGGCGCCGCGCCGCCAGTCGCCCGGCACCAGGTCGACGACCAGCCCCAGCCGGGCGGCCATCTCACACCACAACGTCGAGAAGTGCCCGGTCTCGAACGCCAGCACCCGATCGCCCGGCGACAGCGTGTTGACCAGCGCCGCCTCCCACGCCCCCGTCCCCGACGACGGGTAGACGACGACGTCGTGGCGGGTGCCGAAGACCGGCTTGAGCCGGTCGAGCAGCTCGCGCGCCAGCTCGGCGAAGGCAGGGCTGCGGTGGTCGATGGTGGGCCGGGCGATGGCACGCAGCACCCGGTCGGGGACGTTGGTCGGACCTGGGATCTGCAGGAAGTGGCGGCCCACGTCGGTAACGCTCCTCTGTGCCGTGTCACGGCACGTCGTGCCGTGTTGCGGTTCATTAACATTAGATTTCAGCCCGCAGAGGAGTCAATGGATGCAGAACGTGATCAACGCGCTCCGGGTGCTCGAAGAGGTCGCCGTACGCCAGCCGGCCGGCGTCGGTGAGCTGGCCCGCGGGCTGGGCCTGCCCAAGAGCACCGTGCAACGCTCGCTGCGGACGCTGCACGAGGCCGGGTGGATCAGGCCCGCCGGAGGCGCGGTCACCCGCTGGCAGGTGACCAGCAAGGCGCTGCAGGTGGGGCGCCGGGCCGAGCTGGGGCTGCGGGACGTGGCGCTGCCGGTCATGGAGGAGCTGCGCCAGCGCACCGGCGAGACCATCCACCTCATGGTTCCCGAGGGGGACGCGGTCGTCCTCATCGAGCGGCTGGAGACCGACAAGCCGCTGCGCATCGTGCTGCCGCTCGGCATCAGGCTGCCGCTGCACGCCTCCGCCAACGGCAAGGCCGTGCTCGCGCACCTGGACCGGCCGATCGACGAGCTGCCCGCCTACACCGGCACCACGATCACCGACCCTGAGCTGCTGCGCGCCGAGCTGGCCGAGGTGCGCGCCCGTGGCTACGCGGACAACCGCGGCGAGTGGCGCTCCGACATCGCCGCCGTCGCCTCCGCCGTCCTGGGCCCCGACGGGCCGGTCGCCAGCCTCAGCATCTCGACCCCGGCCAGCCGCATGCCGGACGACCGCAGACCGGAGTACGGCAAACTCGTCACGCAGGCGGCCAGGACGCTGACGGAGTCGCTGCCCTCATGACCGTGCGGCCGCCGGCACCGACGATTACGCGCTGATCCCGGCCTCCTTGGCGGCCTGGTCGATGGCGGTGAGCTCGTCGTCGGTGAAGTCGAGGCGGTCCACGCAGGCGACATTGGCCTCCAGTTGCTCGGGGCTGGAGGCGCCGACGAGCACGGAGGTGATGCGTGGGTCGCGCAGCGCCCAGGCCAGCGCCAGCTGCGCGACCGTCTGGCCGCGTGCGGCGGCGACCTCGGACAGCGCGCGCACGAACGACAGCACCTCCGGCGTCACCCGGTCGGGCGTGAGGAAACGGCCCTCGGCGGCCCGCGAGTCGTCCGGGATGCCGTTCAGGTAGCGGTCGGTGAGCAGGCCCTGGGCCAGCGGCGAGTAGACCACACAGCCCACGCCCTCCTGCTCCAGCACGCCCAGCAGCGCCTCCTCGATGCCCCGGTTGAGCAGCGAGTAGGACGGCTGATGCACCAGCAGCGGCGTGCCCAGACCGCGCAGCAGACCGGCGATCGCGGCGGTCCGCTCGGGCGAGAAGTTGGAGACGCCGACGTACAGGGCGCGGCCGGTGCGGACCATGTGGTCGAGCGTGGCGGCCGTCTCCTCCAGTGGCGTGTCCTCGTTGTCCCGGTGCAGGTAGAAGATGTCCACGAAGTCGAGGCCGAGCCGTTCCAGCGACCGGTCGAGGGTGGCCAGCAGGTGCTTGCGGGAGCCGCCGTAGCCGTAGGGGCCGTCCCACATCGGGTTGAAGCCCTTGGTGGTCACCACCACCTCATCCCGCAGCGACTTCGGGAAGATCCGGCCGAAAGCGGCCTCGGCGGCGCCGAACGGGGGCCCGTAGCGGTCGGCGATGTCGAAGTGGGTGATGCCCAGGTCGAGCGCCTTGTGCAGGATCGCGCGCTGGGTCTCGACCGGCTTGCCCTCACCGAAGTTGTGCCACAGGCCGAGCGACACGGCGGGCAGGAGCAGTCCGCTGCGGCCGCACCGGCGGTATGGCTGGCGTTCGTAATCCAAGGAAGACCTTCCCCGATGACCGTAATGAAACGTTTTACGGGGTCACGTTACCGACCGGCGAGCTCCTTCTCCACCGGGTTCGGACTCAGCACAGTGCCCCTCGGATCGTCCGCGATCCGAGGGGCCTGGTCGGCTACTTGCTCAACAGCGTCTTGACCAGGGGGATGGCTCCCGCGATGCGGATGGCGGCGACGACCAGCGCGGTCGCTCCGATCCCCGTGATGATGGCGAGGGGGAACAGGCCTCCGGCGCCGATGCAGACGGCCGACCACCGGGGCACCGTCCTGGTCCGCCAGAGGGCGGCGGCGAGCAAGATCGTGCCGAGGAGGTAGAGCGGGAACAGGTAGGACACGATCGGCAATTGCGTGTCGAGTTTGGTGGCCAGTTCGGCGAAACCTGTCCTGTCGCCGATGCCGGCCATCATGATCAGCGGTAAATCGACCACACCGTTGACGAGCATCGCGGTCAGGCCGAGGAAAGAACAGGTCAGTCCACTGCCGGCCAGCCATCGCGCGCGGCGGGCCACCATGGCGACGGCGACGGCCGAGCCGTACAGGAACGGGAAGGCGGCCAGGGAGAGGTTGGTCGACAGCAGCATCTGCGCGTGGCCGGTGTCGATCGCCGCGTAGTCCGGGACGCTGTCGAGCCATGGGCTGGTGTACAGGGCGAGGCCGAGGGCGAGCAGTGCCGGGGCGGCGATGAGGCTGATGGCGGCCAGCACGGAGCCCATGGCTCGGCGGCTGGGAGCGGCCGCGATGTCGGCGGCGGGGATCGGGTGGTGTGCGCTCATGGCCACCACGATGGCCTCGCCGGGGGTGGTCGTTCACGGGTGGTGGCCCGTTGATCGGGTCCGGGTTTTCCCGGAGTACGGGCTCCTGGCAGGCTTGGTCGCCGGATCCGGCGCGTGTTCACTGCTGGGCGCGCAGCCAGGTCAGGACGGCCAGGACGCGGCGGTTGTCGTCGCCGGCCGGGCCGAGGTCGAGTTTGGTGAAGATGGCGTTGACGTGTGTTTCGATGGTTTTGCGGCCGAGGAAGAGGCGTTCGGCGATGGCGCTGTTGGAGCGGCCCTCGGCCATGAGCGCGAGCACCTGCCTCTCCCGGTCGGTGAGGCGGCTCAGCGCGTTCTGTCCGGGATGGGCGCCGACCAGGGCGGCGACGACGTCAGGATCGAGCACGGTGCCGCCCTTGGCGATGCGGCGCAGCGCTTCCAGGAAGTCGTCGACGTCGATGACGCGGTCTTTCAGCAGATAGCCGAGCCCCGCACCGTTGCGGAACAGGTCGAGCGCGCGTCCGGCGTGGACCCATTGGGACAGCAGCAAGATCGCCAGGCCCGGCTGCTTGTCACGCAGCCGGGTGGCCGCGCGCAGCCCTTCATCGGTATGCGTGGGCGGCATTCTGATGTCGATGACGGCGATGTCGGGTTCATGGACGCTGACGGCTTCCACGAGCGCCTCGGCGGTGCCCACGCTGGCCACGACCTGGAAACCGGCGTTGGCGAGCAGGCCGGCGATGCCTTCGCGCAGCAGGACGCTGTCGTCCGCGATCACGACGCGCATGGCAGCTCCACCGTCAGCCGGGTGCCTGCCCCGGAAGGGCTGGTCAGGGTGAACCGGCCGCCCACGGCCGCCACCCGGTCGCTGAGCCCCTGCAACCCGCCACCGGAGACCACGCCGGCGCCGCCCGCGCCGTCGTCGTCGACCTGCAGGACGACGCTGTCGCCGGTGCGGTGCACGCTCAGGCGCACGGTGGCGGCATCGGCGTGTTTGACGGCGTTGGCCATGGCCTCGCCTGCCACGTACCAGCAGGTGGCCTCGATCGTGGGTGGGAATCGCTCGGTCGTGACGTCGAGGGTCATGGGCAGCGGCAGTCGTGCCGCGGCCGTGCGCAGTGCGACGGCCAGTCCTTCGTCGGTGAGGACCGGGGGCAGGATGCCGCGGGTGAGCTCGCGCAGCTCGTCGACAGTGGCGCGTAACTCCTCCACCGCCTCGCCGAGCACGGTGGCGGCGCGGTGGCTGGTGGGGGTCACCTCGCGCTCGGCGATGCGCAGCCGCAGGGCGAGCGCGACCAGGCGCTGCTGGACACCGTCGTGCAGGTCGCGTTCGATGCGCCGCCGCTGGGAGTCCTCGGCGGCCACGATACGGCTGCGCGAGGCCCGTACGTCGGCCAGCCGCACAGCGGCGCGGGCGTGCAGGGCGGCGTTCTCCAGCGGGAGCGCGGCGGCGGCCAGCGCGGCCTGAACCAGGCGCGGCTCCTTGGCCAGCCGCGCATCCAGATCGACCACGGCCACGGGCGAACCACCGGCCGTCACCTCCCGGCGCAGCCGCCCGGGCTGCGGGTCGCCGAGATCGGCAGGGCTGCCGTCCAGGTCGATCGACTGCCCGTCCTCGACATAGGCCACGCGCGCGGTCGGGTCGTCGACCGCCTGGCGTAAGGCGGCCAGCAGATCGGCCGGCGCTGCGGTGCCCGCGCGCAGCCGTCCCGTGAAGGCCTCCAATGCCTGCACGGCCAGCCAGGTACGGCGATCGAAGCGCCGGTCGACGACAGCCCGCACCAGCCGCAGCGCGGGACGGAAAGCCGCCGCGACCGCGAAGGTCGCCGCCGCCACGGCAACCGAGGAACCGGCGCCCACCTGACCGGCGATCGCGCCCACGCCGACGGCCACCACCGCGTACAGGCCTAGCAGGAACGCGGAGATGGCGGTGTAGGTGATGGTGCGCCGGATCAGTCGCTGCACGTCGAACAGCTGATGGCGGCGCATGGCCACGGTGATGGCAGCGTAGAACGGCAGCGGCGCGAGCACCGCCAGGACGGTCTTGAGGGTTCCCGACGCGGCCGTGGCCGCGATCATGATCGCCACCGTGACGCCGAGTCCCCAGGCCGCCCACAGCAGCTGTGTGCGTTCGATCCCACGGGCTCGGCGCAGGCGCACCACCACAGCAGCGATGCCCACCAGCAGGAACAGCATGCCGAACAGGTCGGTGGCGGCCGTGACGGTCTCGGCGGCGCCCAGCCGCGCAGGCAGTGCCTCGACGTGCCCTCCGACGTACAGCGCGATGATCGGCTCACCCGAGGGCCAGACGGCCGTCGCGGCGGCCGCTCCTGTCGCCGCCCAGCCCGTCAGGTACAGCGCCAGCACCGGCCGCCACCGCTTCGACGGCAGGCGGCCATCGGGGAACAGCAGCAAGAACAGCGGCAGCGACTCGCCGGCCAGGGTGTCCACGGCGAAGGCCGTGGCTGCGACCAGCGGCGAGGAGGAGCCCTCCTGCGTGTGCAGGACGGCCCAGCTGTAGCCGAGGCTGTCGGCGGCCAGCAGCCATCCGCCTGCCAGCAACGCCCAGGCGGCCCGGTTGGTGGGCTTGTGATCAATGATGATCGCGCACAGGACGCTGACGCAGGAGCCGCCTGCCACGCCCACTGCCGATACCACGCCGGCGAGACCATCGGGCAGGGCCAGCAGCAGGGCGGCGACTCCGAGCAACGCGCCCAGCACTCCGAGGATCCAGCCGGCCACGCGTAGGACGTCGGCCCGCCGGGCCTCGGTGGTCATGACCGAATGATCGCCCCTGCGCACCGGGTGCGGCAACCGGAGTTCGTGAGCCTCGGAGTACATGCCGACCATGCTGAGTACATCGCGCCGCGGGGCATGAACCATCACACAGGCGAACGGGAGTGCGGCATGAGTGATGCATCGATGGTGCGGTCCTACCGGGACAACGGATATGTGCTGGTCAAAGGGCTGCTGAGCCGGCAGGAGGCGGCGGCGTACCGGGAGGAGTGTCATGCCGTGCTGGCGCGCCTACAGGGCATGGACCCCACCTGGGGCAGCGCACGCGAGCTCGCCGGCCGCCCCACGGAGCTGCGTCACTGCCACGACGCGCAGTTCTACGCGGCGGCGTTCGCCCGGCTCATGGTCGATCCGCGCTTCACCGACGTCGCGGCCGCGCTGATGGGATCGGAGAACGTGCAACTCCACCACACCAAGATCTTCGTCAAGCCGGCGGAGAAGGGCTCGCCGTTCCCCATGCACCAGGACGCCGCGCATTTCCCGCACACCAGGCACACGGTCGGCGCGGCCATCTTCCATTTCGACGACGCTCCGGAGGAGAAGGGGTGCGTACGCGTGGTGCCGGGCAGCCACCGCGACGGGATGCTGCCCCACATCGAGGAGGGCGGCTGGCACCTGCCGCTGTCGCAGTGGCCGCTGGAGGCCGCCGTCCCCGTCGAGGCCGAGGCGGGGGACGTGCTGTTCTTCACGTATCTCACCGTGCACGGGTCCGGGGTGAACCGGGCGGCCGAGGCCCGCACGACCCTGCTCATCCAGTTCCGCGACCCCGAGGACGCCCCGGCCGGCGAGGTGCACCGCTCGCGCGGGCAGGGGATGATGTTGCGGGGGGTCGATCCGACGATGCGCGAAGGGTGAGCGTCCCATGCGGAAGCGCTGGGTCTGGGCGACCGTGGCCGCGATCGTGGTCTTAGCCGTCGTGGTCGTCGCCGTCGTGGTGCTGCGCGGCCGCGCGGCCACGCCCGAGCAGGCGGGCGGCGCGCGGGTGGTGGAGCGGGAGCAGGTCGGCGAGCGCGCGCAGGATCTCACCGTGCGGTCACCGGCGCTCGGCACGACGACCTCGGTACGCGTGCTGCTGCCGCAGGGCTGGAGGCTGGGCTCCGGCCCGTGGCCGGTGCTCTACCTGCTGCACGGCTGCTGCAGCCCCAACCACCTCGTGTGGGTCGACGAGGGCGGCGCGCAGCGGCTCACGAGCGGCTTACGGGCGATCGTGGTCGTTCCGGACGGCGGCCAGGTCGGGTTCTACTCCGACTGGCTGCGCGGCAGGAAATGGGAGACCTACCACATCAAGGAGCTCATCCCGCTGATCGAGGCCGTGTTCGGCGCGGGGCCGCAGCGGGCGATCGCCGGCTTGTCGATGGGCGGGCTCGGCGCCATGGCGTACGCCGCCAGGAACCCGGGCATGTTCCGCGCGGCGGCGTCGTTCTCCGGCGTCCTGGACACGACCGGCGACCGCAGCGAGACGCGTGCCCTCGTGCGCCGCAACGGCGAGGACCCCGACGGCCTCTGGGGAGACCCGGACAAGAACAGGGACGTGTGGGAGGCCCACAATCCCACCGCGCTCGTGGCCCGGCTGAAGGACGTTCAGCTCTACGTGTCCTGCGGCGACGGCCGGCCCGGCCCGCTGGATCCGCCCGGCGCGACGGGCGACTACGAGGGCGCGCTGCTGGCCCAGGCGCAGACCTTCACCGAGCGGGCCAGGGCGGCGGGCGTACGCATCACCACCGACTTCTACGGCGAGGGCACCCACACTTTTCCCTACTGGGAACGCGCTCTGGAACGAGCGCTTCCGATGCTGGGCGCGGCCATCGGCGCCTGAGCGCTCCCGATGGTGCGCGCCCATCGGCGCCTGAGCGATCCGCGTGCCGCGGCGCCGACGGCGACGTCATCGGCCTGATCCATCAGCTGTCGGGCGTATCGGCGGGGGAAGGGGCCAGGAGGCGGCGTTGCTCCTCCTCGACCACCAGCCGGGCCAGCTCCTTCTCCGACACGTCCACGGCCTCGGCCGCGGACTCGGCCAGGTCGCTGCGCCTGGCGTAGGCGTCGAACAGCGCGGACTTGCGGTCCAGGATGGCCAGCATGCGCTGGTCGACGGAGTCCACCGTGAGCAGCCGGTGCACCTGCACCTTGCGTACCTGCCCCATCCGGTGGGCCCGTGCCATGGCCTGCGTCTCCATGCTCGGCTTGACCTGCGGCTCGCAGATGATCACCACCGAGGCGGCCTGCAGGTTGAGCCCCACGCCGCCCGCCTGCACCTGGCTGAGCAGCACCGCGTGCCCCTGAGCCGCCGAGAAGTCGTCCACCACCTGCTGCCGCCGCACCGCGCTCAGCCCGCCGGAGATCGGCCCGTGCGCCCGCCCGTCCAGCGCGGCCCCCACGGCGGTGAGCACCGCGCGGAAATAGGAGAACACCACCACCTTCAGCCCGTTGGCCGCGGCGTCCTCGACCAGTTCGAGCAGGCGCTTGAGCTTGGCCGAGGTGGCGGGCTCGGCATAGGCGGCGCGGCGCATGGCCATGAAGTTGCCCGCCGCGACCGCCTGCCGGTACGCCTCGAAGTCGGCGCCGCTGAACTCCACCCACTCATCGGCCTCCACCCGGTCGGGCAGCTCCGCGAGCACGTCCTCCTGGTTGCGCCGCAGGTAGACCGGCGCCACCGCCTTCCTGAACGCCTGCGCCCCCGCCACGACGTCGCTGGTGCGCAGGTCCGCGGCCAGGTCGGGGCGCAGGTACGAGATCAGCACGCGGAACTCCTCCACCCGGTTCTCCATGGGCGTGCCGGTCAGGAACAACACCCGTTCGGTGCGGGCGCACAAGGCGGCGACGGCCCTGGAGCGCTTGGTCTCCGGGTTCTTGACGTAGTGGGCCTCGTCCACGACCAGCATCCCGACCTCGACCCCCGCCTCCAGCCGGTGCAGCCCGTCGAGGGTGGCCACGGCGACGCCGCCGCGGCGTGCCCAATCCTGCTGGGCCGCGAGCCGCGCCTGGCCGTGCAGCGGATAGGCCCGCAGGGTGCTGCGCGACTCGATCTCGCGCACCCAGTTGATCAGCACGCTGGTGGGGCAGACCACTAAGAAATGGGTCATGCCGAGCGCCTTGAGGTGGGCCAGCGCGGCGATGGCCTCGATCGACTTGCCCAGCCCCATCTCGTCGCCCAGGATCGCCCGGCCCTGCGCCAGCGCGAACCTGGCGCCGAACGCCTGGTAGCCGCGCAGCGACACCCGGCGGTGCGTGTCGTCGAGCGGCTGGGCGGCGACCTTGGCCGCCAGGTCGTCGGGCAGCAGGCCCTGGCCCGTGCCGACGGGCTCGCCGGCCAGCTCGGCGAGCAGGCCGAAGTATTCAGGCGAGCGGGACTCGAAGTCCGTCCACGCCTCGAAGTCCCGTGCGGCGGGACGCAGCAGATCCGTGGTGACCTGGGTGAGCAGCAGCCTGGTCGCGCGGGCGCCGGCGAGCAGCTCGCCGATCGCCGCCACCGCCTCGCGGGCGCGCCGGCGCCGCTTGGGCAGCGTGACCATCATCCGCAGCCGGCTGCGCGCCGGACGTGCCTGCGCCAGCAGCGGCGCGAGCCGCCGGTCGAGGTCGCGGGCGGCGTCGAGGGCGCGGGGCAGATCCGGGCCGACGTTCACCAGGCGCTGCAGGGCGATCACCAGGTCCGTGGTCGGCTGGTCGCGCCGCTCGACGTCGATGCGGATGCTCGCGGCCTCGGCGGCGGCCTGCTCGAGCTGCCGGGCGGCGGCGTGGATCTGCCCCGCCGTGCGCGCGCCGATCCCCGGAAGCAACTACAGCTGGTACGGCGAGGCCTCCAGCACCTGGCGGACCGTGGTGTAGCCGGCCTTCTCCAGTGTCGCGATGCGCAGCCGGCCGTCGGTCACGTCCCGCAGCCGCGAGACGGAGATCTCGCCCAGCCCCGCCCTGGCCAGGTCGATGCGGAGCGCGTCGAGGGCGTCCTTGGCCTGGCGGTGGACGGAGGTGTGCTCGTCGAGCAGAGCGCGCGCGTCGGCGAGAAGTCGGTCCGCGTCACGGAATTCCACCGGTCAAGAATGCCGTAGTTCACGGGCCGATGGACATCGGCGTCAGGCGAGCCGTTCCCCCTGCCCGTCCGGCCGGGTGGCTCGGACGTAGTACAGCAGGTACGGCAGGTCGCCCTCGGACTCCACCACGAAGCCGGCGTCCGGGATCATGGTGCCGAGCAGGTCACGCGGGTCGTGCTGCATGGCCGGGCCGGACAGCAGGCCGACGAGGCGCCTGGCCAGGTGGTTGGCCGGCGGGCGGAACTCGCCGATGAGCAGCCGCCCGCCCGGCCGGAGCACCCGGAACATCTGCCGGATCGCCTCGGGCCGGGCGGCGGCGGGCATGTGGTGCACGGCGAGGCTGGAGACCACCAGGTCGAAGGAGCCATCGGGGAACGGCAGGTCCTGCCCTTGGCCGATCACGTAGGTGCAGTTGCCCGGAGCGCGTCCGGTGGCGTACTCGATCATCGCCGGGGACGGGTCCAGGCCGGTGACGTGGCCGCCGGGCGCGGCGACCCGGGCCAGGATCCGGGAGAGATAGCCGGTGCCGCAGCCGACGTCCAGGATCCGGTCGCCGGCCCGCGGGCGGGCCGCGGTGGCCAGGCGGGTGAAGGCGGCGCGGCGGCCGCCCACGAAGCCGATCGAGGCGAAGATCTCGTACGCCCGCGGGCGGTCGATGGTGCCGCCCTCATCGGCGTGTTCGGCATGGTGGTGCAGCAGCTTTCCGAGACCCATGGCAGTGCCCTCCCGACATTGTCGAACGACCTGTTCGGTTATGAATGATGCGTTCATACTGGAGCTCGGTCAACGAGCAGGCCGGCCATGGTGTGCCGTACTGAACAGGAGGCGGGAATTGTCCGGAGACCGGCGGGTCCGGCGTAGCCGGCGGATGATCCAGGAGGCGCTCGTGGCGCTGATCCTGGAGAAGGGCTATGACGCGGTGACCGTCACCGACATCATCGACCGGGCCGACGTGGGCCGGTCCACCTTCTACGCGCATTTCACCGACAAGCAGGACGTGTTGTTCAGCAACCTCGACGGGCTCGCCTTCCTCCATCCCGCGCCGGTGGACGGGCCGGGGGAGCTGTTCGCGTTCAGCCTCCCGATGTTCGAGCACGTGCACGAGCAGCGCCGGCTCGTGCGGGCGCTGATGGGACGGCGCAGCGGCGGGCTGGTGCACGCGCGCGGCGAGCAGTTGCTCGCGGCCGTCGTCAGGAAGGAGCTCCTGGCCGCGGGGGCGCGGGCGTCGGCCGCGCTCGACCTGCTGGTGGTCTGCGTGGTCGGTGCGTTCATGGGGCTGCTGCGGGCATGGGTGGACGGCGAGAGCGCCGCCTCACCCGCCGAGTTGGACGCCGCCTTCCGCGCGGCCGTCGAGCCTGGCGTGCGCGCGGCCCTAAATGGACAAAACGGATAAGTTCCATGCTGGCGCACAGCACGCTCGGCAGGGCGAACACCAATGCGGACCGCTTCACGATCGCATGTACTCTCACATGAAACCATATCGAATGAGAGGATAGTGGGTAATATGGTCTCATGACCGCTGATGTGCCTCGCAAAACCACTGCCTCGCGTGCGACCGACCGCCCCGGGGATGCCTCGCCTTTCGCTCTCGGCTTGCTGCTGCGTCAGGCGCACTGGCGTGCGGCCACGGTGATGGCAGAGGCGCTTCGGCCGCTCGGCATCGAGTTGCGGCATTTCGCCGTGCTGATCGTGCTCGTCGACCGCGGGCCCACGGTGCAGCGGGACTTGGCGGCGGCGACGGGGTCGGACAAGGCGGGGATCATGCGGGTCGTGGACGATCTGGAGCGTAAGGGGCTGGCCGTACGCAAGAGCGTTCCGGGGGACCGGCGGGCGCGGGCAGTGGAGATCACGCCTCAGGGTGTCGAGCTGTTCGACGCGGCCCATGTGGCGGCGGAGCCGCTGGCTGAGCGTCTGGTCGCCGGCCTGGGGCCCGGCGAGGCCGAGCGGCTGCGGGATCTGCTGACCCGGTTCGCCTATCCCGCGGGCGGCGAGGCGTAAGCGCGAGCCGCGCGCCGGTCAGGGCTTCGTCGCCGACGGGGATCGAGCTTCATGATGTGCGGGGCTCAACTGCGTCCAAATAGTATTGAATGATACTATCGCGCGTGATACCGTAGTGAATGTAACGAAAGTAGACACGTGGAGCGGACGGGGGTAGCGATCATGGAGGTCTACGAGGCGGTCACGAGCCGGCGCGCGGTGCGCGGATTCACCGACCGGCCTGTCCCGAGAGAGGTGCTGGAGCGTGTGCTGTCCGCAGCGGCCTGGTCGCCGTCCGGATCGAACCTCCAGCCCTGGCACGTCTACGTGGTGACCGGCGAGCCGCTGGCCGAGCTCAAGAAGCGCGCCGGCGAGCGCCTGGCCACGGGCGACCCCTGGGACGAGCGGGAATACGAGATGTACCCGGCCGAACTGAAGTCCCCCTACCGCGAGCGCCGATCCGCCTTCGGCCGGGAGCGCTACGGCGCGCTCGGCATCACGCGCGATGACTGGGAGGCGCGCCAGAGGGCCGCTGCCGCGAACTGGGACTGTTTCGGTGCGCCCGCCGCCCTGTTCTGCTACATCGACCGCGACATGGGCCCGCCCCAATGGGCCGACCTCGGCATCTATCTGCAGACCGTCATGCTGCTGCTGCGCGCCGAGGGGCTGCACAGCTGCCCGCAGATGGCGTGGTCGGTCTATCGCAAGACCGTCGCGGACATCGTGCACCCTCCGGACGGCCTCGTCCTCTTCTGCGGCATGTCGATCGGGTTCGAGGACGTCACGGTCGACTACATCCGCACGGGCCGCGCGCCGATCGAGGAGACGGTCACGTTCGTCGAGGGCTCAGTCCCTGCAACCGCCTGCGGCGAGACCGGGGCGTCTCCCGCCTGGAGCGGCTGTCGTCGCCGCCGTCTCGCAGGCACCACATCACATCACGAGGAAAGACATGACCAACCACTTCCGCCTCGGCGGCGACCTGACGATCGACCGGCTCGGCTTCGGCGCCATGCGCCTGCCCCAGGCCGGCCCGGGCGGACCCGCCCGCGACCCTGAGTCCGGCCGCGCCGTCCTGCGCCGCGCCGTCGAGCTCGGCGTCAACCACATCGACACCGCCGACTTCTACCGCAGCCAGGACGGCTCCGTCCGCGCCAACACCCTGATCCGCGAGGCCCTGTCCCCCTATCCGGAGGATCTGGTCATCGCCACCAAGGTCGGCCCGGTCTTCGGCCCCGGCGGTCCCCGCCAGGGCACTGCCGCCGACCTCCGGCCCCAGGTCGAAGCCAACCTCGAAAGCCTGGGCGTGGATCGCCTTGACCTGGTCTACCTGCGCATCGGCGTGATGGAGCCCCCGCACGGCGAGTCGCTCGCCGAACGCTTCGAGGCGCTCGCCGCCCTGCGCGAGGAGGGCCTGATCCGCCACCTGGGCCTCAGCAACGTCGACGCCGGCCATCTCGCCGAGGCCCGCGCGATCGCCCCCGTCACGGCCGTCCAGAACAACTTCCACATCGCCAACCGTGACGAGACGGCCGTCCTGGACGCCTGCACCCAGGCCGGCATCGCCTTCGTCCCCTTCTTCCCCCTCGGCGGCGGCAGAGCCGACATCAACGACCCCGGCCTGGTCAAGGTCGCCGAACGGCACGGCGCCACCGCCCAGCAGATCGCCCTGGCCTGGCTGCTGGCACTGTCCCCGGTCACCCTGGCCATCCCGGGCACTGGCTCCGCGGCTCACCTGGAGGAGAACCTGGCGGCCCGGTCGATCACCTTCACCGGGGAGGACCTCGCCGATCTCGCCTGAACCGCAAGAAGAGGGCCCTCCATGCCAGCGATCATCGCGACGACTGCAACGAACAAGTTGGCCGACGGAGTCACAGATGAGGTGGCCGCCCGGTCCTAGCTGAGGAACGACTCCGAGTCGGCGCCGTGCTGAGAGAGGACGGACCATGAATGTGAGATATCGCCGGAGATCCGCCTCCTCGGCTCTCCACAGCGTCGGCGAGGGCTTGCGTGCTCTTCCCCGTCCCGTGGCGGTGGTGGTGGGGGGCGGGGGAGTGCTCGGGGCCGCGCAGGTCGGTATCGGGTACGCGTTGGAGCAGCGCGGATTCGTCCCGGACCTGGTCATCGGAACGTCGGTGGGCGCTCTCAACGGAGCGATCGCGGCCGCTCACCCGGGCAAGGCCGCGCCGTGGCTGGATGTCGTGTGGACCCGTGTGCGGCGCCGTGAGGTGTTTCCGCTCGGCTACCTGCCCACGCGGGCCAGCATCTGCACCGATCGCGGCCTGCGCAGGCTGATCGCCCGGGCCGGCCTGCCGCCGCGGATCGAACAGCTGGAGGTCCCCTTCACCGCGGTGGCCATGGATCTGTCCACGGGCGCTCAGGCGCTGCTCGACCACGGAGATCTCGAGTCCGCGCTGCTGGCCAGCGCCGCCATTCCGGGGATCCTGCCCCCGGTGGATCGGGACGGCCGGACGCTCGTCGACGGCGGGGTGATCGCTCTTGTCCCGGTGCGGGCGGCCCTGCAGGCAGGGGCGGCCAGTGTGGTGGTGCTGTCGACCGGCCCGACAAGCTGGCCGCTGCGCCCGGCCATCCCGCCCCGGCGGGCCGGTGCGGTCGCCGCCAGGGCGGGGCTGCTGCTGTGGCACGCTCAGATCGAGCGCGACCTGCACGAGGTGTCCCGCCGGATTCCGACCGTCGTGCTGCCGACCGGCATCGAAGCCTGGCCCGCCCCCTGGGACTTCGGCCACTCCCAGCGGCTGATCAACACTGCTTGCCTGGCGGCGGGCCGCTTTCTCGACGGGCTGCGCATCAGCGGGCCCGGCCTGTATCGGGTCGAGGGCCCTCCTGCGACATCGGCCGGTCTGGGCAGGGCACGGACCGCTTCGATCTCGGAGGCCGGCCGATGAGCACCATCGCGTTCCTCAACATCGCCATGCACGGGCACGTCAATCCGACGCTGCCGGTCGTGGCCGAGCTGGTCCGTCGTGGCCACTGCGTCACCTATCACACCTCGCCCGCGTTCGCGAAGGAGATCGAGGCCACCGGCGCCACCGTGTGCCTCTACCCCGAGGTTGACCGGCCGTTCGCCGATCCGCCGATGCCGGTCACCATGCTGGACGGGCTGGCCCGCACCGCCGTCGGTGTGCTGCCCGCCGTGCTTTCCGATCTACGTGGCGTCCGGCCTGACCTGATCGTCCACGGCGCCGCCTGCCCCTGGGGCGCGGTCGCCGCCCGTGAACTCCAGGTGCCGGCGGCAGCGTTGTTCACCACGTTCGCGTTCAACCGGTCTGGGCCCAGCCCCACCCGCGGCTCGTGGGAGCTGCTGGCCGCGGCGGCGAGGCGGCCTCGCAATGTCCAGGGCTACCTGCGGTCGCGGTGGGGGTTGTCCCGCCGCTACGACACCCGGGGGCTGCCCCTGCTCGACCTGGCGAACGTACGCCAGCCGCTCAACCTGGTCTTCACCTCGCGCGCCTTCCAGCCCGGCGTCGACGCCTTCGACGCGTCATACCAGTTCGTCGGCCCCAGCCTGGGCGCCCGTCCACCCGACCCGGCGTTCCCGCTCGATCGCCTCCGGACCCCGGTGCTGTACGCCTCGCTGGGTACGGTGTTCGACGCCGGGCCGCAGCTGCTGCGTACCTTCGCCACCGCGCTCGCACCGCTGGGCGGCACCGTGGTCATCTCCACCGGACCCACCGATCCGGCCGCGCTGGATCCGCTGTCGGCCAACGTGCTCGCCCGCCGCTTCGTGCCACAGACCGAGGTGCTGGCCCGCGCCGCGCTGTTCGTCACGCACGGCGGGATGAACAGCGTCAACGAGGCCCTGCACGCCGGGGTTCCGATGCTGGTGGTCCCGCAGGGCGCCGATCAGCCGCTGGTGGCCCGGCGGGTGGCCGAGCTCGGCGCCGGCCTGTCGATCCGTACTCAGGACGCCGCCCCGGGACCCGTGCAGGCCCTCGCCCGACGCCTGCTCGACGATCCCCGTTTCCGGGCCGCGGCGGCCACCTTGCAGGTCGCCCAGCGCGAGGCCGGCGGCTACCTGCGCGCCGCCGACGAACTCGAGCACTACCTGCACCGGGCCGGACGCGTCAGCAGGCCGGTCCCGGCGGACTCGCCACTGGAGCGCTGAGAGATGTCACCCTCCGTCGTCGTCCTGCTGCTGCTCGCCGGGCTGTCCGAGGCCGCCGGGCGGATCCTGCCCCTGGTAGCCCGCCGGCCCATCGGGTCACGGTCCCATGCGGTCCTGCTCGTGCTGCTCGGCGCCGTGGTCGAGGGCGCGGTGTTCGCGTTGTGGCCACTGACCGCATGGACCCTCGCCGAGCTGGTGCTGTCCCCTCCGCTGTCCGGCGTCGCCGCGTTGACCTGGACACCCGGGCTGCTCGCCCCGTTGCTTCTCGCCGCTGTCCTCGCGTTCCCGCTGCTCGGGCCCCTGCTGCACCTGCTGCTCTTCGTGGGGGTCGGGGCCGGCCTGGTCGCCCCGCTCGCCGCGATGACGGGGGCGGGCTGGTGGGCCGCCGCGGGCTGCGTGGCCATCGCCGGAGTCGGGCTGGCCGCCGCCGTCGATCTTGTCCGGCGCCTGGTCATGAAGATCAGCGTCATGAGAGGACAGGAGTTGCTCACATGATCGAGTTCCCGCTCCTCGTCCTGGTGCTCGGCCCGGTCCTGCTCGCCGAAGCTCTGCTCGCCCGCTACGAGGTGATGGCCTACACAGCCGGCTGGCGGGCTCCCACCACCGAGCTCCCCCAGGGCATGCCCTACGCCCGGGGTGCGGAGGCCGACCGTCCTCCGGACGCCTACCTGGTCTATCTGGACGGCATCGGGAAACGCCGCTTCACCGACACGCGGGATGGGGGCCAACTGGTCAAGGCCCTGATCGCCAAAGCGCCGGAGCTGCGGGTGCTGGGTCAGGTGCAGCCCTACTCGCCGCTGGCCGACCCGCTCGTCAACCGGCCTGTGTGGGAGTGGCTGCGCCGCCGCATCGGGCTCCTGCTCTTCCTGCACAACGTCATGCAGATCTTCGTCGCCGCCGACCACCGCTACCGTCCCCTGTACAACCGTGCCGTGGGCAACCAGATCGCCCACCACCTGCGCCTGTCCGGCTACCGGCCCGACAGCGGCATCCCCGTGGTGCTGCTCAGCTACAGCGGCGGCGCCCAGGTCGCCACCGGCGCGGTGGAAGAACTGCACACCCAGCTGCGTGCCCCGCTCCTGCTGATCCTCCTCGGCGGGTTCCACAACGGCGCCAACGATCTCACCCACGCCCGTCACCTGTATCAGCTCACGAGCGACAGCGACTGGATCGAGCGGGTCGGCACCTGGATCTTCCCTCAGCGCTGGCGGCTGTTGCGCCGCAGCGGATGGAACCGAGCCGCCCGCGCCGGAAAGATCACCGCACACCGGCTCGATCCGGCCACCCACATCGGGCGGCACAGCTACATCAGCCCGGAGGCGCACCTGCCCGATGGACGCACCTACCTCGACCGCACCGCCGACACCGTGATCGCACTCATCCGTGACCACCGCGGCGCGACCGCCCGGACCGTTCGCCGGAGGTGAGCAGCGACAACATCGTCGTGACCAGCACCAGCTCCACGTCCTCAGGCGCCAGCCGTCCCGCCTCCCGCTCCTGGGCGGCACTGTGAATGATCGAGAAGAACGTCGTCACCAGCCACGGCAGCGGCAGGTCCGTACGGAAGTCCCCGTCCCGCTGCCCACGCGCGATCAGCCGCTCCACCCGGCGCAACGGCCGGTCGTGATGCTCCCTGATCCGCTCGGTCGCCATGACCCGGTCCGCGGCCACGAACAACCGGCGATGCCGATCGAGGATCTCCCAGGACGACTGCAGCAGCCTCCCCATGGCCTCGGGCGCCGGAGCCGTGTCGAGCGACGGGTCCTCCAGCACGGCGTCCGCCACGCCGACCGTGTGGTCGAGCACGGCGTCCACCAGCGCCTCCCGCGAGGGGAAATGCCCGTAGAGCGTGACCCGGCCCACTCCGGCGGCCTTGGCGATGTCGGCCACGCTGGCGGACGGATCGGCGCTGAGCAGCCGGGTCCCGGCCTCGAGGATCGCGGCGATGTTACGTTCGGCGTCGGCCCGCCGGGCGGGTACGGGCTGTCGAGCCGCGGTCTTCCCCATGTGACCACCCTACGATGATCCACCAGGAAGGCTGGGCGACACGCTTGCATCGGACGCCGCGTCAGCCCTTAGCGTCGGCGATGTGAACGCACGACGCTGGAAGATCGGCGACCTCGCCGCCGCCACGGGCGTGACCGTACGGACCTTGCGGCACTTCGACCAGATCGGCCTGCTGCGCCCGGCCGAGCGCTCCGCCGCCGGGCACCGGGTCTACACCGGTGACGATGTGCGCAGGCTCTACCGGATCCTGGCACTGCGGGAGCTGCGGCTGCCGCTCGCCGAGATCGCCCGCTCCCTCGACGGCGCCGACCTGCGCGAGACCATCGCCCGGCAGCTGGAGCAGGTGGAAGACCGGCTGGCGGGCCAGCGTGCCCTGCGCCGGCGGCTGCTCGGCCTCGCCGAGGCGCTGAGCAGCGCGCAGGAGCCGTCGATCGACCAGCTCATCGACACGATGGAGGCGATGATGCAGGCGGAACACTTCACCCCCGAACAGCTCGCCAGGTTCGGAGAACGCCACCGAGAGCTGGGCCAGGACGGCTTCGCGCAACGGCTGCAGGAGCTGACCGGCCTGGCCACCGAGGCCGAGGCCCACGCCGGGCGCGGTACGGACCCGGCGGATCCCGCCGTACAGGACCTCGCGCGCCGGTGGACCGCTGCGGTGGCCGGCCTGGCCGGCGGGGACAGGAGCGTCATGTCCGCCATCTACGGCAGGATCGACGCCCGAGGACCCGAGGCCGCGACGAAGGGCATCCTCAGCGCGGCCGCGTGGGACTACCTCAGGCGCGCCTTCGCCGTCGGCTTCCCCCAGTGATCACAGCTCCAGCGCGTGGTCCAGCAGCGACTGCAGCGTGACCGCCCCCACGAGCCGCCCCTCACCGTCGACGACCGCGGCCACCGGGCTGCGCGTGCGGGCCATGAGCGCCGCCAGCTCCAGTACGGTCGCCTTCAGGTCGGCCAACGGCAACTCCCGGGGCTGCTCCGGCAGGCACTCGCGGACGGTCTTGCCGCCGAGCTTGCGCAGGAACAGGTCGGCATGGGCCTCGTCCACCACCCGCGCCAGCGCGGGGTCGTCCTGGCAGTACGGCGGGACCGCCAGCCGCAGCACCTGCGTGCCCGGCAGGATGCTGAGCGGCCGCCCGTCGTCGACGATGATGAGACCGGGAAGGTCCTGCTCGGCCAGCAGCTTGGCCGCCTCGAGGGCCGGGGTGTCCATGGTGACCGTCGGGAATTCGACGGCGAGATCGCGTGCGCGCATCAATGGCCTCCGCTCACCAGACTAGCCAAGACCGTGCCCACTCAGGGGAGCTCCGCGAAGCGCTCGACCTGTTCGGTACGTCCGGAGACCAGGATGACGTCACCATAGGACAGCTCGGTCTCGGCGTCGGCGTAGGTGAACTCCTCGCCCGGCGCCTTGACCGCGACGATCGTGACGCCGTACTTGCGGCGCAGGTTCGACCGCCCGAGCGGCACGCCGACGTAATCCTTCGGCGGTTTGGTCTTGGCCAGCGCGAAGTTCTCATCCACCTGCATGTAGTCGAGCATGCGGCCGCTGACCAGGTGCGCCACCCGCTCGCCCATGTCGTGCTCGGGGAAGACGACATGGTGGGCGCCGATGCGGCTGAGGATGCGGCCGTGCTGGGTGCTGATGGCCTTGGCCCAGATGTCGTTGATCTCCAGCTCGGCCAGCAGCGACGTGGCCAGGATGCTGGCCTCGATGTCGCCGCCGACGGCCACCACCGCCCGGTAGAAGTCGGGCACGCCCAGCTGCCGCAGCGCCTCCATGTCGGTGGCGTCCGCGGTCGCGATCTGGGTGATCTGCCCCGCCAGCGCCTGCGTGATCTTGGGCCGGTTGTCGATGGCCAGCACCTCGGTGCCGCGCCGGGTCAGCTCCAGCGCCAGCGAGGTGCCGAACCGGCCCAGCCCGATGACCACCACCGGGTTGCTCGTTTGCTCAGCCAACGATGACTCGCTCCTCCGGTAGTTCGTAGTGGACCAACGCCAGCCCGGTCACGCACACGGCCGAGGCCGCCGTGAACAAGGCCGTCACCCAGCCCGCCGACTCGCCCTCCGTGGTGGCGACCGGCAGGGACAGCAGGGCCGTGCCGATCCCGATGACCAGGCCGAAACCGGTGTCCACGACCTGGCCCGGATGCCGGAATCGCGCTAAGAGCGGCGCGGTCGCGACCATCACCGATCGCCGCCGCGGTCAACGTCACGCATGGTGGGAATCGTCCCCCGAGAGAGCTCAGCCGGCAGTCCAAGCCGACCAGACTTCCCGGCGCACCGCGCACTAACGTAACAGCCCCGGGGAGCGCCCCAGCACAGGCGTCCCCTTGACGCCACGGCGAGGCCCGGCATCGCGTGGAAGCCGGGCTTTCGCATGCCGCCGGGGGCTCAGGCGAGCGACCGGAAGAACTCCCGCACATCGCCGATGAGCACGCCGGGCGTCTCCAGGGCGGCGAAGTGGCCGCCGTGGTCGAACTCCGACCACCGCACCACGTTGTGCACCTGCTCGGCCAGCGGCCGCACGGAGTAGTCGGTCGGGAACACCGCCGCCGCCGTCGGCACGGTCCCGCGCTCCACCGGCCCCCACGCGCTGAAGTCGTTGAACCGCTCGAAGTACGTGTGCGCCGACGACCCCGCCGTCTCGGTGAACCAGTAGATGCTCACGTTGGTGAGGATGCGGTCCCGGTCCACGGCGTCCTCGGGCAGCTTGGCCGCCGGGTCGGTCCAGTCCTTGAACTTCTCCACGATCCAGGCCAGCTGCCCGGCGGGGGAGTCGTGCAGGGAGGCGGCGATGGTCTGCGGCCGGGTGCCCTGCAGGTTCATGTACGCGCCCAGCTTCTGCTGCCACTCCTCCATCCCGCCCAGCCGCCCCCGCTCGGCCTCCGTCAGCGACCCCATGACCGCCGGGTCGCCGGTCGAGAACGTGAGCAGGCCGTTGACGTGCACCCCGATGACGTTGTCCGGGGCGAGCCGGCCCATCAGGGGTGCGATGAAGGCGCCGACGTCGCCTCCCTGCACGCCGTACCGGTCGTAGCCGAGCCTGGTCATCAGCTCGACCAGCGCGGCGGCGGTGCGTCCGTCCGTCCAGCCGGTCTCGCGCAGCGGGCCGGAGAAGCCGTAGCCGGGCAGTGACGGGATCACCAGGTGGAAGGCGCCGGCGGCGGCGCCGCCGCGCGCGACCGGGTCGGTGAGCGGGCCGATGAGGTCGAGGAACTCGACGACCGAGCCCGGCCAGCCGTGCAGCAGCAGGAGCGGGGTGGCGTCCGGCTCGGCCGAGCGGACGTGCAGGAAGTGCACGTCCGCGCCGTCGATCGTGGTGATGAACTGCGGGTACGCGTTCAGCTCCGCCTCCTGGGCGCGCCAGTCGAAGCCGTCGGCCCAGTAGCCGGCCAGGTCGCGCAGGTAGCTCGTGGGCACGCCGCGCTCCCAATCGACGCCGGGCAGCTCGGGGGCCCAGCGCGTACGCCGGAGCCGGTCGCGGAGATCGTCGATGGCGGCCTGCGGGATCTCGACGCGGAAAGGGGTGATGTCGCTCTTCGTCATGTCTCCGACTGTAGGAAGCATTGGTGACAGCTTCTGGCACCAATGTGGCAGCAGAATGGGATGCATGTGGGAAACGTCGGCCCGGCTGCTCCGCCTGCTCTCCCTCCTCCAGGCGCGCGCCGACTGGACGGGCGCGGAGCTGGCCGAACGGCTCGAGGTGGGGCTGCGGACCGTGCGGCGCGACATCGACCGGCTGCGTGACCTCGGTTACCCGGTGGACGCCACCCCCGGCGTGGCCGGCGGCTACCGGCTCGGCGTGGGCGCGGCCCTGCCGCCGCTGCTGCTCGACGACGAGGAGGCCGTGGCCGTGGCGATCAGCCTGCACACCGCCGCCACCGGCAGCGTCGCCGGGCTGGAGGAGAGCGCGCTGCGCGCGCTGACCAAGCTGCAGCAGGTGCTGCCATCACGGCTGCGGCACCGGGTGAGCGCGTTCCAGGCCGCGACGGTGCCGCTGGCCGGCGCGGCCGCCCCCGCCGTGAGTGCCGACCTGCTGACCGGGCTCGCCGCCGCCTGCCGCGACCGGCGCCGCCTGCGCCTGCGCTACCAGGGACGCGGGGGCCTGTCCGAACGGGAGGTCGAGCCGCACCGCCTGGTCCACACGCCGCGGCGGTGGTATCTGCTGGCCTGGGACGTGGCCAAGGAGGACTGGCGGACGTTCCGGGTGGACCGCATCGGCGGGCCGCTGGGGATGCCGGGGGCCCGGTTCGAGCCGCGGACGCCGCCCGCGCCGGACGTGGCCGCGTACGTGTCCAGGGCCATCACGTCCGCACCGTACCGCTACCAGGCCCGCATCCTCTTCTACGCGCCCCTGGAAGCGGTCGCGCCCCAGACCTCGGCGGGCGCGGGGCGGCTGGAGGCGGTGGACGCGAACACCTGCCTGTACGTCACCGGCTCCAACGCGCTCGACGAACTGGCGATCTACATCGCGGTCAAGGGCTTCGACTTCGAGGTCCTCGACCCGCCTGAGCTGGTGCCGGTCCTCCGCGAGGTCTCCGACCGGCTCCGCCGCGCCGCCCGATGAGGCGGGCGGCCGCTCACGTGCCTGTGTTTCTGGGACCACCAGCCCGCGGCGTGCTTCACGACGGGAAGCGCAGGTAGCCGGGCGGCACGTGATCGACCAGCCACACCCCGTTCGCGCTGCGCCGGAACACGTGCCCGTCCGCGTGCATCTCCCCGGCCCCCACCACCAGCACGACCGGGACGCCCCGCCGCGCCCCCACTCGCGTCGCCGTCTCCCGGTCGGGTGACAGGTGCACGTGATGGCGGCTCATCGGCCGCAGCCCCTCATTCTTGATCGCCCCCACGAACCGCGCCACGGTCCCGTGATAGAGCACCTCGGGCGGCTCGACGGCGGGCAGGTCGAGATCCACCGGCACGGAGTGTCCCTGACTGGCCCGGATCCTGCCGTCCTCGAGCGCGTAACGCCGTTTGTCGTTGGACTCGACGACCTGCGCCAACTCAGCCGCCGTGATCGGGAACCCGTGCTCGGCGGCGGCCCGCAGCAACTCCTCGACCGGCACCCAGCCGTTGGCGTCGAGCGTGATGCCGATGCGCTGCGGATCGTGCCGCAGATGCCGGGCCAGATATTTCGAAACGCGTATCACACGCCGCTCATCCATCACCCGCCATGCTCTCGCGCCCGCTGCTTCCCGTCACCTGGTTTCGCCCGCTGCCCTGCCCCGCCAGGTAAGGGGCGTCCGCGCGGCTTGCAAGTGATCTATTCCAGCTTGCTTAAAGGGGCTCGCAAGAATTCTCCTTCACCTTTTGTTCATGCGACGCTCAATCAAAATCATTGCGCCTGCCCTCGCAGGCTTGATCGCCGTCACCGGTCTCGCCGGTACGGCTCCGGCCGCCGCGGCCGAAAAAGCGGGCGGCTACTACGGTCAACGCTTGAGCTGGACCTCCTGTGGCGACGGGTTCGAATGCACGAAATTACGCGTGCCACTGGACTATTCGAATCCCAGTGGCAAGCAGATTAAGATCAGCATGATCCGGCTCCCGGCGACCGGGAAAAAGATCGGCTCGATCGCGCTGAACTTCGGCGGTCCCGGCGACTCGGGGGTCGACCATCTCAAAATCGACAAATCGGCGGTGTCGGCGGCCGTCCGGCAACGTTTCGACGTGGTCAGCTTCGATCCGCGCGGCGTCGGCCGGTCCTCGCCCGTGCGCTGCCTGCCGCCGCTCGCCATGGACGCCTATCACGCCGCCGACGGGACCCCTGACACCAAGGCGGAGATCAAGCAGGTCAAGCAGTGGGAGAAGGCGTTCGCCAAGGGCTGCGAGGTCAACTCCGGCAAGCAACTGCTCAAGCACGTAGGCACCGGCGAGGCGGCACGGGACATGGACGTCATGCGTTCCGCGCTGGGCGAGAAGCGCCTGACGTACTTCGGCTGGTCGTACGGCACCTACCTCGGCACCAGATACGCCGACCTGTTCCCGACCAGGATCCGCGCCATGGTGCTCGACGGCGCCGAGGACCCGAGCCAGACCGGCGAGGAGTTCGGCCGGTCGCAGGCCGCCGGCTTCCAGGTGGCCGTGGTGTCGTTCCTGCGCGACTGCTTCAAGGCCAAGGACTGCCCGTTCACGAAGCGCACGGTCGCCGCGGCGGACAAGCGGCTGCGGGCGCTGTTCAAGCGGGCCGACCGGGCGCCGCTGCGCAACACCTACGACGGCAGGCAGGTCACCGAGTCCCTGGTCAGCACTGCCGTGATGCAGGCGATGTACTCGAAGGCCTACTGGCCGTTCCTGCGCCAGGCGCTGGGCGCGGCCTTCAAGGGTGACGGCACGCTGTTGCTGAGGCTGGCCGACTCCTACAACGGCCGGCTGCCCGACGGCACGTACAGCAACCTGCTGGAGGCGAACAGGGCCATCATGTGCGTCGACCACCCCGAGTCCGCCTGCCCGTACTGGCCGGTCAAGGGCACCAGGTTCACCAGGAAGGTGCGGGCCAAGGGGTCGCCGCCGATCGTGGTGGTGGGCACGACCCGCGACCCGGCGACGCCGTACCAGCTGGCCAAGAGGCTGGCCGCGCAGCTGGACCACGGGGTTCTGCTCACGAACGACGCCGACGGCCACCTCGCCTACCAGGGCGGCACGTCCTGCCTGGAGCGGCAGATCGACCACTACCTGATCACGACCCGCGCGCCGCGCCCCGGAGCCTGCGCCGCCGCTGCTCAGACCTGACCTTCGCGTCCAGTCCTGGGACTGGTGACATTCGGGTCAACCCCCGCCGTGCCTGCGTCGCGGCGGGGGTCGAAGCATGGAGATTGGGCGGACGTAGCCGGAAAAAGTACGTCCCGCCTGAGGAGCCCATGGAGCCGCTGGAGTCGCTGCTCATCCTGCATGCGGGGGCGGCCATCTGCGCTCCCTGGCTGGCCCGCCGCATGGGCCGCGGCTCCTTGGCCCTGCTGGCCCTCGCTCCGGCGGCCGCCTTCGGCTACACCCTGTGGCTCGTCCCCGGGGCCGCCTCCGGCCACACCCCGAGCGTGCCGCAGGAGAGCCAGGGCGCGAGCTGGGCGATGGGCATGGAGCTGTCGTTCCGGTTCGACGCGCTGGCGGTGCTGATGATGACGCTCGTCACCGGCGTCGGCGTGCTGGTGCTGGTCTACAGCGCGCGTTACTTCCCCGAGGGCGACGACGGGCTCGGGCGCTACGGCGCAGCCATGGTGGCCTTCGCCGGATCGATGCTGGGGCTGGTGACGGCCGACAACCTGCTCCTCCTGTACGTGTTCTGGGAGCTGACCACCGTCTTCTCCTACCTGCTGATCGGGTACGACCCGGAGAGCCGGATGAGCCGCCAGGCGGCGATGAAGGCGCTGACCGTCACCACGTTCGGCGGCCTGGCCATGCTGGGCGGGCTCGTGCTCACCGGCCAGGCGGCGGGCACGTACCGGATCTCCGCGCTGACCCCGGGAGACCTCGGCGCGGTCGCCGCCGTGCTGATCCTGACGGGGGCGCTGGCGAAGTCGGCGATCTTCCCCTTCAGCATGTGGCTGCCGGCCGCCATGGCCGCGCCCACCCCCGTGTCGGCGTACCTGCACGCGGCCGCCATGGTGAAGGCAGGCGTCTACCTGGTGGCCAGGCTGGCCCCGGTGGCCGGCGACATGCCGCTGTGGCGGGCGGTGGCGGTGCCGCTCGGCGTGCTCACGATGCTGCTGGGCGGCTGGCGGGCGCTGCGCGAGACGGATCTCAAACGGCTGCTGGCCTACGGCACGGTCAGCCAGCTGGGCTTTCTCATCGTGCTCTTCGGCTCGGGGGCCGCGCTGGCAGGGGCGGCCATGATGGCGGCGCACGGGCTGTTCAAGGCGGCGTTGTTCCTGGTGGTGGGCATCGTCGATCATGCGGCGGGCAGCCGGGAGACAGGCGAGCTCAGCGGGGTGGGGCGGGCGATGCCGTGGGTGTGCGCGGTGGCGGTGCTGGCGGGGGCGTCCATGGCCGGGCTGCCGCCGCTGGCCGGTTTCGTCGGCAAGGAGGCCGCTCTGGAGGCGCTGCTGCACGACCCGATCGTGCTGGCGGGCGTGGTGGCCGGGTCGGCGTTGACGGCGGCGTACACCCTGCGCTTCCTGTGGGGGGCGTTCGCCGTCAAGCCGGGCGTGGCGGAGCGGCCGGTGCACCCGGTGCCCGCGGCCATGTTCGCGCCCACGGCGTTGCCGGCGGTGCTGGGCCTGGTGCTGGCGCCGCTGGCCGCCCGGTTCGGCACCTGGTACGGCGGCGGCCACCTGGCGCTGTGGAGCGCGCACGCGACACCTCTGCTGCTGTCGGCGGGGGCGCTGGCCGCGGGCGTGGCGTTGTTCCTCGCCAGGGAGCCGGTGGCCAGGGCGGGCGCGGCGCTGCACGTGTACGACACCGGTCAGCTGTTCTGGGCGCTCATCCGCCGCCTGGACCGCTTCGCCCTCCAGCTCACCGGCCTCATCCAGCGCGGCTCCGTGCCCGACTACCTGATGCTGACGCTGCTGGCCATGGTCGGCGTCGGCGTGTTCTCCCTCCTGCACGGCGGCGTGCTGCGCGTGGACGTGCCGATCACCGGCTGGCAGCGGCCCGAGCAGCCGATCGTGGCCGTCCTGACGATCGCGGCGGCGGTGCTGGCGCTGTTCGCCCGCGCGTACGTCTTCCTGGCCGTCATCGTGGGCTTCACCGGGTACGGCACGGCGCTGCTGTTCCTCGCGCACGGCTCGCCCGACCTGGCGCTCACCCAGTTCCTGGCCGAGACGGTCGCCCTGGTCCTGTTCGCGCTGGTGTTGCGGCGGCTGCCGATCGAGCCGGTCAAGGGCAGGCTGCCGATGCCGCTGCGCGCGGCGATCGGACTGGCCGTGGGCGTGATGGCCACGGGCGCCGCCGTGCTGGCGATGGACGCGCGCGGCACGGAGCCGGTCGGCGCGCTGATGGAGGCGGCGGCGGAGCAGGCGGGCATGCGCAACATCGCCGGCGCGCTGATCGTCGACATCCGCGCCTGGGACACCCTGGGCGAGAGCACGGTGCTGGTCGTGCTGACCCTGGGCCTGACCAGCATGGTGTTCCTGCGGCGCAGGTCGTACCGCATCGAGCCGGGCGAGCACCCGCCCGCCGAGCGCACGCACTGGCTGGCGGCCACGCTGCCGCCGGGACAGCGGGTGATCGCGTTCGAGGTGACGGCCCGGCTGACGTTCCACACGGTGCTGGTGTTGTCGGTGTACCTGCTGTTCATCGGGCACAGCGCGGTGGGCGGCGGGTTCGCGGGCGGCATCGTGGCCGGGCTGGCGATCATGGTGCGGTACCTGGCGGGCGGCCGCAACGAGCTGGCCACGGCGGTGCCGGTGCACGCGGGCGTGCTGATGGGAGTGGGGCTGACGCTGTCGGCGGGGACGGCGCTGGCCGGCCTGCTGTTCGGCTCGGCGGCTCTGGACATGCTCGCCGCCGACGTGAGCGTGCCGCTGATCGGGCACGTGCACGTGACGACGGGCCTGCTGTTCGACCTCGGCGTGTACGTGTCGGTGATCGGCATGGTGCAGGACATCCTGCGCGGCCTGGGCGCCGAGCTGGACCGGCAGATCGACGCCGGGGAGAACACGTGACCGTGTCGCTGCTGCCCCTGGCGGCGTGCTGCGCGATGCTCGCGGCCGGGGTGACGCTGCTGCTCGAACGCAGCCTGGTACGGGTCCTGGCAGGCGTGATCATGCTGGGCAACGGGGTGAACCTGCTGATCGTGACCGCGGGCGGCGACGCCGGCGGCCCGCCCTTCACCGGGACCCAGGGCATGGCCGACCCGCTGCCGCAGGCCATGGTGCTGACCGCCATCGTGATCACCCTGGGCATGACGGCGTTCCTGCTGGCCCTGGTGCACCGCTCGTGGCAGCTCACCGGCAGCGACGAGGTCCAGGACGACACCGAGGACCGGCGGGTGCGGCTGCGGGCCCGGCGCGGCGAGCTGAGCGACGCCGTGCGCCGCAGGCAGGACGCCTACCGGCGGCTGGTCGCCGAGCAGCGGGCCGAGCTGGCGCACCTGGAGGCCGAGCAGGCCGAGCGGGAGCGCCTGGAAGAGGCCGACCTGGAGCGGCGGATCTCCCGCGTGCACTTGGAACTGGAGCGCTGGATGCGCGAGCACCGGCAGCTCGGGGTGTCGGAGGAGGAGATCCAGGATCACCTGGAGGCGGCCGGGCAGCGCGAGGAGGCCGCCGTCACGGACAACGTGCTGCGCATCGAGGAGCTGCGGGAGGAGCACGCGCGCCGGCGCGAGGCGCAGGCGGCCAGGGAGCGGGAGCTGCGCCGCAGGCTCAGGACGCGCCAGCGGGAGGCGCTGCGGCAGATGCGGGCGGCCATCAGGGACGAGCGGACGCGCCAGGCCCTGGCGCAGGACCCGGAGCTGGAGGGCGAGGACTCGTGACAGCGCACACGATCGAGAGCCTCGTCTGCGTGCCCGTGGTGCTGCCGCTGCTGGCGGCCGGGGTGAAGCTGGCCATCGGCGGGCGGCTGCGGCACCTGCAGGCGCTCATCAGCATCGTCACGCTCGGCGTGTCGCTCGTGGTGTCGGCGCTGCTGCTGGTGACGGTGGACGCGGGCGGCCCGCTGGTCACCGAGCTGGGCGGCTGGCCGTCGCCGGTCGGGATCTGCCTGGTCGCCGACCGGCTGTCGACGCTGCTGCTGGTGGTGTCGTCGGCCGTGACGCTGTGCGTGATGGTGTACTCGGTGGCCAACGCCTACGACGTGCAGGAGCACGACGCACCGATGGCGATCTTCCATCCGGCGTTCCTGGTGATGGTGGCGGGGGTGGCCGACGCGTTCCTGTCGGGGGACCTGTTCAACCTGTTCGTGGCGTACGAGCTGCTGCTGAGTGGCTCGTACGTGCTGCTCACGTTCGGCGGCACCGAGTCCAGGATCCGGGCGGGCGCCACGTACACGCTGATGGCGCTGGCCTCGTCGATGGTGTTCCTCATGGCGCTGGCGATCACGTACGCGGCCACGGGGACGCTGTCGATGGCGCAGCTCGCGCTGCGGTTCACCATGCTGCCCGAGCAGGTGAAGCTGCTGGTGGAGCTCATGCTGCTGCTGGTGTTCGCGATCAAGGCGGCGATGTTCCCCATCTCGGCGTGGCTGCCGGACTCCTACCCGACCGCGCCCGCCCCGGCCACGGCCGTGTTCGCCGGGCTGCTCACCAAGGTCGGCGTGTACTCGCTCATCAGGCTGGAGGCGCTGCTGTTCCCCGGCGGGCCGGTCTCGGCGTTGCTGATGTGGGTGGCGCTGGCCACGATGCTGACGGGGGTGCTCGGCGCGGTCGCCCAGACCGACATCAAACGGATGTTGTCCTTCACCCTGGTCAGCCACATCGGGTACATGGTGTTCGGGGTGGCGCTGGCCACGGTGGCGGGCATGGCCGGCGCGATCTTCTACGTGGTGCACCACATCACCGTCCAGACCGGGTTGTTCCTGGTGACCGGGCTGATCGAGCGGCGTACCGGCACGACGTCCGTGACCGGGCTCGGCGGCCTGATGAAGACGGCGCCGCTGATCGCCGTGTTGTTCTTCGTGCCCGCCATGAACCTGTCCGGCATCCCACCGATGTCAGGCTTCCTGGGCAAGCTCATGCTGGTGCAGGCCGGCCTGGCCGACGGCGGGGCGCTGGCCCGCCTGCTGGTGACCGCGGGGCTGCTGACGAGCCTGCTCACTCTGTACGCGGTCGCCAAGACCTGGGGCAAGGCGTTCTGGCGCGCCCCGCGGGAGGCCAGGACGGGCACCGTGGTGGAGAGCGAGGAATACACCGGCCAGGAGCCGACGGTGACCACGACGACGCTGCCCGTGGCGCTGTCCGGGCCGGTGGCGGCGCTGGTGACGCTCGGGCTGTCGTACACGGTGCTGGCCGGGCCGCTGTCGGCGCTGGCGCAGCGGGCGGCGGGGGAGCTGCTGGCGCGCGGCCCGTACATCGAGGCCGTGCTGGGGAGGGACCGGTGAAGGCGCGGCTGGCGCTGATCGCCTGGCTGGTGCTGGTGTGGGTGACCCTGTGGGGCGACGTGTCGGCCGGGAACGTGCTGGGCGGGGTGGCGGTCGCGCTCGTGGTGACGTGGCTGCTGCCGCTGCCCATGCTCGACCCGGGCATCAGGGTCCGCCCGGTGGCGCTGGCGCGCTTCCTGGTGTGGTTCGGCTGGGACATGGTCGTCTCGACCGCGCGGGTGGTGATGTGGGTGTTCCGGCCGGGGCCGCCGCCGACCCTGTTGGTCCGCGTGCGGCTGCGCACGTCGTCGGACGCCATGATCACGATGATCATGGCGGCGCTGGCGAACGTGCCCGGCAGCCTCATCGTGGAGGCGTACGTCGGGGAGCGGTGCCTCATGGTGCACGTGCTCGGCCTGCCCGGCGACGCCGCCGAGGCCGTCCGGGCCGAGGTGGCCGCGCTGGAGTCGCGCATCGTGGCGGCGTTCGGCACCTCGCGGGATCGGGAGGAACTGGGATGATGCCGGTGTACGTGGTGACGCTCGTCCTGCTCGGATGCGCGGCGGCGCTCACGCTCTACCGGGCGGCGCGCGGCCCGTCGATGCTGGACCGGGCGGTGGCGCTCGACACGATGACGGCACTGGCGATGTGCGGGGTGGGGGCGTTCGCCGTGGCCACGGACGACTATGCGGACCTGCCGATCCTGCTGGTGCTGTCGCTGCTGGGGTTCGTCGGGTCGGTGTCGCTGGCCAGGTTCTTCTCGGGGAAGTCGCGGTGAGCCCGCTCGACGGGGCGGCCGCGGCCTGCCTGCTGCTCGGCGCGCTGCTGGCGCTGTCGGCCGGCGCCGGGCTCGTGCGCTTCCGCACCACCCTGGACCGCATGCACGCGGGCACGAAGCCGCAGGTGGCGGGGGTGCTGCTGGTGCTGCTCGCCATGTGGCTGCACCGGCCCACCTGGGCGACGGCGGGACCGCTGCTGCTGGTGGGGGCCGCTCAGGTGGTCACCGTGGCGGTCGCGGCGTACATGGTGGCGCGGGCCGCCTACGCGCGTCAGTCGTCGCGGGACGACGGCGCCGCGGCGCCGCCCGAGGACGGGGACGGCACGGCGCTGCCGCCCGAGGACGGCTGATCGTCGGACCGGTTGAGCGCCGCCTTCCCTCCCAACCGGGTCAAAACCGTGGCATGAGAATCTTCGCCGGGGTGATGGGGAGGTCGCGGACGCGGTGGCCGGTGGCGTGGTGGACGGCGTTGCCGATGGCGGCCGCGGTGCCGACGATGCCGATCTCGCCGATGCCCTTGCTCCCCATCGGGTTGAGCCGCTCGTCCTGCTCCTCCAGCCAGACCGCCTCGATGCTCTCGACGTCGGCGCAGGCGGGCACGTGGTACTGCGCCAGGTCGCGCCGGAGGAAGCCGCCGAACTCCTCGTCGGTCTGCGTTTCCTCCATCAGCGCCATGCCCAGGCCCATCGTCATGCCGCCGATGAACTGCGACCTCGCCAGCTCGGCGTCCACGATGTGCCCGGCGGCGAACACGCCGAGCAGGCGTGACACGCGTACCTCACCGGTCACCGCGCTGACCCGGACCTCGGCGAACTGGGCGCCGAAGGCGTGCCTGGCCAGCCGCGTGTCGGCGGCGACCTCTCCGGTGGTGTCGGCGCGGCCCTCCTTGCCGTTCTTCATCAGCTCCTCGCAGGCGCGCACGATGGCCGACCCCCACGAGGCCGTGCCCATCGAGCCGCCGGCGACCGGCGCGGCCGGCAGGTCGCTGTCGCCCAGCTCCACGTGCACCCGGTCGGGGGCGACGCTGAGCGTCTCGGCCGCGATCCTGGTCAGCGCGGTACGCGCGCCGGTGCCGATGTCGGTGGCGGCCACCTGAATGAGGAAGTCGCCGTCCTGCATCGTGGCCAGGGCCTGCGACGGCATGCGCCTGGCCGGGTAGGTGGAGGCGGCCACGCCGGTCCCGACCAGCCACTCTCCTTCCCGCCGGACGCCCGGCGCCGGGTCGCGCCGGTCCCAGCCGAAGCGGCGGGCGCCCTCGCGCAGGCAGGCGACCAGGTTGCGGGAGCTGAAGGGCAGGCCGCTGTCCGGCTCGGTCTGCGGGTCGTTGCGGATCCGCAGCTCGACGGGGTCGAGGCCGGCGGCGTAGGCCAGCTCGTCCATGGCGGATTCGAGCGCGTACATGCCGGGGCACTCGCCGGGGGCGCGCATCCAGGACGGGGTGGCCACGTCCAGCCTGACCAGCCGGTGCGCGGTCCGCAGCGCGGGCGCGGCGTACATGACGCGGGCCGGGGTCGCGGTCTGCTCGGCGAACTCCACGAGCGTGGAGCTCTGCTCGTACGCGACGTGCTCCAGCGCGGTCAGCCGCCCGTCGGCGTCCGCGCCCAGGCGCAGCCGCTGGATCGTGGGGGTGCGGTAGCCGGTGACGTCGAACATCTGCTGCCGGGTCAGCGCGACCTTGACCGGCCGGCCCACGGCCCTGGCGGCCAGGGCGGCGAGCACGGCATGCGGCCGGGTGGTGCCCTTGCTGCCGAAGCCGCCGCCGACGTGCCTGGAGACGACGCGGACGCGGTTCGGCGGCAGGCCGAGCGTCTTGGCGATGATGTCGCGGTCGATGGAGGCGCCCTGCGCCGAGTCGTAGACCAGCAGCCTGCCGTCGCCGGCCCACAGGGCGAGGGCGGCGTGCGGCTCCATCGGGTTGTTGTGCAGGACCGGGGTCGTGTACGTCACGTCGACCGTGGCCGCGGCCTCGGCCAGGCCCGCCTCGAGGTCGCCCTGCTCGGTGTCGGCGGGGTAGTCAGGGTTGACGACCTCCGGCCGGTAGAGGCCGGGGTGGTCGGCGCGCAGGCCGACGTCGTGGTCGGCGGGCTCGTAGGCGACGCGGACGGCGTCGGCGGCGGCGCGGGCGTTCTCGTAGGTGTCGGCGATCGCGGCGGCGATCAGCTGGCCGCGGTAGGCGACGTCGCGGCTCTGGAACAGGGCCAGCTCGGCGTCGGCGTCCTCGGCCAGCTCGGGCGGCTCCTCGACGGACAGCACGCCCAGCACGCCGGGCATGGCGAGCGCCCGGCTCGCGTCCACGTGGGTGATGCGGCCCTTGGCGATGCGCGACTGCACGGGATAGGCGTAGGTGACGCCCTCGACCGGGTATTCGGCGGCGTACGTGGCCAGCCCGGTGACCTTGACGCGGCCCTCGACGCGGTTCACGGCGTGAGCTCCTCGAGCGTGCTGACGATGAGGTTGCGCGCCAGGGGGACCTTGAAGGCGTTGCGCGGCAGCGGGCGGGCCTGGGCGAGCTCGGCCTCGGCGGCGGCCAGGAACGCCGCGCCGGTGGCCGGGCCGCCGATGATCGCCTCCTCGGCGCGTTCGGCCCGCCAGGGCGCGTGGGCGACGCCGCCGAGCGCGATGCGGCAGCCGGCGACGATCCCGTCACGGACGTCCATGACGGCGGCGATGGACACGAGGGCGAAGGCGAACGACGCGCGCTCGCGTACCTTGCGGTAGGCCGAGGCGCCGGGCGGCGGCGCGGGCAGCTCGACGGCGGTGATCAGGTCGCCGGGCTCCAGGACGGTGTCCTGTTCGGGCGCGTCGCCGGGCAGGCGGTGCAGGCCGGGCATCGGGATGATGCGGTCCCCTGCCGGCCCGGTGACGTGGACCTCGGCCTCCAGCGCAGCCAGCGCGACGGCCAGGTCGGAGGGGTGGGTCGCCACGCAGGCGTCCGAGCGGCCGAGCACGGCCAGGTTCGCGTGGTCGCCCTCGATGGCGGGGCAGCCGGAGCCGGGCCGGCGCTTGTTGCACGGCCTGCTCACGTCCTGGAAGTACGCGCACCGGGTGCGCTGCAGCAGGTTGCCGGCCACCGTCGCCATGTTGCGTACCTGGCCGGAGGCGCCGCTGAGCACCGCGCGGGCCAGCATCGGATAGCGGGCGTGGACGAGCGGGTCGGCCGCCAGATCGCTGTTGCGTACCACGGCGCCGATCCGCAGCCGGTCGCGGATCTGCTCGATCGCGTCGAGCGGCAGGCGGCTGACGTCCACCAGGCGGTCGGGCTCGGCCACGCCGAGCCGCATGAGATCGACCAGGTTGGTGCCGCCGCCCAGGTACATGGCGCCCGGCCGGAACCGGCGTACCGCGTCCGGCGGGCTGTCGGCGCGGGCGTACTCGAAGGACCTCACCGCGCCGCCTCCGTCACCGTGCCGGCGATCGCGCTGACGATGTTGACGTAGGCGCCGCACCTGCACAGATTGCCGCTCATCCGCTCCCTGATCTCCGCGGGCGTCAGATCGGGGTCGACCAGGACGTCCTCGGTGACGGCGCTCGGCCCGGGCTCGCCGAGCATCCCGGTCGCCGAGCAGAGCTGCCCCGGCGTGCAGTAACCGCACTGGAACGCGTCGTGCTCGATGAACGCCGCCTGCAGCGGATGCAGCTCGTCACCGCGGGCCAGGCCCTCGACGGTGGTGATCTCCGAGCCCTCCACCGCGACCGCCAGCGCCAGGCAGGAGTTGGCCCGCCGCCCGTCGATGAGCACCGTGCAGGCCCCGCACTGGCCGTGGTCACACCCTTTCTTCGCGCCGATCAGCCCCAGCCGTTCGCGCAGCAGGTCGAGCAGCGACATCCGGGGGTCCACGTCCACCGCGCGCGGGACGCCGTTGACCTGAAGGGTGATGTTCATGGCGCTTCGACTACCCGGCGTCCTCACGAGACAACCTCTGACCGCGGTAAAGGCAGATCGGCTATTCGTCCGGATACGTCCGTTTTGTGGTGGCAGTGGCGGGTAGCCGAGCCCCATGAGCGGGGCGATCGAGGAGCAGATGGCCGAGCCGGCGGCGATATTGACCGTCAACGCCGGTTCGTCGAGCCTGCGCCTCGATCTGGTGCAGGGCGGGAGCGTGCTGGACAGCGCCCACGCCGAGCGCGCCGTCGATCCCGCCACGGCCAGGGACGAGGTGTCGGCCTTCCTCGGCGGGCATTTCGACCGCGACATCCGGGCGGTGGCGCACCGGCTGGTGCACGGCGGCGAGATCGTGCGTACCCCGACGGTGGCCGACGACGAGACCGTGACGGCGCTGCGTGAGGTGAGGAGTCTGGCGCCGCTGCACCTGCCGCCCTCGCTGGCGCTGCTGGCGGCGGCCCGCGAGGAGCTGCCTGCCGTGCCGCACGTGTTGTGCCCGGACACCGCTTTCCACGCCGGCCTGCCGGCGGCGGCCGCCACGTACGCCCTGCCGCGGGAGTGGCGCGAGCGGCACGGCCTGCGTCGTTACGGCTTCCACGGCCTGTCCTACGCGTGGGCCGCCGACCGGGTGGCCGAGCTGCTCGGCCGGCCCGTGGCCGAGCTGGAGCTGGTGCTGGCGCACCTGGGCGGCGGATGCTCGGTGTGCGCGGTCTCGGGCGGGCGCAGCCTGGACACCTCGATGGGGTTCACGCCGCTGGACGGCGTGCCGATGAGCAAACGCTCGGGCAGCGTCGATCCCGGGATGCTGGTGTGGTTGTTGTCCGAGGGCCACCTGTCGCTGGAGGAGCTGGGCGAAGGACTGGAACGGCGATCCGGGCTGCTGGGCCTGTCGGACGGGCGGTCGGGGGACACCAGAGACCTGGTCGCCGCCGAGCGGGACGGGGACGAGGCGGCCGCGCTCGCGCTGAGCGTGTTCGCCCACCGGGTGAGCAGGGAGATCGCCGCCGTGGCCACGTCGCTCAGCCGTATCGACGCGCTGGTGTTCACCGGGGAGATCGGCTGGGACCAGCCCGAGGTGCGCGAGGCGGTGTGCCGCCGCCTCGGCCTGCTCGGCGTCCAGCCGCCCGCCGGCGGCAACCGCCACGAGGACGGCCCGGTCAGCGCGTACGGCGTCCCTGTCATGGTGGTCCAGGTGCGGGAGGAGCTCCAGCTCGCCCGCGAATGCCTCCAAGTGCTCGCGGAGGAGGAGGAATGACGAGCATCGACGAGGTGCGGAGCTCCGCTCTGCCGCTGACCCGCACCGACGACCTCGACCCGCTGCTCGAACGCATCGGCGACGCCCGGTTCGTGCTGATCGGCGAGGCCAGCCACGGAACGCACGACTTCTACGCCTGGCGGTGCGACCTGACCCGCCGGCTGATCGAGGAGAAGGAGTTCACCTTCATCGGAGTCGAAGGGGACTGGCCCGACTGCGAACGGGTCAACCAGGCCGTCACCGCCGACACCGACCCGTTCGAGGCCCTGTACGGCTTCGCCCGCTGGCCGACGTTCATGTGGGCCAACCACGAGGTCGTGGACTTCTGCCGCTGGCTGCGGCTCTGGAATGCCAAACTGCCGCACCCCGAGCGCTGCGGCTTCTACGGGCTCGACGTCTACAGCCTGTGGGACTCCCTGCGTGCCGTACGCCATTACGCCGCCGCCCACCTGCCCGCGCAACTGGAGGCGGTGACGGACGCCCTGCACTGCTTCGAGTCCTACGGGCACGACCCGCAGCAGTACGGACTGGCCACCCGGCTGGTGCCGGACACCTGCGAGGACGAGGTCGTGAACCTGCTCGCCGCGGTGCGCAGGGCGGCGCCCGAAGACCTCGGCGTGCGGCAGAACGCCGAGATCGTGGCCGGCGCCGAACGCTACTACCGGGCCATGGTCCGCGGCGGCCCCGAGTCCTGGAACGTCAGGGACGTGCACATGGCCGACAGCCTGGACCGGCTGGCGAGCATGCGCGGCCCCAAGGGGATCGTGTGGGCGCACAATACGCACGTCGGCGACGCCCGCGCCACGGACATGGCGGCTGCCGGGATGACCAATCTGGGACAGCTCGCCCGCGAACGGCACGGCGACGCCGTGGTGCTCGTGGGCTTCGGCAGCCACCGGGGTTCGGTGGTGGCCGCGGACCGGTGGGGCGCGCAGCACCACGTCATGCCGGTGCCGGCCGCGCGCCCGGCGTCCCTGGAGGCGCTGCTGCACGAGGCGGACCTGCCCGACGGCCGGGCGCTGTTCGTCGTGCCCGCCGGCTCCAGGCCGATGTGGTACGACGAGCCCATGGGGCACCGGGCCATCGGCGTGGTGTACCACCCGGAGCGGGAGCGCTGGGCGAACTACGTGCCGACGGTCGTGGGCCGCCGCTATGACGCCTTCATCTGGCTGGACCACACCAAGGCGCTGCATCCGCTGCACGGCGAACCGTGGGGCGACCTCGAGCCGGAGACCTATCCGACCGCCATGTGATGCCGTTTGTCGGTCGCGGGTGGTTTGATCTCTGCTGTGGAGGCGTCGGTCGAGCAGCTCGTCTACGTCCGGGAGGACGAATACACCGTCGCGCGCATGAGCGCCGACGGCATGGCCGACTTCGTGGCCACGGGGCGGGCCCTGGCCGGGGTGCAGCCGGGCGAGACGCTGCGGATCTTCGGCGACTGGAGCCGGCATCCGCGTTACGGCCGGCGCTTCGCGGTCACCGGCTGTGAGCGGGTGACGCCGTCGTCGGTGCGGGCGATCCGCATCTACCTGGGGTCGGGGCTGGTCAGGGGGATCGGGTCGCGGCTGGCGTACGCGATCGTCGACCACTTCGGCGAGGCCACGCTCAAGGTCATCGACACCGAGCCGCAGCGGCTCACCGAGGTCGTCAACATCGGGCCGCTGCGGCAGGCGCAGATCGTCGAGGCGTGGCGCGAGCAGAAGGCGATCGCCGCGCTGATGGTGACGCTGCAGGGGCTCGGGGTCAGCCCGCTGCTCGCGGCCAAGATCTACCAGGCGTTCGGGCAGGACGCCGACGAAGTGCTCGCCACGGACCCCTACCGGCTGATCGGGCGGGTGAGGGGCATCGCCTTCCGCATCGCCGACCGGATCGCGCTGCAGGCAGGCGTGCCCGAGCGCAGCCCCCAGCGGGTCAAGGCGGCGCTGCTGGACCGGCTGGATGCGGCCGCCACCCGCGACGGGCACTGTTACCTGCCGGTGCCCACGCTGGTCGCTCAGGCGGCGGAGCTGATCGAGCAGGAGCAGGACCTGGTGCGGCCGATGCTGGACGCGCTCGTCGCCGAGCGCCGGCTGGTCGTCGAGACCTCGCCGGCCCAGCCGGGACAGATGGTCGCCTACGCCAAACACGTGCACGCCCGCGAGGGCGCGCTCGCCGCCCAGCTGGCACGGCTCGCGCAGGCGCGTTCGACGCTGCCACTGCGCGCCTTCCACGAGGACCCCACGCTGCACGACGATCAGCGCGCGGCCGTCACCATGGCGCTGACCAGCACCGTTTCGATCATCACCGGCGGACCCGGGTGCGGCAAGAGCCACACGGTGAAGGCCATCGCGACCATCGTCAGGGCGGGAGGCGGCACGGTCACCCTCACCGCCCCGACCGGCAAGGCGGCCAAACGCCTTTCCGAGCTGACCGGGCTGCCGGCGATGACCGTGCACCGCATGCTCGCCCAGCAGCCCGACCCGGACCCGGAGACGCTCTTCGACGAGCGGCCGTCGCAGGCCGACCTCATCGTCGTCGACGAGGCGTCCATGCTCGACCTGCACCTGGCCACCCGGCTGGCCGCCGCCGTCCCGGCGGGCAGCCACCTGCTGCTCATCGGCGACAGCGACCAGCTGCCCAGCATCGGGGCCGGCGACGTGCTGGCCGACCTGCTGCGGGTGCCGGAGATCGCGCGGGTCCAGCTCACCCACGTCTTCCGCCAGTCGGGCGGCAGCGGCATCATCGACGCCGCCTACCGCATCCGCGCCGGCCGCATGCCGGTGACGCCGGGACGGGGCGGGTTCTGGTTCGAAGAGCTGGACGATCCCGAGCAGGTCGCCCGGCGCGTCGCCCACCTGGCCATGGTCGCGATCCCGCGCAAACAAGGCGTCGAGCCCGGCCAGGTGCAGGTGCTGTGCCCGATGCGCAAGGGCGAGACGGGCGCCACCGCACTCGGGCGACTCATCCAGGACCAGCTCAACCCGGCCGCCGACGACAAGCCCGAGCACTGGTCGGGGGCGACCGTGTTCCGGGTGGGCGACCGGGTCATGCCGATCCGCAACAACTACGACAAGGGCGTCTTCAACGGCGAGACCGGGACGGTCACGGACGTGGAGCCGGCCGAGCGCACGATCACCATCAGGACCGATGACGGGGAGAGCGTGCACTACGGGTTCGACGAGCTCGACGATCTGACCCACGCCTACGCGATCAGCGTGCACCGTTCGCAGGGCAGCGAATACCCGTTCGTGGTCGCGCCGATCGTCGCCGAGTCCGGCGGGATCATGCTGCGCCGCAAGCTCCTCTACACGCTGGTGACCCGGGCCAAGGCCTGGGTGGTGCTGGTGGGGCAGCGTGAGGCGCTGGAGCTGGCCGTGCACCGGGTGGGCCACCGCCGCAACACGGGCCTGGCGCGCCGCCTGTCCCTGGCCCTGGAGCCCTGACCCCTGCGTGAACGCCTAGAAGACGGCGCTGTCCTCGACGTAGCGGCGGAGGTCGGCCAGATGCATCAGCCAGCCCTCGCGGTGCTGCGCGGCCAGGGCCGCGCCGTCCGGCAGCGCCCCCCAGCCCGTGTGCAGGATCCGGACCATCGTGGAGCCGCCGATCTCCGTGAGCTGGATCTCGGCCCGGGTCGCGGCGGGCCAGCCCTCGTCCGCCCATGACAACACCAGCAGATGATCGGAGACGACCTCGATCACCTTTCCGCTCGTGCGCGCCTGCCGCCCGTCGTCGTCGGTCCAGCGCTCCTCGAACCGTCCGCCGGCGGTCGCGTCGAGGTCGAGGTGACCCCACCAGCCGGCACGGATCTCGGCGATGACGAGCGCCTGCCACACGTCCCGTGCCGGCGCGACGATCGCGATCGACTCGTCGACCAAGGGTTGCTGCCGCTGCTCGCCCATGGTGGTCATCCTGCCGATGGCCGGCCGATCCGGCAGGCCCTCCTGGGGCGTGGCCATCGCCTGCGCGGACGCCGACCGGACCGTCTCATCCACCAGCAGCCCGCCCTCCTGCAGGATCAGCTGGACGATCTCCTCCAGCGGGCTGCTCTCGCCGATGATCGTCTCGTGCACGTCCGGCAGGACGTCCCCCTTGACATACCACTGCAGCATCTCCTCCGGGCCGACCCGGGCGCGCTGCGGCCGGGTCTCGTGCCGGCGCAGCGTCTCCTCCCAGGAGACGTCGAGGTAGTAGCAGAGCGTCCTGCCGCGGTGGTCGCGGCACAACTCCTGCAGCGTCTGCCCGTAACGGCTGCCGGCGAGGATGCCTTCCAGGATCACGTGGTAGCCGGCGTCCAGGGCGTGCCGGCACATCACGTCCAGGAGACCGATGTTCACACCGCCCGGCCGGTCCAGCTCGCGGAGTATGTCGCGACGGACCACGTCCTGGCTGATCACGGCCATGCCCCGGCGGCCGTAGGCCTCCCGCACGGCGTGTGCCACGGTGGATTTGCCCGAACCGGAGTTGCCGCGGATGACGATGAGGGTCGTGTCCTGTGATCCGGTGAGCACGGGACGACGGTACCGAATCAGGACGAGCGGCGGTGGGGGCTTACCGAATCCCGCTCGATCGGCCGGCGCGTCAGCCGGCTCCCTGGACGCGGTGGGCCACCTCGTCGGCCAGACGGTCGAGGGAGCGGTCGAGCAGCTCGCGGACCTCGTCCGCCCGGGGTCCCGAGTCCGGTTCGTCGAGCAGGGAGATGTGGACGGTCACCTCGCTGGTCCCGCTCGCCGAGTCCGCCACCTGCAGCCAGCCGGCGTAGTCGGGGTGGTCACGGCCGCCCCACTCCACCCGCAGCTGGTCCTCCGAGGCGCGGAACAGCCCCTCGTGCGTTCCCTCGCCGGGCACCAGGTCGCCGTCCGCCTCGACCGTGCCGGGGCCGGCGTCGGTGACGTGCAGGCCCCGCGGCAGCCAGCGGTCCATGACCGCGACGTCGGACGCGACGCCGTACACGATCGTGCTGGTGGCCGGCATCCCGCGCGTCGCCTCGAACTCAGCCACGTCCGTCCCCCTTCTCATCGCCCGGCCCGGGCCAATGGTGGCGCCGTACCCGTGTGATCTGAACGCAAACCGCGGCCGTCCTGTCGGCGTTCCCCGCTACGGTTTGCGGTGGCGGAAAGCATGAGGAGGGGAGCAGAGCGATGGCCGAGCTGCCGCGAGTGCCGCCGGAGATGTTCCGGTTCACCACCACGGAGAGGGCGGATCTGCATACCGCCGTGCTCTACGCCTTCGGGGAGGCCAACGAGCGGCTGGAGACGGCGCTCACCCTTGACGAGGTGCGGGAGCGGCTGCGGAGCGTGGGGTGGTACGCGCCGATCACTGAGCAGGATCTGGCCGGCACGCTCAAGCAGCTCGTGGGATGGCGGCTGCTGGACGTGATCTTCAATCACGCCGGCAGCTTCGCCACGGCCGAGGAGTACGAGCGGAAAAACCTGCAATATTCGCTGACCAAGCGCGGCGAGGCGGCGTTCGCCGGAGTGCAGCACGCGATGGCGATGCTGGCCTCGGCGGGGGCGCTGCAGACCGCGGTGCTCGATGCCATCGCCGACCGGCTGGGGGAGCTCGAAGAGCTGCTTGGGGACCCCGACCCGAGCCGTAACCGGCGCATCTTCACCAGCCTGCAGGAGCTCGAGGCGCATCTGGACGGGCTGCGCACCAACACCAAGCAGTTCAACGGGGAGCTGCAGCGGCTGCTGCGCGTCGAGGGGACGGATCTCACGACATTCCACGAGGTCAAGGCCGCCACGGTGGCTTATCTGCAGGAGTTCGTGACCAATCTGGAGCAGCGGGCGGACGTCATCGCCGCCGCATTGAGCGGGGTCGCCCGGCACGGAGTAAGCGTGGTGCACGCGCGGGCGCTCGACGGGGCCGACCTGCCGGCGATGCCAGGGGTCGATCACGCCACGCCGTGGCTGGCGGTCCGGGCGGCGCGGTGGGAGGGGCTGCGGCTCTGGTTCGCCCCCGAAGACGGCGGCGTTCCGCGGGTGCGGCAGCTGCACCATGTGGCGCGGCGGGCCATCGTGTCGTTGCTGCAGGTGCTCGACCGGATCACCGACTCGCGCCGGCGCTCCTCCAGCGCCGCGGCCGACTTCCGCACCCTGGCCCGCTGGTTCGCCACGGCGGCCGGCGAGGAGGACGCGCACCGGCTGTGGGACGCGGCCTTCGGGCTCGGGCCGGCCAGGCACGCGCATCTCGGTCACGCCGATGCCGAGCTCATCCCGGCCGGAGTGCCGTGGGCGGAGGCCGAGCCGGTCGAGGTGTCGGCATTGCTGCGGTCGCGGGGACGCACCGAGCGGATGGGCCGCACGGGGAGAGTGCGTGACGTGGTGGCGTTGCGGGCCGAGCGGCGGGCCAGGGCGGAGAAGGAACGGGCCGAGCTGGAGGCCGCCTGGTCGGCGCTCGCCACGACCGGGGCGATGCGGCTGTCGCAGCTGGGGGAGCTCGACCACGACACCTTCGGGCGGCTGCTCGACCTGCTGGGGCGGGCCCTGGCCGAGCGGCCGGACTCGACCGGGTTCCGGCGGGCCGTGACCTCGGACGGGCGGGTGGAGATCGTGCTCCGGGCCCCGGAGGACGGGGCGGTCGCCGTTGTGCGCACCTCGGAGGGATGGTTCAGGGGGCCCGACTACCTCATCGACATCCGCTCGCTCAGGCTGGGCGCGCGTGCCGGGGCGGTGGGCGCGTGAGCACTCTCGCCAACCAGCTCGTCCGGGCCGAGAAGGAGGAGATCGCGCGGGCGATCAGGACGCTCCTCGGCCGGCCGCTGGTGTCCCTGCACGACGATCCGGCTGCGTTCGACCTGATCAGGAAACGGCGGCAGCCGCTCACCCAGTGGTTCGACTACTTCTGCGGGTGGCGGCTGGTCGTGGAGCCGCGTCAGGGCTATGCCCGCCTGGTCAAGGTCAGGTCCGAGGCGAGCGCGACCCGGCCCGCCCGGCGGCGCCGCACGACGCGGGCGCCGTTCGACCGCCGCCGCTACACGCTGCTGTGCCTGTGCGCGGCCGAGCTGCTCACCTCACCGGTCACCACGATCGGGATGCTGGCCCAGCGCGTGGTGCAGGCGGCCGGGGTCGAGCCGGAAGTGCCGGCGTTCGACCCGGTCAGGGGCGAGGAGAGGGCGGCTTTCGTGGACGCGCTCAAACTGCTCGAGCACTACGGGGCGGTCACGGCGATGGACGGGACGACCGACTCCTACCTGAACGACGAGGACGCCAAAGTGCTCTACCGGGTCGACACCACCCGCGTGATCAGGCTGCTGGCCGCGCCGGTGCCCCCGTCCCGGATCGCGGCGGCGGGACAGGGCGCCGACCTCGCCGCGCTCACCGCGGAGACCCGCTACGGCGGCGACGAGCCCACCGAGACCCAGCGCAACCTGTGGGCCAGGCACTCGATCATCCGCCGCCTGCTCGACGAGCCCGTCGTCTACCGCGAGGAGCTGACGCCCGCCCAGTCCGCGTACGCGGCCTCGCTCACCGGCCGCCAGATCATCCGCCGCGCCGCCGAGGAGGCGGGTTTCGTGCTGGAGGAACGCGCGGAGGGTTTCCTGCTCGTCGACTCCGACTCCACCGCCACGGACGCCAGGTTCCCCGACGACTCCAGCCACGCCAAGGTCGCCGCCCTCCTCCTGCTCGATCTGCTGGTCTCCGCCGGCCCCGTGACCGCGGCCCGGCTCGACGCCGAGGCCGCCGGCCTGCTGCGCCGCTTCCCCCAATGGGCCAAGGCCTACCAGTCGGACGGCGGCGGGCCGCGGCTGGCCGCCGACGCGCTGGAGGCGCTCATGCTGTTCGGGCTGGCCCGCCGCACCGGTGACCAGGTCGCCGCCCTGCCGGCCGCCGCACGCTACCGGGTCGATCGCGGCACGGACCTCGTGGAGGACGAATGACAGTCACCGAACTCACCTCCGCCCGGGCCGGGCACGGGGGAGAGGGCCGCTGGACGCCCGTACGCGCCGGGATCCTCAACGTCTGGCGCTACTACGACGAGGTCTTCGAGTTCCACCGGGGCCGGCTGCTGCTGCGCGGGCCCAACGGCAGCGGCAAGTCGAAGGTGCTGGAGCTGCTGCTCCCTTACGTGCTCGACGCCAGCCTCAAGCCGAGCCGGCTGTCCACGTTCGGCGGCACCGAGCGCACCATGCACTGGAACCTCATGGGCGACGGCGCCACCGGCACCACCCGGGTCGGCTACGTGTGGCTGGAGTTCCGCCACTCCGACGGGCGCTGGTTCACCTGCGGCGCCCGCCTCCAGGCCACCATCCACACCAAAAACGTCACCGTCACCTATTTCACGACTGAAGCCCGCATCGACACGCCGGACGGCATCCGTGTCAGCGGCGACGGCGGCCAGCCCCTGACCAAGGCGCAGCTCGTCGAGGAGCTCGGCACGACCGGCAAGGTTCACGACTCCGCCGACGCCTATCGCACCGTCGTCCGCCAGACGCTCTACCGGGGGCTCAACGAGCAGCGCTACGACTCGCTGCTCACCGCCCTGCGCCAGCTCCGCACCCCCAAGCTGTCCGAACGCCTTGATCCCGGCCTGCTGTCCGACCTGCTGTCCAGCGCCTTGCCGCCGCTCGGCGAGGGTGAGATCCACGAGATCGCCGAGGGGTTCGAGCGGCTCGACCGGCAGCGCGAGGAGCTGCGCCTGCTCGACCGGGACGTGGAGGAGGCCGACCGGCTCGCCGCCCGGCAGTGCGGATACGCCCAGCGCGTGCTGCGCGCCGCGGCGGCCGCCGTGACCTCGGCCGGCTACACCATGGACTCGCTCGCCGCCGAGGCCAAGGCCAAGCGAGAGGCTCTGAAGGAGGCCGAGGACGAGCTGCTGGCCGCCACGGCGAGGCTGGGGGAGGAGGAGGCCCAGGAACTGGCGCTGGCCGCACAGATCGACGGGCTGAAGGAGAGCGAGGCTTACAAGGCAGGCAGCGACCTGCACCGGCTCCGCACCGAAGCGCAAAGCGCCCACGAGAGGGCGGCCGGGCTCCGCGACCAGGCGGGGACGGCGGCCCGGTCCGCCACCGGCAAGCAGGAGGCGGCGGCGCACGCCGAGGCGGCCGCCCGCACGGCCGCAGCGCTCGCCGACCGAGCCCGCACCGAAGCCCGCCACGCGGCCGAACGCGCGGGGCTGCTCGCGGTTCATGAGGAGAGCGAGCGCGCAGGCCGGGCCGCGTCTCCCGACGAGGGCGCTGACCTGCACGCGTCTCCCGGCCAGCGCGCCACGCAGGGCGCCTCTCGTGACGAAGGTGGCCGGGGCGGTGGCGCCGGGAGATCCATGTCCGGGACCGAAAGCCCTCATGCCGACGCCGCGCGCCGGCCTCGATCCGGCGACGGTGCCGGGGCGGGCGGCGACGACCGACTCGGCGTCGCCCCGCCGTCTGTCGCCCTGGAGAGCGTGCGCGACGGCGAGGAAGCCGTGCGCCGCGCGCGGGAGCTGTTGCGGGCCGCCGTGACCAGCCGTGCCGCCCAGATCAGGGAGGTCAGGGCCGCGGCCCTGACCCACGAGGAGGCCATCAACCGCCGCACCGCCGCCGAGCAGGACCGTGACCGGGCCAGAGACGGCCTCGCCACCGCCCAGCAGGCCCACGACCAGGCCGAACGCCTCCGCGACGAGCGCGCCCGCGACCTGGCCGCCGCCCTGGCCGACTGGGCGAGCGGCTGCACCCAGCTCCGGCTCGACCCCGATGAGCTGGCCGGCCTGGTGGACCGGTTCGAGCAGGCCGACGAGCTGGTCGGCACGGCCCGCACCACGGCCGCCGTCCGGCTGGCGGCCAGGGAGCAGGAGCTGACGACGTTCCGCGAAGGGCTCATGGCCGAACGCGCCGAGCTGGCCGGGGAACGCGAGGGGCTCGACGGGCAGGGAGTGCTGGAGCCGCCTGCCCCGCACACCCGTACCCCCGCCGCGAGGGACGGACGCGCGGGCGCGCCGCTGTGGCGGGCGGTGGCCTTCAGATCCGGCATCGACCTCGTCGCCCAGGCCGGGGTGGAGGCCGCACTCGAGGCCGCAGGCCTGCTCGACCTGTGGCTGCTGCCCGACGGCGGGTTCGACGCGGGCGAGCACGACGCCTTCGCCGTGGCCGCGTTGTCGCGGCCCGCGCCCGCCTACAGCCTGGCCCACGTGCTGATCCCCGAGCCCGACTCCCCGGCGCCGGCCGACACCGTGTTGTCCGGCATCGCGTTCGCGCCCACCGCGATGGGCGTCGACCATCCCGCCGTCATCGGCGCGGACGGCACCTGGCGGCTCGGCCCCGCCGCCGGTCGCTGGGTCAAGCCCGAGCCCTCCTACATCGGCGCCGCCGCCCGCGAACGCGCCAGGCGCCGCCGCATCGCCGAGCTGGACGAGCGGCTGAGCGAGCTCGCGGGCCTGATCGCCGACTGCGACCACCTGCTCGCCGTGCTCGCGGGCGACCGCGACACGCTGGCCGCCGAGCTGCGCCGCAGGCCGGACCGGAGACCCTACGCCGAGGCTCTCCAGGTCCTCGACGGCGCGGTGAAGAAGGTGGCGCTGCTGGAGGACCAGCTGCGGGCGCAGGAAGGCCGGCTGCACGAGCGCGAGAAGGAGGCCGGCAGGTCGCTGCGGCGGCTCACCGAGCTGGCGGCGGGACACGCTCTCCCGACCGCGCTGCCCGCGCTGGACAACCTGGAGGAGGCGCTCCGCACCGCCGAGACGACGGGCGCCGTCTGGCACGACCGCCGCGGCGACGCCCGGGCCGCCCGCGACCGCGCCGACGCCGCCGCCGAGACCGCCGGCGAATACCAGGAGCTCGCCGTGAGGGCCGTCGAACGCGCCGAGGAGGCCGCGGCCGCCGCCGTCGTGCTGGCCGAGCGGCTGGCCGCCATCGAGTCCACGGTCGGCGTCGAGCACCTGCACGTGCTCGAGCAGCTCCAGGCGACCCAGACCGCCCACCAGGCCTGCCGCCGCCTCATCAAGTCGATCCACGACGACCTGGCCCAGCTCAACGCCCGGCTCGGCCGGCTCAAAGGCGAGCTGGGCACGGCCGAGGACAAGCACGCCGAGGCGGGCCTGGCACGGGAGGCGGTGTCCGAACGTTTCCGCCGCCTGGCGGCCGGGCACCTGCCCGACGACGCGCGGGTGCCCGTCGAGCTGGCCCCGGACGCCGGGGTGCGGGCGGTGCTCGAGGCGGCCAGGGCCGTGGCCGAGCGGCTGGCGGCGGTGCCGTACGAGAACAAGAACGTCAGGGAAGCCGAGGCCCGGCTGCAGGACGCCTTCCACCACGCCAGGGAGACACTCGCCGACCGGGCGGATCTGGAGCTGGCGCCCGACGACGACGTCCAGGTCCTGACGGCCACCGTCGGCGGTGTCCGGGCCGGGGCGGCCGCGCTGAGCACGGCGCTGCGCAAAGAGCGCGACGAGCGGCGCTCGGACATCACGGAGGCGGAGCGGGACCTGTTCGATCGCACGCTGGCCGGGGACACGCGGCGGCATCTCGCCGACCGGATCAGGCAGGCCACCGCGCTGGTCGAGGGCATGAACCAGCGCCTCGAACGCGTCCGCACCGCCTCCCGGGTGGCGGTGCGGCTGGTGTGGCAGGTGGACCCGGCCCAGTCCGCCGGCACCCGGGCCGCCCGCGACCTGCTGCTCCGCGACCCGGCCGGGCTGAACGAGGCCGACAAGGAGGCCCTCTACGTCTTCTTCAGGGATCGGGTGGAGGAGGCGCGGGCCGACAACTCCGCGGCGAGCTGGGAGGACCAGCTGATGAAGGTGCTCGACTACACGGCCTGGCACCGGTTCATGGTCAAGCTCGATCGCGGGGACGGGCAGGGGTGGCAGGATCTCACCAGGAAGCTGCACGGGGCGCTGTCGGGTGGGGAGAAGGCGATCGCGCTGCACCTGCCGCTGTTCGCCGCGGTCGCCGCGCATTATCAGACCGATCCTGGGTGCCCGCGGTTCATCCTGCTGGATGAGGTCTTCGTGGGAGTGGACCGGACGAATCGGGGGCAGGTGTTCGAGCTGCTGGTGGATCTGGGGCTGGATCTCGTGCTCACGTCCGACCACGAGTGGTGCGAATACCGTGAGCTGGACGGGATCGCGATCCATCAGCTCATCACGGGGGATGGCGACGACGCGGTGACGACGGCCCGCTTCGTCTGGAACGGCTACCGTACGGTGGCGACCGAATGACCGCCTCCGGCCCGGCCGCCTCCGGCCCGGCCGCCTCCGGCCCGGCCGCCTCCGGCCCGGCCGCCTCCGGCCCGGCCGCCTCCGGCCCGGCCGCCTCCGGCCCGGCCGCCTCCGGCCCGATCGCGTACCACCTGATCGCCTCCGGCCCAGCCGTGTCCGGTCCGGCCGTGTCCGACCCGATCGCCTCCGACCTGGTCGCGCCCGATTCGACCGCATCGGATCTGCCGGGGGCCAGGGAGGCGGCCTTGGGTCGGACCGCGGCCGACCGGTTGCCCGATGATGTGCCCGCCGTCCCGGAGCGGCTGCGGGCGGCGGCGCTGCGGCCGGTCTGGGCGGCCCTGCACGAGCGGCTCTCCTCCGGCCACCAGGTCAGCCGCGTCAAAGTCACCGGCCTGGAGGACGAGCAGCAGGCCGCCGTGGCCGACCTGCTCGGCCTCGACCGCTACCCGGGCCCGTCGACCACCATCGACGTGGCCCGGCTGGAGGCCGCGCTGGGCGGGCTCGACGTCCGTGCCGTCACCGAGGCATTGATCGGCCCGCTCGACGACCGCAGACGCCGGCGGGCGGAGCGGCGGCAGGAGCGCGAAGCACTGCTGGACTGGTTCACCACCCACCCGGTGGTCACCGCCGAGCCGGCGCTGCTGGCCCTGTCCGCCGTCCGCGCCGGCCCCGACCTCCTCCATCAGACCCTCGCCGTGCTCGCCGCACTACCTGCCTCGGGACGGCCGCTGGCGGCGCTCGCGGCCGACGTGACCGGCGACCCGCACGCCCTGGACGACGGCACCAGGCTGTCCTCTCTGGTGCTGAAGGCCCTGTCGACGCTCTACGACGTGCCCGCGCCAGAGGGTGCCGAGGCCCGGCGGGCGTTGTGGGAGCGGGCGGGCGTGGCCTGCGACGCCCTGTCCACGACGGTCCTGGTCGCCGGCTTACGACCCGCCGGTGACTCCGCCCTGGCCAGAGTCCTGCGGATCTGGGACGGCCAGGCCAGCGTCATCACCCTCGCCCAGCTCCGGCAGGGCGTCTTGGAGCTGCGGGAACGCGACGTGTGGGTAGTGGAGAACCCGTCCGTCCTGGCGCTCGCCCAGCAGCGCTTCGGCACGTCGTGCCCGCCCCTGGTGTGCACTTCCGGATGGCCCAACAGCGCCGCCATCCGCCTGCTCCGCTCCCTGCCCGGCACCAGGCTGCACTACCACGGCGATTTCGACGGCGAAGGGCTGCGGATCGCCGCCTACACCATGGCCAAGACGGGCGCCGAGCCGTGGCGCATGTCCACGGCTGACTACCTGAGAGCTCTGGGGGAGGGCAGCACCCTGTCACCTGGTCGGGTGACGGACGCGCCCTGGGATTCTGGGCTGGCCCCTGCCATGCGATCACGTGGCCTCGCCGTCCCGGAGGAACTGGTCGCGGAACAGCTGCTCGACGACCTCGCCTGACGTGCTCAAAGAGTGGCGAGCTGGTCCGCCCACGGTGGGTTCGCGCCCGGAACCGAGCACGTCATCGCTGACACCTGAACCGCGAACTCCGCCGCCTCGACCGCCGCACCAAGCGTGAGATCGTCGAGACGGCCGCCGAGCAGCCCTTTGGAGCCGAGGCTGTGCAGCAGGCCGGCCGTGAAGGAGTCGCCCGCGCCGACCGTGTCCACGACGTCGACCTCGGGAGCCGGGACAGTCGTGCGCTCGCCGTCCAGCGACACCACTGCGCCGGCCGCGCCCTTGGTGATCACGATGAGCCGTGCGCCGGCCTCGTGCCAGTCGTCGCAGGCACGTGCCAGAGGTACGCCCGGCACCAGGAATCCCAGGTCGTCGTCGCTGAGCTTGAGGATGTCGGCCCACTCGCACCACCGGGCCACCGGGTAGTCGTCCCGGGAGGCGAGCGTGGGGCGGACGTTCGGGTCGAGGGAGATCGTGGCGTGCCCGGCGGCGGCCCGCGCGAACTCCTCGATCGCCGCCCGCCCGGGCTCCCTGGCCAGGGCGAGCGAGCCGGTGTGCAGGCATGCCGCCGCGCCGAGCAGGGAGGAGTCCAGCTCGTACGGCGTCCACTGCCAGTCGGCGGTCCCCTCCGCGTAGAAGGTGTATTCGGCCTGCCCCCCGGCGTCCAGCGCGGCGACGGCGAGCGTGCTGGGCTCCTTGGCGTCGACGGATGCCGACAGGTCGACGCCGGAGGAGGCGAGGTGCTCCCGGAACAGCCCGCCGAACACGTCCCCCGAGATCCGGCCGAGGAACCGCGTGGGGGTGCCGAGACGGGCCAGGGCCACGGCCGTGTTGGCGGGCCCGCCGCCGGGAAGCACGCGCAACGCCAGCCCACCCGGATCCGCGCCGGCGGAGTGCCGTTCGGTGAAGCCGTCGGCGACGCATTCGCCCAGGACAGCGATCATCTGGCCTGCCTTCATAGGCCCGCCTTTCCAGCGCGTTGCCGATTTGTTACGGCATGGGGGCATTGACGTTTCTCGGACGGGAGTCCATCATCGCAGCACGGCGGATGTCAACGTTGACATATGTCATCGTTGACATTGCATCCCCCGAGATAGGAACCCGCTCATGAATGCAAAACTGTCGGCCGGTCTGCTCATCACCTCCCTCCTCGTCACCGGCTGCGGAGGCGGAGGCGGCACCGAGACCGCCGCCACCACCACCCCCAAGGTCGGCTTGATCACCAAGACCGAGACGAACCCGTTCTTCGTCAAGATGAAGGAGGGCGCGCAGAAGTCCGCCCAGGCCAACGGTCTGGAGCTGATGAGCGCCGCGGGCAAGTTCGACGGTGACAACGCCTCTCAGATCACGGCGATCGAGAACATGGTCGCCGCCGGCGTGAAGGGCATTCTCATCACGCCGAGCGACACCAAGGCCATCGTCCCGGCGATCAAGAAGGCCCGCGACGCCGGCGTCCTGGTGATCGCCCTCGACACACCCACCGAGCCGCAGGACGCCACGGACGCGCTTTTCGCCACAGACAACTTCAAGGCCGGCGAGCTGATCGGCCAGTACGCCAAGGCGGCCATGGCCGGCAAGCCAGCCAAGATCGCCACGCTGGACCTGGCGCCAGGCGTCACGGTCGGCCAGCTCAGGCACGACGGCTTCCTCAAGGGGTTCGGCGTCCCGGCGGGCGACCCGTCCGTCGTCTGCTCCCAGGACACCCAGGGCGACCAGTCCAAGGGCCAGACCGCGATGGAGAACTGCCTGCAGAAGGCCCCTGACATCAACCTCGTCTACACCATCAACGAGCCCGCCGCGATGGGCGCGTACACCGCGTTGAAGGCCAAGGGCCGCGAGAAGGACGTGCTGATCGTCTCCGTGGACGGCGGCTGCGCCGGCGTCAAGGCCGTGCAGTCGGGCCAGATCGCCGCCACCAGCCAGCAGTACCCGCTCAAGATGGCCGAGGACGGCGTGAAGGCGGTGGCCGAGTTCGCCAAGGCCGGCAAGAAGGCCTCCGGCTACACCGACACCGGCGTCACCCTGATCACCGACAAGTCCGTCACCGGCGTCGAGGCCAAGGACACGGCCTTCGGCCTGGCCAACTGCTGGGGCTGACATGGCCGTCATGGAAGCGACGCTGCCGCGTCGCCTGATCTCGACACCGATCGCCGGCCCGGCGATCGCCCTCGTGCTGGCCTGCCTGTTCTTCGCGCTGAACAGCCCTCAATTCCTCACCGGTCCCAACTTCTCGCTGATCATCCAGCAGGTCATGGTGGTCGGCACGCTCGCCATCGGGCAGACCCTGATCATCCTCACCGCGGGCATCGACCTGGCCTGTGGCGCGATCATGGCGTTCGGCGGGATCGTGATGACCAAGCTGGCCGTCGACAGCGGCCTGCCGCCGCTGCTCGCGGTGGCCGCCGGGCTCGCCGTGTGCGCCGGGTTCGGGCTGGTCAACGGGCTGCTGGTGATGAAGATCTCGTTGCCACCGTTCATCGTGACGCTGGGCATGCTGAACGTGGTCTTCGCACTCACCCACATCTACTCCAACGAGCAGACGATCACGGATCTGCCGCCGGTGCTGACGCTCCTGGGGCAGACGATCCAGGTCGGGCAGACCAACGTCACCTACGGGTCGCTGCTGACGATCCTGCTGTTCCTGCTGTTCGCGTACCTGCTCGGGTCCACGGCGTGGGGCCGGCACGTGTACGCGCTCGGCAACAGCCCCGAGGTGGCCCGGCTGACCGGCATCAGGACGCGGCGGCTGACCGTGGGCGTCTACACCCTCGCCGGTCTCGTGTACGGCGTCGCGGCCCTGCTGCTCGTCTCCCGTACCGGCGTCGGCGACCCGCAGGCCGGCCAGACCGACAACCTCGACAGCATCACCGCGGTCGTGCTCGGCGGGACGAGCCTGTTCGGCGGGCGCGGCCTGGTGATCGGCACGCTGGTGGGCGCCCTCATCGTCGGGGTGTTCCGCAACGGCCTGCAACTGATGGGCGTACCGTCGATTTACCAGACGCTCATCACCGGCGTCCTGGTGATCCTCGCCGTCGCCGTCGACCAGCTCTCCCGCAGGAGGACCCGATGACCACCCCGGTGCTCCAGGCCCGCGGCCTGGTCAAGCGATACGGCCACGTGACCGCGCTCGACGGCGCCGACTTCGACCTGATGCCCGGCGAGGTGCTCGCGGTCATCGGCGACAACGGTGCCGGCAAGTCCAGCCTGATCAAGGCCCTGACCGGCGCGCTCCAGCCCGACTCCGGCGAGATCATGCTCGACGGCAAGCCGGTGCGCCTGCGATCCCCGATCGACGCGCGCCGGCACGGCATCGAGACCGTCTACCAGGACCTCGCGGTCGCGGCCTCCCTCGACATCGCGACGAACATGTTCCTGGGCAGGGAACTCCGCAAACCGGGCATCCTCGGCAGCGTCTTCCGCATGCTCGACAAGAAGCGCATGCGCGAGGAGTCCGCCAAGCACATGGCCTCGCTCAAGATCGGGCTGCGCTCGCTCACCCAGCCGGTCGAGTCGCTGTCCGGCGGGCAGCGGCAGGGCGTGGCAGTGGCCAGGGCGGTGGCGTGGGCCACCCACGTCGTCGTCATGGACGAGCCCACCGCGGCCCTCGGCGTCAAGGAGTCCGGGCAGGTCCTCGACATGATCAGGCGGGTCCGCGACGGCGGCACGCCGGTCGTGCTGATCAGCCATAACATGCCGCACGTTTTCGAGATCGCCGACCGCATCCACGTCCAGCGCCTCGGCCGCAGGGTCGCCCAGATCAAGCCGGGCGACCACAGCATGGCCGAGGTGGTGGCCATCATGACCGGGGCGCTCCAGGTGTCGGAGGGCAAGGCCGTGGTGGCGGACAAGGGCGCGGCGGAGGCGATCGGCTTGTCCTGACGGATGATCGGCGGCCACTAGCATGGCTCAAATGCGGCGTCCGACGATGACAGACGTGGCCCGCGAGGTCGGGGTCACGGCGAAGACCGTCTCGCGGGTGCTCAACGACGACGGCCCCGTCGCCGTCGAGACCCGCGAACGCGTCATGGAAGCCGTCAGGAAACTGGGCTACCAGCCCAACCTGATGGCCCGCAACATGCGGGTCGGCGCGCGAGACGCCGCGATCGGCCTGGTCATCCCCGAAATGGGCAACCCGTTCTTCGGCACGGTCGCGGGCGGCGTCGAGAGCGTCGTACGCGCCCGCGGCCTCACCCTCATCGTCGGCTCCTCCAGCGAGACGCCCGACCTGGAGCAGTCGCTGATCGCGGCGTTCCTGGCCCGGCGGGTGAGCGCCCTCGTGGTCGTGCCCTCGGCCGCCAGCGACCACCGCCACCTGCGTACCGAACGCGTCGCCGGCCTGCCCATTGTCTTCCTCGACCGCCCCGCCGTCGGCCTGACGGCGGACTGCGTTGTGAGCGCCAACAGAGAGGGCGCCAGGGCCGGAGTCGCGCACCTCATCACCCACGGCCACCGCAGAATCGGCTTCATCGGCGACCTCCCCTCCACCCTCTACACCCGCCGCGAACGCTTCCAGGGCTACCGCGACGCCCTCGACCACGCCGGCCTGCCCTTCGACCGTGCCTTGGTGGAAACCGGCCATGACCAGGAGGCCGCCCAGTTCGCCGCCCTGCGCCTGCTGTCCCTCCCCAACCCGCCGACCGCCCTGTTCGCCGGCAACAACCTGGCGTCGATGGGCGCGGTGGTGGCCCTATCCCGATCGGGGCGGAAGGACGTGGCCCTGGTCGGCTTCGACGACCTGCCCCTGGCCGAATGCCTGGACCCGCCGCTGACCGTGGTGGCCCAGGACCCGGCGGGGATGGGGGTGGTGGCGGCGGAGCTGGTGCTGGCCAGGCTGGACGGCGACAAGTCCAAGGCCCGCAGGTCCTTGGTCCCCACCCGCCTGATCGTCCGCGGCTCGGGCGAAGTCCCCGCATCCCAGTAGGCTGCCCTGTTACCTGCTGGTGTTGAGCCAGGATCGCGAGCAATCTCCCCACAGGGACGTGTGGTTCCGCCACGGCGCAACGGAAACGATCTCCGCGGCACCCCCTCCGCACCCGCAGTCAGGCGTGCATCAAGGTGACCTGCCGGCCGGAGGGAGTGCCGGCGGTCGTGACAACCGTACGTTCGGCCACGGGCGGGGCATCCGGCCGGGTGTCGAAGACAATCAGGACACCGGTGTCCAGGTCGAGATGGTCGAGATACCGGTCCAACTGGGCCAGGCCCTCGGAGACGGGGTCGGGGCGGCCAGGCCGGTCGACCTTGAGCTCGGCGGCTTCCCACTGCCACACGCGCTTGCCGTCGCCGTCGCGGTACGGCCAGCGGACGCACAGGTCGATCCGCCCCCGCCCCAGGGCGTACTCGCGGTCGATGATCCCGCCGCCGTTGACGACCCGGTGCAGGAATCCCATGAAGACCAGCTGGGCGGCGGCCTCGGTATAGGCCTGGCCGCCTGTGAGGATCTCCCCATCCTTGCGCCAGAACGCCGCGAACTCCTCCACCAGCCTGGCCATGTCCAGCCGCCCGTCCGGCGTGACGAAGCCGCGCGGCTCCACGACGAGCCGGTCCTCGACCTGTGCCGCGAGCGCCCGGGTGATGACCTCCTGGTAGATCGGGTTGGCGATCTGCAGCGGCCTGCTTCGAGTGATCAGGCCGAGGTCGCGCACGTAGGAGACGTCGTCGTGGTAGACGGCCACATTCTCGGTCGCCACGGTCAGGCCCGCGAGCATCGGCTCGATGATGCGCTTGACCCGCGGCTCGTGCAGCTGGGCCGCCAAGGAGTCCAGGTGGGTGGCCCGCTGCCGGATCAGCCGTTCGACCGCCTCGTCCATCAGCTCATCGGTGATCAGGCCGGTGATCCCCCGATCACTGATGATGTCGTAGGCGAGGGCGTTGACCAGCCACGGCTGTCCCTGGCTCGCCTCGAACGCGCGCCCCACCGCCGCCGGCTCGAACTCCTGGCCGGTGGCCTCGGTGTGCTGGCCGTACAGCTCGGCCACTTGATCATAGGTGAAGTCCGCGAGCCGCATCGACACCTTGATGTTGAAGGAGGAGGAGACCAGCCGCTCGGGGTTGCCGCCCGACGCGGCCTTGTAGTCCCGCACATCGCGCATCCCACACACCGCGACGCTCTGCGGGAACGGCGCCGGACGGCTGTTGTGCCCGTCGCGCAGCTGCCGTAGCACGTTCACCAGATCGTCACCCTGCAGCGCGTCGATCTCATCGAGGAAGAGCACGATCGGACGTGGTGAGCGCCGCGCCCACTCGCTCAACCCGTGCAGCACTCGATTGCCCTCCGGTGCATCCGGCCACGGCGACGGTGGCCGACACTCCTCCGGTAGCCCGGCCAACGCGGCCATCTGGCTGAGCCTCGTGAGAATCCGATCCTCCGCGGGCGCGGCGCCGCGGTGGGCGGTCGAGGCGGTCTCGCATGAGGCGTAGACCGCGGCGTACTCGCCCTCGGCGCTCAGCGTTTCCGCATATGCCTTGATCGTGGTCGTCTTCCCCGACTGCCTCGGCGCGTGCACGACGAAGAACTTCTCCTCCTCGACCATCCGGCGCACCTTCGGCAACCGCGCCAAGGGGTCCAGCATGTAGTGGCGCTGCGGGCGGCAAGGGCCGCACTGTGAACGTTCACAGATTTTCTTGAGGATGAGGATAAAGAAGAATCCGGCACGGGGGAAGAGAGAGTTTCGACCTTGTTTCGAGGCGGTGGCTGCCGGGTTTCCCGGCACGCGCTACGGCGCAGATGCGCCGCTTCGTGTCAGACTGCGGTTATGACCCACACCCATGACGAAGACCCGGCGTGTGAGGTGGCCCACAGTGAGGCTCCCGCGGAGGAGGCCGGGCGGACGCTGGTCGCCGTCTTCGCCTCTCCGGTGGCCGACTGTCTGCTGAGGTTCGGTGCCGAGCTCGGCTACCGCACGGTTCTTTTCGAGCCCGATCCCGGGCGCCGCCTCGGCGGGTTCACGGCGGAGACCGAGATCGGCGACTACGTCGACGCCACGGCCGATGTGGTGCTCACCGACCATCACCGCGAGGAGATCGGCCCCGTTCTTCGCGACCTGCTCAAGTCGCCCGCCCGGTGGATCGGCATCATGGGCAGTCCCCGCCATACCGGGCCACACGTGCAGGCGCTGACCGACCTGGGTGTGCCGCCGGAGGAGATCGCCCGGGTGCACCGGCCCATCGGGCTCAACATCGGCTCACGTACTCCTCCCGAGATCGCCCTCGCCACCCTGGCCGGCCTGATCGCCGACCGCAACGGCCGCCCCGGCGGCTTCGCCTTCTGACCGGTCGTACACACCGGCGGCCCGTGCATGATCCGGCGTTTGATGGTGGTGTTGAGTCCTTGCCACCGTGAACCCTCCGTGGGCGGCCGCACGTGGTAGGGGCATGATTCTTCGGCTGCTCGCGTTCTTCGGGCTTGTCGCCGAGACCCCGCCGTCGGCCGCTGTGGGCGGAGCAGGCCTGGGCTGGGGGTGGATCGTGGCGAGGGCGGCTGTCGTCGTGCTCGTCCTGATCATGGGGTTCGGTCTCGTCAGGGGTCGGCGCCGGGGCGCCGAGGGCGGCTGACGGCCCGGCGGGCCTGATGCGCGGTCGTCAGGAGCGGGGGAGCAGGGATGCGTACTCGCTGGGCAGCAGGGCCGTCAGGTCGGAGAATTCTTCGCTGGGGATGGACTCGCGCAACGTGGTGAAGACGGCCAGGGCGTGTTCGCGGGCCGCCTGTGGAGGGACGTTCTCGCGCTCGGCGATCCGGCGGACGAACTCCTCCACCGGCATGCGGGTCGCCCGCGCCGTCACGCCGCGTTTCAGCGGCGCGTGCAGCTGGACGGGCAGGCGGCTGATCAGGTCTTCGACCTCGCCGGGGGTGATGCGTTCCGCGAGGGTCTCCAGCACCGCCTCGGTGGCGCGGTGCGCGCCTGCGCGGTCGAGGGCGGCGCGTCTGGCCACCGCGTCTAGGAACCGCCCGGCGGGGACGATGTCGATGTGCCGCCGCCTGGCCTCCTCGAGCAGGGGTGCGAAGTCGGGGGAGAGGTCGGCCGCCAGGTAGGCGATCTCGTCGGGGCTCACGGTCTGCCCGAGTGCCCAGAAGACGGCCCGCGCGTGCCGGTCAGCCGTTTCGAGGTCCACGCCTTCGCGGCCTGCTACGCGGTGGAGGAACTCGTCGGCGTCGAAGGGCTCCGGGGCGTCCTCGGTAGAGAGCAGCCGCATCGCTTCCGGCGGGACCTCGCCCATCAAATCGTGACTCTGCTCCTTCGACAGCCGCTCGGACAGGGTCTGGAGCGTGGCCTCCACGGCGCGGTCGGCGGACTCGGCGCTTTGCCCGATCCTCCGGCCCACGATCTTGACGAACTGCTCGTAGTCCATGTCCACCCCCCCGTACTGGTCAGCTACCCCCGAAGGGCGGGTGTGCCACCCGCGCCCCTGATGACTCGGCGGCCTTACCGCATGACCGCGGCCGACGACCCGGTCGTGCGGGAACACGTCGCTGATCGACGGCGGCTGCTGCTCATGACCGCTGACATTTCCGGCTGTTTCCTGACAAGATCGGTTGGTGATGACTTCCTGTCATGTGACGTAAACCCGACACGAAGGGGACGGCGGCTGTGCTGGAGGCGATCGGTCTCGGACCGCAGGACGAGGAGGTGTACGACGCGCTCGTCCGCCGCACCCAGGCCACGGTCACGGAGATCGTCCACGACTGCCATCTCCCCGCCTCGGCCGCCAGGCGCACCCTGCAGTCCCTGGTCGAGCTCGGCCTGGCCACCCGCTCGACCGGGCGGCCCGTGCGCTACATCGCGGTCTCGCCCGACAGCAGCCTCGAGGCCATCTCGGGGCGCGACGAGGTCAACCACCGGTGGGTGCAACTGCAGCAGGACACGCGGGTCCAGATGCGCGGGTTCGACCGACCGCCGTACGCCGACCCGCAGGAGCACACCGAGTCCAACCCGATCGAGCTCAACCTGCTCAAACGGGGCGTGAAGTATCGCGTGGTGTACGACACCAGCGTGCTGGAGCTGCCCGGCTGGGCGGAGGACGTCACCGCCGGGATGCGGCACGGTGAACAGGCCAGGATCGCCGCGGACCTGCCGATGAAGCTGGCCATCTCCGACGACCGGCTGGCGATCATCCCGTTGCCGCGGGCCGGGGACAGCGTGGTCGCCGCGTCGTACCTGATCCACGCATCGCCGCTGCTCGACGCGCTGGTCGCGTTGCTCGAGGCGGTGTGGGAGCGCAGCGTGCCGGTCCGGCTGACCGGGTCGGGCGCGGAGTCGGCGCCCGAGGGCGGGGAGTTGTCACGGGAGGAGGAGCGGCTGCTCACGCTGCTGGCGTCGGGGGCGACCGACAAGGCCGCCGGGCGGGCGTTGGGGTGGAGCGAGCGCACGGTGCAGCGGCACATCACCAAGCTGATGCGCCGCCTCGGAGCGCGAACCCGCTTCCAGGTCGCGATGGAGGCCACCCGCCGCGGCTGGATCTGATACGCCCCCCGCCACACCGAGCGGCGCCGCCGGTCAGAATATTCGGGACGCTTGCGGCCTAGCTGTCACGCAGGCCCGCGAACAGGTCCTCCTCGTGGTCGGGGACGCTCACCTTGCTCAGCACCCGCTCGAACGCCTCGTGCGAGAACGCCTGCTCCTGGGCCTCCTGCGGCATGCGGAACAGGAAGATGTTTTCCCCCTGGCTTTCGTGGGCCTTGATCGCCTTGAGCTTGCGGTCGATGTAGGGCGTGACGTCGACGACGCTCGTGACGCGCTCGTCCGGCGTGCCGAAGTCGTCGGACGGCTCGAAGCCGAGGTCGATCCCGTGCTCGCGCATCATCTCGAACATGCGCTTGATGGCGGCCCGGGGGATGGCCGTGTAGTAGAACTTGTCGGGGATGCCGGTCGACTCCACCGCCGCGGCCGTGATGCGGTGGGCCTGGACGTGGTCCGGGTGGCCATATCCGCCGCCGCCCGTCTCGTCGTAGGTCACCACCACCTGGGGGCGGTAGTGCTCCATCAGCGCGGCGAGCCTGCCCGCGGCCTCCTCGACGGGCACGTTGGCGAACGCGTCGGGATGGCTGTTGGCCGTCCAGCCTTCCATGCCCGAGTCGCGGTAGCCGAGCAGCTCCAGGTGGTCGATGCCCAGGTGAGCGACCGACTCGCGCAGCTCGGCGAGCCGGCGCGCGGCCACCGCCGCGTCATCGTGCCCCGCCTCGCCCGGTTTGATGCCGTCCTGGTCATCGCCCTGCTCGCCGTTGGTACAGGTGACCAGGACCGTGCGGATGCCCTCTTCGGTGTAGCGGGCCAGGATGCCGCCGGTGCTGAGGCACTCGTCGTCGGGGTGGGCGTGCACGACCATGAGGGTGAGTTGCCGATCCATGTGCCGAAACACTACCGGTCGCCCCCGACAATCCCGGGCCCGCCCAACCCTCGATGCGCTCGATCTTCGAGCCCTCTTCGGCCAGGAGTCCCTTGAGCTCCCTGATCCGCGCATCCTCTGCGACGGCAGTCATCTGCCTTACCCCCCGGTTTGGCTGACATCGGTGTGCGGTTGTGTGCGATCCGCGCCCGGTCAGCACCGGGACCCCCGTGATCAAGGCGCCGACCGTGGCCGCTAGGGTGATCAAGCTCGGGGGTTGGAACGATCCGATGACCTGAAGGTCAGATTCCGAAGTCGAGTGCACGGATGTGCGGATGGTCTGCACGGCCGTAGCGGGCGTCCAGACCATCCGTGGTGATGTGCGGCTTAAGCGGTGAGTGATCCACCAGAACAGCAGGCCGACGAGGCCGCGCCGGCGGCGTGGGCGGCATACCGGCTTTATACCGCCGATCCCTAGTCTGAGGTTCATGATCCATCCCAGCGACGACCGACTGGGCGCCTCGGAACAGGAGAAACAAGTTGCTAGGACGTAAGATCGGCACCTTGGCAGGTGGGCTCATCGCAGCGGCTGCGCTCATGGGCGGAACGACCCCCGCCCTGGCATCTGCGGGGGTCTCGTCGGAGACGAATGCCACGGCCGCCTGTGGCCTGTCCGTCTCGAAGTGGTATTCGGAAAAGCAGAGCCGCTACGTTGAGGTGAAGAACACCTGCACCACGTCCAAGACCTTCTGCGTGGACATTAACAACTGGCCCGATAAAGGCCCCTTCACGATCTCCGGCGCGGACCTCTACAAATCGTTTCGATACGCTGGCACCGGAGCCCCCCGCGGCCGAGGAATCTACACGGCATCGGACTGTGGTCCCGTATAAGGCTCCCGCATCCGCGATGGTGGCCGCCGTCGCGGTTGCCAGCTCCGATCGCCACCTTGCTGGTTAACCGCGAGGCCGGTTAGATCGACCGGCTTTCCGCTGGCATGGGCCGGGCGGGCCCTCCAGGCTCCCTAGCCACGTGCCGGCGGGACGCTCTTGGGTCGTATCTCGCAGAGATCTAGGCCCTCCGCTCGGGTCGGTGCCCCAGGTGCCGGTGCTCGCCGTCCACGAACGAGCACGCCTGCGCCCGCGTCACAGGCACCAGCCGCAGCACGTTTCACCCCGCCTCCGCGAGAAAGTCGAGGATCGCCTTGCCCGCGTGCAACTGCTCGACGGTGAGCGTCTTTACCTCTTCGGGCAGCGCCGAGGGCGCGGTCGAGTCGGGGTGGATCATCGGCTCGGGCGGCAGCTCCGGCGGCTGGCGGCGGGTCGGGTCGTGTTCGTCCGGGACGTCGACGCCTACCTCCCGCATGATCTCCTTGAGGATGTCTGCGGCCTGCTGCATGCGCCTCAGGTTGCGGTCGGATAGGACGCGGCCCGCCTTCACCTCCAGGGCGGGGGAGTGCTTGACGGCCAGGCCGTCACCGTCCTCCGGCATCTCCAGGTCGGGCACCCCCGGCATGCCGGGGGTGGCGGGCGCGGCGGCCGGGCCGGTGAGGGGGAAGTCCTCGTGGTCGTCCTCCACCGCGAGCGTCAGCGCGCCGAACGTGACCGGCGTCGGCTCGACAGGCGCGGGCATGGGGTCGCCGGGCTGGCCGTAGGTGAGCGTCATGTGCGGGGTGAACCCGTGATCGACCGCGTACCAGATCCCGGCCTCGTCCAACGCCTGCACGACCTTCTGCCGAATCTGATCGACGCGATTCTGACCCATGCCAACTTATCCAACGTGCCCGCACTCAGGTCCGATCGTCGTGGCGGCGAAACCCGACCAGGTTTCCCTGACGAACACCGAACTCAAAGGGGCCATCAACGTTCCGGCATGGCTGCAAGAGCGTGCAAATGGCTCCAACCCCCCGAGCCACGAAACGAATGCCCCACGCAGTTAGGTCGCTCTGCTGCTCGGCTCCGGGACGACCTGGGTCCACGCCGTAACCGCCCCACCCGCTCCGGCGTGGGGTGCGGTCAGGACAGGGCGGCGCAGGTCAGGGCCGTGGTCGCGGGGACGGCATGGCCTCGGCGTCTTCCAGGAGGTCGGTGACGGCGGCGGCGCGCAGCATGTGCGGGTGCAGGTCGCGGGCCCGCTGCTCCGGGACCCCGCCGGCCAGTGCGGCGTCGGCGAGCGCGCCCCTAAGCCAGTCGAGGTCAACAGGACGGCCATCCGATCGCCTGATCAGCGGCTCGCCCGCGGGGCGGCTGGCGCACAACACGCGCAGCAGCGGGCGGGCCAGCGGCGAGACGGGGAAGGCGACGACGTCGTCCCGGCCATGATGCACGATGATCACAGCGGGCCGGCTGCCGGCGCCTTCGCCCACGCTGCGGACGTCCTGCCGGGTCAGGCCGGCCAGCGCGTCGACGGTGGCGCCGGTGGACTCCAGCAGCGCGACCGCGGTGGCCTCGGCCGTGCGGCCGTCGGCGGCCAGGCGCGCGACGCCTTGGCGCAGCTGCCGGCGTTCTTCCCGGGTGAGCGTACGCGTGCCGGCGAGCCGGCGGTCCGTGGTCACCCGCCGGCCGGGGACCTGGTTGTGCCGTACCACGCCGCACTGCCAGGCGAAGGTGTAGAAGGACAGCAGGACGGAACGTTTCCTGGCCACCGTCCTGCTCGCCAGCGGCCTCCGGGACGGCGTGCGGGTGAGCGCGCCGGTCCGGGCCATCTCGCAGTAGGCGTCCAGATGGGCTCCGGTGACGGCGAGGAGTTCGAGCGCCGGCTCCTCCTCGCCCAGCCAGCGCAGGAACGACGCCAGCACCTGCAGACCGACCTGCCGCGTGGCCGCGGAGGGCTTGCCGTGCAGCCAGGCGGCCACCGTGCGCCAGGCCAGCGGGTCCAGCGCGTCGACCAGGTCGACGTCGCCGCCGGCCGCCTCGCCTCCGTCCCGGGGCCGCCGGCGAGGTCGCAGACCGGGCAGCTGCCCGACGCTGGTCACACCGGATGGAGGCGGTGGAACCCGCCCGGCCCCAGTCATATCGGACGTGGGCGGGGGGATCTGCCCCGCCTCTGTCCCGTCGGACGCGGGCGGCGGGATCCGCCCCGCCTCCGTCGCGTCGGACGCGGACGGCACCTTCCCCGCCACCGGCACATCCGGACCAGAGGGCTGACCAAGAGGCGGTGGGAGCTGACCGGCGCTGGTCACGCCGGGAGGAAGGGCCGTGGCGGGGGCAGGTTGCGTGCGGTCTCCTCGATGCATGGTCAGCATGCGACCGGGCCGGCGCCCGCGCGCGTGAACCCGGCCATGGCGCGCGAACATGCCGCACGATCTGGCGTGGCGTCGAAGGGCGGGACGCCGGTACGGAAGGGCATCCGCGAACGCGGCACGAGGATCAGGGGGGCGGCCGTCGCGAGAGCATGGCGATCACGACGGCCTGAGCCTGGCAGCAGACCGATCATGATCTCGATCTTCTCACGGAACGCGACGTGCCACATGCGCCGCGGCGACATCCACGCCTCAGACGGCGCGCACAAGCTCCCCGGCCCGCAGCCGGGCGGCCGCCGCGGCGGCCCGGTCGCCCAGCACGTCGGCGAGCGCCGCCTGCTTGAGCCAGTTGTACGGACTGCACGGCCGCACGTTGATCCGCTCGCTCACCAGCACCCGCGCCACCTCCCGCGCCCCGGCCCTCAGCGCCGCCTCCAGCAACGTCTTCTGCACGGCGTCGCGCTGCGCGTGGCTGCCGCCGAACTCGTTGATCCGATGCCGGATTTGATACAGGAGATCCACCACCGACGCGTAATCGCCCCGCCCGAACGCCACGATCGCGCGGCACACCGGCAGCCCCACCCGCAGCGTCATGTCCTGGTTGGTCACCCCAGGCAGCGGCGCCAGCACGTACGCCTCCCGCGAGGCGATCAGCTTCTCCGCGTCCCCCACCCGCCCGGCGCCCACGTACGACATGACGGCGTGCATGTCGTTGAAGGCGTAGAACGGCTCGGCGACCCGCAACGGCCACGCGTCGGCCAGCGCCCGCCAGCGCTCGTGTTGCTCCCATCCCTCCAGATGGAGCCGCCACAGCAGCGCGGCCGCGTCGAGCAGCTCCATGCACGACTGCCCGTCGGCCAGCACCGAGTCGTAGATCGCCAGCGCCCGCGGCACGTCGCCGGCCTCCAGCGCGTACAGGCAGTAGTGCCACCACGTGTGGATGTTGAAGAACGTCCCGCTCGACCAGTCCGGCAGCCGCGCGTCCAGGTAGCGCAGACCGTCGCCGAACCTGCCCTGCATCTCGTAGGTGTGCACGACCGCGTGGATGCCCCACACGTCGCGCGCGTTGAGCTCGACCGCCCGCAGCCCGACCTCCTCGGAGCGGTCGTAGTGCCCGGCCTCCTCGAGGCCGAAGGCGTACATGCCCAGCAGATGCCCGAAATGTGGGTCATCTTCGCACCACGCGCTGAGTGCCCCGCCGATCCGGTCGCGGAGCGAGCGGGCGTCACCGGTGAAGAAGTCGATCTGGTGCCCGGCAGCCAGGGCCAGCGCGTCGCGTGGATGCGCCAGCGCGATCTCGCCCAGCAGCCTCCCGCAGGTCAAGAAGTCGCCGTCGAGCAGCGCCCGCACGGCCGTCAGGTGCGCGCGCTCGCGCGGCAGCAGCGACGACTCGTCGATCCTGCGGCGGAACGCCCCGAACCGCGCCCGCGCCGTGCGCGCGTCCTCCACCTCGGTGGTCAGCAGCCCGAGGTACGCCGCCAGGACGTTGCCCATCGGGAAGTCCGGCGACTCGGCCAGCGCCGCGTTGGCCTCGGCGTCGACCTCCACCCGGAAGTGCAGCAACTCGTCGATCGCCCGATCGTAGTGCCGGATCGCGGCGGCGCTCGCCCCGGTCATCGCCAGGCCGTGCTGATCGTTGGTCACCGATCCACTCTAAAGTCCTGGTCCCTCGGGGAGCCAAGCACCTTGGAACAGTCCGTTCGCCAGCAGCGCGAACGCGTGTTCCGCGTCGGCCACCGCACCCGCGTAGCGCTCGTCGGCCGGCTCCCCGTAGGCCAGGCGTTCGGCGTTGTCCTGTGCCAGCGCCCACTGGACGGCGACGATTTGGACGGCGGCCAACCGCGCCGTGAGGCGTTTCACGCAAAGCCTGGGCAAGTGCGCGCTCGGTGCCGGCCTTGAACCGTTCCATCCGGGCCACCAGTGGCGTCGAGGATCATCCGGTGGAACGTCTGCGATCCTCTGTATTTGCCTCTGGATTTCCGGCAATCCGGGCGGGCGTGGCGCGTGGCGGGCCGTCTGCGTACGTTCCGAGGGGGAGTACGGGGGTGGCTGCGACACGGTGGAAGCCGGTCCGGTGGTGAGGATCGCGTACAGGCCCTGTACGTCCCGCTGGTGGGCGGGTCGTCTGGGGTGCCTGGCCCGCCGGACGCTGTCTCGCCCCGGGCGTGCCGGGAGCGGGGGCGGGCACCGTGCGCCGGTCGGGCACACGGCTGAACGTCTTGCCGAACGTCTTGCTGAAGGTCCTGGCGCGGCTGGTCTGCCGTCGTTTGGGGGTCGGCCGGTCCTTGTTACGAGAGCGGGCCGGTGGGCGTGGGTGCAGATCGGTGCGGGTGCGCCGGGCCCTTCGCGCCGCACGCGTGGGCTTGTTCCTGCGGCGCGCCCGGGCCACGTTCCCCTCCACGATCGTGTGGATGGAGCGGACACCGGTGGCCGGGTCGGTGCGGGTGTGCTGCTGGGCGAGCAGCCCGCGGGCGGCGATCCGCTCGGCCGCGGCGTGATCTCGGTCGCACGACAGCCCGCAGGCGGGGCAGTAGGCCCACTTCCAGCCGCGCTCGCCCAGCCGATCCGGTGCGGGAACGTGGCGCAGCACGCTGGCGCCTTCGCCGCAGCGGGGACAGTAGCGGGAGGTGCCCCGGGCGGGCACCGTCACCACCGCGATGCCGTCCTTGGCGGCCAGATGCCGGATCGCCTCGACCACCGCGCCGCGCACCTGCCCCGACAGCGCGGCGTTGCCGCGACGCACCCCACGCGCCTCCAGCGTGGCGAGATCTTCCACGTAGATCACTGTGGCGCCGAGCGCGAGGGCCTGGTCGACCGCCCACCTCGCCGCCGACCAGGCCAGCGCATGATCAAGCCTTCGGATCCGGGCGCACACCCGCTCATGCTCGACCTGCAGCACCCGATGCCTGCGCTGCACCGCCACACGGCGGGCATCACCGCCATCACTGTCATCACCGGCATCGCAAGTATTACCGGTATTACCGGTATCGACGGTATCGGGAGTGTCGCCGGTATCGCGGGTGTCGGTGGTGTCCAGCCCGGACAGCAGTGCCGCGCAGTGCTCGCGTTTGGCGGCCAGGTGTTCACGCTGGCCGCGCAGCCGGTGCAGCTTGGCCGAGATCGCGGTGGCGTCGTAGCGCAGCATCCGCCCATCAGAAACCACCCGGCCATCGCACAGCCGGGCGACGGCACCGGTCAGCAGGGTGTTCAACCCCCAGTCCAGGCCCAGCGCCACGGTATGCCCGGTGGCCGCAGCAGCCGGGACCGGCATCTGGAACGGCACATCGATGCGCACCGTGCCACCGACGACGCGCACCGTGGGCGTGCACAATTTCGCCTCGGGCGAGACGGTGGGCGGCAGCGTGAACACGATGGCATGCCACACCCAATCCTTGCGCGAGGCCGGAGCCGCCTTCAGCGGCAACTGCACCCGCAACACCGCGCCACCACCGCCACCACCGGTTTCGCCCGTGCCGCCAGTGACGGCGGCACGGGTCAGGGTGACCAACTGCTTGTCGGCCGCCGCCAGCACCGCCTGCGCGGCCACCCGGGGCGGCTCCTCCACCTCGGTGATGTCGCCCGGCAACACACCCGTCCGCGCCAGCACGGCGCGCACCTGGCGGGTACGGTTACGGATCTCCGCCGGGGTGACCCCGTCCGGCAGCGCCGCCCGCAATGCCTTCCACTCCACCTCGCTGCGCCGCCGCGGGTTCTGCGGCCAGGTGGCCAGGATCGCCGCCACGATGCCCCGCCGATGCAGCGCCGCCCGCAGTGTGCGGGCCGCCTGCTCCTCGGCGCAGCGCCGCACTCGATCCGACACATACACCCCACCACCGGCCACCCCACCGGCAATGGCCACCGCGTCGGCCAGTGCGCCGGTCACCCCGCCGCCAGTCACCCCGCCGCCGGTCACCGGGGCGGCACACCCCCAGCCCAGCCTGCGGATCGCCATCCACCCCTTGGCCGGCAACACCCGCCCATCCGGCCCCACCCCGGCGGCCAACAGGTCCAGATCCCGCGCATTCCACCGATCCGCGACGACCCCGGCCGTCAGAGTCTGCGTCAGTGCGGCCAGCCAGGCCACCCGCGCGGCCAGCACCGGCCCGGCCACCACCTCCCCGGTCGCCTCCACAACGGCCCGATACCCGCAACAGGTCGCG